>CAMNCG010000141.1 GCA_946534105.1 uncultured Verrucomicrobiota bacterium
CTCGGGCTCGTGCGGGTGCGACGACGGACGGCGTAAAATCAAGATTTGGAAATACCTTTGCAATCAAATGAAAACATTGCGAGAATTCGGTGAAAACATGGGGTGAAGGGAGGAAGAGAAAGAGAAGTGGAAGGATGCGGGAAGGCGGAAGGGGTTAGCGAGTGAGATCGCGCACCCACTTGTATCGGCGGAAGTGGAGGTAGACCCAGGGAAGCTTGCCCACTTCGTCGATACACGTGCAGGCGTAGACCACGACGGGCGGCCAGCGGAAGACGAACGCGCCGAGAAAGGCGCTTGGCACGGCGAGGCCCCACATCGTGACGGCGAGGCTGTAGAAATCGAACATCGTGTCTCCGCCGGCGGTAAAGACGCCGTTGATGACGATCGTGTTCACGCATCGACCGAACTCGTAGAGCGCGAGAATCCGGAACATTGAACGCAGGAGCGTCCTCGCGCCGGGTGTGAGCGCCACGGCTTCGAGCACGAATGGCGCCACGGCGAGGACCGCCGCGCCGGACAGGGTGCCGACGGCGAGGGACACGAGGCCCATGCGGTTGCCGTAGAGTCGGCCTCGGGCGAGACGCCCGGCGCCGAGCTCGTTTCCGACGACGACGACGGTTGCGGCGGCCATGCCGTCCGTGAGGCAGCAGAGCAAGTCGCGAACCACGGCCGCCACGGCGTTGGCGGCCGCGGTGTCGCTTCCCAGATGTCCCATCACGGCGGTGTACGAGGCAAAACCGGCTCCCCAGAAGCAGACGCCGCCGAACAGCGGAAGAACCGCTTTTCGGAAGTCCGCCGACAGACCCGGCATCCGTTCGAACAGCCGGCTCCAGCCTGGTCTCACGGCGTGCTCCGGACGCGCCGAAAAGACCGCCGCCGCGAGTTCCGCCGCGCGGGCGAGCAGGGTTGCCGCCGCCGCGCCGCGGGCGCCGAGAGCCGGAACGGGGCCGAGTCCGTAGATGAAGACCGCGTTGAAGACAACATTAAGCGCCACGGTGCCGCCGCCGATGGCGGCCGAAAGAGAGGCGCGGTCGGTCACCTTCAGGATGGTCATGTAGCACTGCGAGACGCCGACGAAGAGGTATGAAAGACCGGCGATCCGCAGATATCCCGCGCCCATTTCGACGAGCGGACCGTTTCCGGCAAACAAATGCATGAGGGCGTTCGGCGCGCAGATGCAGAGCGCCGCAACGGCCAGCGAAAATCCGCCGATCGTCCGGATCGCGATCCGGAAAAGGCGGCCCACGCTCCTGCGGTCCCCCTTGCCCCAGTACTGGGCTCCGAGAAGCGACAGCGCCGTCGTGACCGCGAACACGACCATATTCTGGAGAAACTGCACCTGCGTGGCGAGCGACACCGCCGCCATCGCATTCTGGTCCACGCGGCCGAGCATCGCGGCGTCCGCCACCGCGACGAGCGCGACGAGAAGCGCCTGAAGCGTGATGGGAACGGAAAGCCGGACAACCTTCTTCCAGAACGTTCCGTCCGTGAAAAATCCTAGCGTCGGCTCCTTGGCGCTTTTCCGTTTGTTTCGCACCGCAGGCGCTAGAAGTACCAGCCGGCGGCGAGACGCAGCGTCGTTTCGCTCCCGACCGTGAAGGCCGCCTCGAGCGTCCAGTGGTCGATCGGGGAATACCAGCCGCCGAAACGGAGTCCGACCGGCTGCGAACGGTCGGCTTCGAGGTCGTAGTCGCGCCCGAGGACCGGCACGTCGGCGGAAAGCGACGTGTCGGCGACGCAGTCGATGAGAAACGAGGCGTTGAGACCCCAGTACCACTCGTCGTACCGGATCGAGGCGACGGCCGTCGCGCGGAATTCCGAAAGCGTCGCGTCGTGAGACCACGAACCGAAGCCGTACGACGAAACCGCGTTCGTGACGCCGGAAACGGGGTCGATTTCGTAATCCGTCCTGGGTTTCGTGCTGCGCGCCGAAAGCGTTCCGGAGATGCGTTCCCACGACGCCCGGGCTCCGACCGAAGCGCTCCACCCGCCGTCGATCCGGAAGCGCCAGTCGTAGCCTGCGGCGAGGAAGAAGCCGTCGCCGTCCGAAAAGCGGAGCGAGGAAAGGGACACTCCGTCCGCGACGAGCGATCCTGTCGTCTTCGCGCCGGAGACGACTCCCAACTCGCCGGAAAAACCGTTCCATTCTCCCTTGGCGCCGAGCCGGAGGGCCTTGAGGTCCTTCTTCCGACCACCGGACAGGCCGCCGAGTTCCCAGTCGTACTGCACGGAGCGGGATGGCTCGACGAATCCCATGACCGACGGCGCCAGGCGGAGCTCCTCCATCGACCACGGCTGCGCGTACTCCTTGTGGGCGCGGGGATTGGTGCTCGGCACGGGTCCGAGCACCCAACGCTCGGGTCGCTCGTCGCTCCACGAGTGGCGATTCTTCGTCGGTCTCTCGCGCACCGCCTGCGAAACGACCGACCGATTCGCGGACGGATCGTCGCCGTCGAAATCGGAGACCTTCACGAAGACGTACGCCTTCGGGCCGAGGTCGATCATGCGCTGCTCCACGAGGTCGTACGGACCCTGGGGCGTCAGCGTCTTCATGTCGGCGAAGTCGATTTCGCCGGGTCGTTCGGTCTTCAGGATCACCCACGTTTCGCCGCCGCAGTCGAACCGGTTGCCGGGCTTGTTGACAATCGGACCGACGGTGAGTCCGGAAAGCGCCTCCGTGAGCCAGAACTGCTTGAACTGCGCGACGTCCGCGGACGCCGTCGCAACGGCGAAAATCGCGGCCGCGACCGAGGCCGCCGGGAAAAAGGACGGGATCTTCATGAACCGGAAAGCGTCAGGTGTAGCGCAGGACTTCGTCCACCGTGGTGGTGCCGTCGAGGACGTTGCGGATGCCGTCCTCGCGCATGGTGCGCATGCCGAGTTCGCGGGCCTTTTCGCGGATTGTGAGCGTCGGTTTGCGCTCGCTGATGAGCAGGCGGATCGGGTCGGACACGCGGAGGTACTCGTAGAGACCCTTGCGGCCCTTGTATCCGGACTTGTTGCACACGTCGCATCCGGCGCCGAAGGCGAACTGGCGGCCGGCGACCTGGTCGGGCGTGAGGCCGAGGCGGTCGAGGTGTTCCTGCGTCGGGTCGTAGAACGTGCGGCAGTTCTTGCAGATCTTGCGGATGAGGCGCTGGCCAAGGACGGCGTTGAGCGTCGATGCGATGAGGTACGGCGCCACGTCCATGTCCACGAGACGCGTCACGGCGCCGGCGGCGTCGTTGGTGTGGAGCGTCGAGAACACCAAGTGGCCGGTGAGCGACGCCTGAACCGCGATCTGGGCCGTTTCGAGGTCGCGGATTTCGCCGACCATGATGACGTCCGGGTCCTGACGGAGGAATGCGCGGAGGACCAGCGGAAACGTGTTGCCCTGAACCGGGTTCACCGGAACCTGCACGAGACCGTCGATGTCATATTCGACGGGCTCTTCGGCCGTGAGGATCTTCGTGCCCTCCTTGTTGATGCGGCGGAGGCAGGAGTACAGCGTCGTCGTCTTGCCGGAGCCCGTCGGACCCGTCACGATCACGATGCCGTTCGGCTTGTCGATGTCCTCTCCGATGTTGTTGTAGACGTCGTCCGGCATGCCGAGGTTTTCGAGATCGAGCGACACGACCGAGCGGTCGAGGACGCGGAGCACCACGGATTCGCCGAACTGCGTGGGGAGGCATGACACGCGGAGGTCGATCACGCGGTTGCCGACCGGCAGTTCGATGCGGCCGTCCTGGGGAAGCCGGCGCTCGGCGATGTTGAGGTTCGACATGACCTTGATGCGCGAAATCACCGGCGTCGCGAGGTTCCGCGGCGGCGCGGTCATTTCGTACAGCGCGCCGTCGACGCGGTAGCGGATCTTGAATTCCTTCTCGAACGGCTCGAAGTGGATGTCGGACGCGCGGGCCTGGACGGCCTGGTTGAGCACGAGGTTCACGAACCGGACGACCGGCGCGGACGACGCCGCCTCGGCCATCTGCTTCTCGTCCATCGCGTCGTCGAACCCGCCGGCGGCGTTCGATTCGAACTCGGCGATCGAGAGGAAGTCGTCGACGGCCGAATCGCTTCCGCCGTAGTAGCGCGAAATGCAGCCGAGCACCTCCTCCTTTCGCGCGAGGACGAAGGAAATCTCCTTGCCGAGCACGAAGGAAAGCTCGTCCGAGACGACCGGGCTCGGGATCGTGTACGTCGCGAGCGTCACGGAGGTCGGGGTCGCCTCGATCGGCATGATGCCGTACATCTTGGCGACGGAATCCTTGACGGCCTGGACCGTTTCGACCGGGATGTCGGCGTCGGCGATCGTGGTCACGTCGATGCCGCTGCCGGCCGAGAGCGCGTTGAGCAGATCGTCTTCGGAGAGGTAGCCGGCGTCGACGATGATGTCGCGCGCGTCCTTTGCGGACCGGTTCTTTTCTTCAAGGATTTCGTCGCAGGCGGTGTCGTCCAGCAGACCTGCGGAGTGGACGGCCTCCAGAACCGGATCGGCGGCGTAGGTGGAAGTTGGCATTTGTCGGAAACGGCTGTTTGGAACCCTGCGCCCGGGCAAACGGCGGGACGGCGCAACGGCACCGGCCCGGCGCCCTTGCGCGTCGTGCGCGCCCAGTATAGCCCACCGCGTCCCGCGTTTCAACCCCGATCCCCGAACGGGGTCGGATGGAAAGCGATTTTTTGCGGCGGGGTTGTGGTATAGTCGGTCCCCATGACACCCCCTGCCATGGGCGTGATCAGGAACTGGCACGACCTGAACGCCTTTGAAATCGTGCGGCACCCGTGGTTCGTCTCCGCGTTTCTTGCGGGCGGGCTGGCGCAGCTCGCCAAGCTCGTGCGGGTCTACCTGCGCACCGGCCGCGTCGATTTTTCGGAGCTTTCCGCGTCCGGCGGAATGCCGAGCGCCCACTCTTCCCTCGTTTCCGCCCTCGCGGCGGCCGTCGGCCTCACCGACGGCTTCGACTCCCCCGAGGCGATGATTGCGCTCGGGTTCGCGACGATCACGATCGCGGACGCCGTCTCGATCCGCCGCGCCGCCGGCGAGCAGGCCGAAATCCTCAACCGCGTCGTCGAGCGGCTCCGGAAGACGGAGCCGTTCGAGGCGAAGAAACTCGAAGAAAGTCTCGGCCACCGGCGCCGCGAAGCCCTCGCCGGCGCCGTTTTCGGAATCCTCGTCGCGATCGCCGTCTGCGGCGTCTGGGATTTCTGGAAGTGACGCCGCCCCGCCCGCATCCCCGCAATCCCCCCTCCCGACCATGAAAAGACTCCTCCATGTCATCCTCCTCGCCGCGGTGCTCCTCGGCGTTCCCGCCGCCTGCGCCTGGCTCGGCGGCTTCGACGAAATCTGGGAAGGCGTGAAAAGCTTCCCGCCCCGCACCGAAGACTGGGGCGAACTGCCCGAAAAGCTCTGGAACCACCGCTGCCCGTTTTCGTGGAAATGGTTTTGCGGCATGGTCCTCTGGACGTACTGCTGCATGTCCCCGCTCGTCCGCCGCGCCTTCTTCCGGAGCGGCGACGCCGCGGAGAATGCGGCGGCCGCGGCGGCGGGGACGCCGGCGCCGGAAGGTCCGGCGCGCCCGTCCCGCCCGAAGTTCCCGTGGTGGGGCTGGTTCGGGCTCGCCGAACTCGCCGTCGCGTGGACGTTCTGCTGGGCGAAGTTTGACTTTTGCCGCTCCATACAGCCGCACATTTCGTACATGCCGCTCTGGATCGGGTACATCCTGATCGTGAACGCGCTCTGCGTGAAGCGCGGCGGCAAGTCCCCCCTCGTCGAGCACCCGCTCCCGTATCTCCTGACCTTTCCGGCCAGTTCGCTTTTCTGGTGGTTTTTCGAGTATCTCAATCGCTACGTGTGGAACTGGTACTATCAGGGCGTATCGCAGATGTCGGCGGCGGAGTACACGTTCTACGCCACCGTCTGCTTTTCGTCGGTTCTTCCGGCCGTGACCGCCACGGCGGCGCTTCTTCACACGTTCGCCCCGTTCCGGGATGCGCGGTTCGCCGACATGCGGTGGAAGCCGAAGGTGCGCACGGCGGGCGGCGCGGCCTTCTTCGCGTCGGTTTCCGCGCTCGGGCTCTGCGGCATCGTCTTCTTCCCCCAGTACGCCTTCCCGCTGCTCTGGCTCTCGCCGCTCATGGCGTTCCTGCTCGTCCAGATCCTCCTTGGCGAGCCGTGCGTGCTCGACCGCCTGCACGACGGCAACTGGGCGTTCGTCTTCCGCTTCGCCGCCGCGGCGCTTGTCTGCGGCCTCGCGTGGGAGACGTGGAACTACTACGCCGTCGCCAAGTGGGTCTACGCGGTGCCGTGGGTGCACCGCTTCCAGATCTGGGAAATGCCGGTCGTCGGGTTCGCCGGCTACCTGCCGTTCGGCGTGGAATGCGCCGCGGTGACGGCCTGGATCGAACCGAAACTGGTCGACGCCTAGCGCACGGCCCCGCCGCCGCGCGTGGAATCGGGAAGCATGGAAACCGCCGCCGGACTCGCGATCGGGCTCGTGGCCGCGTTCCTGCAGTCGTGTTCGTACGTCGTCTCGGCCTCGTACGTGCGGGGCTCCGGGAAGCCGGCGTGGACGCTTCTGGCGCCTTCGTTCGGCCTGATGGGCCTCTTCGCCGCCGTCCTCCTGCCGTTCGCGCGGCCGGCGGCCGGCGCGCCGCCCCCGGACTGGCCGCGGCTCCTGCCGGCCGCCGTCGCGTGCATCGCCATGTGCATGGCCGGGAACGGCGCGATGTTCTTCCTGCTCCGGCGGCTGGATTCGTCGCGCGCGTCGCCGCTCCTGGCGCTCAAGGTCCCGCTGCTCGCGGTGGCGGGCGCGGCGGCCGGCCGCGCCTGCTCTGCGGCGCAGTGGTGCGCCGTCGCGCTCGTCGTCTTTTCGGCGTTCCTGCTCGCCGGCGCCGGCCGGCGCGTGCCGGCCGGCGCATGGGCGTGGCTCCTCGCCGCCTGCGCGGCGTTCTGCGCGTCCGACTGGTTCATCACGGTCTCGTGCGGCGCGTGCGAAGCGTCCTTCGGCGGCTCGGTCGCGCGCGTTTCGCTCTTCGCCGCGTGCGTCATCTACATCGCGGGCGGACTTTTTTCGCTTGCGGCGCTCGTCGTGCAGGGCGTGCCTTCCCGGCGGGTCTGGCTCCGTTGGGCGGCGCCGTACGCGCTTTGCTGGTTTTCGGCGATGATCGCGCTCTTCGCCTGCTTCGCGCTCTGCGGGCTCGTCCTCGGCAACATCGTGCAGAGCGCGCGCGGCCTTGTTTCCGTCGCGCTCGGGTGGGCCATCGCCCGCGCGGGCCGCACCGGGCTCGAAGAGCGGGTCGCGGCTTCCGTCGTCGCCCGCCGCGCCGCCGCCGCGCTCCTCGTCGTCGCCGCCATGGCGCTCTACGCCGCCGGCAAGGCGGCCTAGGCAGGGACGAAAACGCGCGGGGCCGATGTGTGGTAGGATTCGGTCCCCGTCCGGCGTCCGGCGCCATGCGCGGAGCGTTCTCCGCGCGCCGGGACGCCGCGCAACACGCAAAACAAGGCAAACGACATGCTCGAACGATTCTTCCGTCTCCGCGAGAACAAGACCACGGTCCGCACGGAGCTGTTGGCCGGTCTCACCACCTTCATGACGATGGCGTACATTCTCGCCGTCAACCCGGCGATCCTCAACGAAGCCGGCATCCCGAAAGGCGGCGTTTTCATCGCCACGGCCCTTGCGGCGTTCGTCGGCACCGTGCTCATGGCGCTTTTCGCGAACTATCCTTTCGTCCTGGCGCCGGGCATGGGCCTCAACGCCTTCCTCACCTGGAGCGTCGTCAAGGGCATGGGCTACAGCTGGCAGTTCGCCCTTCTCGCGGTGTTCGTCGAAGGCCTCCTGTTCTTCGCCCTCTCCGTCACCCCGGTGCGCGAAAGCATTTTCGACGCGATCCCGGTTTCGCTGAAGAAGGCGGTTTCCGCCGGCATCGGCCTGTTCATCTGCTTCATCGCCCTGCAGAACGCCAACGTCGTCGTGGACAACGGCGCCACGCTCGTCGATTCGGTCGATTTCCGCAGCGTTCCGTTCCACACGCAGGGCATCAGCGCCATCCTCGCGCTCGTCGGCACGCTGGCGATCGGCGTCATGCTCGCCCTCAAGCTCAAGGGCGCGATCCTCTTCGGCATCCTCTTCACCTGGGTCCTCGGCATGCTCGCGGAGGCCCTGGGCCTCTACGTTCCCGACTTCGAACACTACTTCCCGCTGTACCCGAAGCTCTCGTTCGCGGGCATTTCCGAGTCCTTCGAAGACTTTGCGGAATCCTTCGGCGCGATCTTCGATCCCGGAAAATGGGATCACACCGTCGAGAAAGACGGCGTCATGGTTCACACCATCGGCTGGACGCTCGTGAAATCCCTCGATTTCTTCGTCGTGATGTTCGCGTTCTTCTTCGTGGACCTCTTCGACACTCTTGGCACCCTCATCGGCGTTTCGATGAAGGGCGGGATGCTCGACAAGAAGGGCCGCCTGCCCCGCATCTCCGGCGCTCTCTACGCCGACTCGATCGCCACCTCCGTCGGCGCCGTCTTCGGCACGTCCACGACGACGACGTTCGTCGAATCCGCCTCCGGCGTCGCGGCCGGCGGCCGCACGGGCCTCACCGCCCTCGCGGCGGCGGTCCTCTTCCTCGTCTCGATCCTTTTCGCGCCCGTGTTTCTCGCCGTTCCGGCGTTTGCCACGGCGCCGGCGCTGATCATCGTGGGGTACATGATGCTTTCCTCCGTGATCGACATCGACTGGCATGACGTCCGCGAGAGCCTTCCGGCCTTCATCGCCCTCGCCTGGATGCCGTTCACCTACTCGATTTCCGACGGCATCATGTTCGGCATCATCTCCTATACGCTCGTGAACGCGCTCTCCGGCAAGGCGAAGCGGGTTTCGCCCGTCATGTACGCGCTCACCGTGATTTTCATCGTCAAGTACGCCTTCATCTAGCAAACGCGATGCAACTGACCAAAGAGCAGGAGGAAGCGGTCCGCGCCTGGGCGGCGGAGGGCGCGTCGCTTTCCGACATCCAGACGCGCCTCGCCGACGAGTTCGGCGTGCGCCTCTCGTACCTCGACACGCGCTTTCTCCTGATCGACCTCAAGGTCGATCTCGCGGAAAAGCCCGAAAAGAAGCCCGCCGCCGATCCCCTGGCGTCCGCCGCCGCCCCCGGCGGGGCCGCCGGCGGTGCCGGCGCCTTCGGGCCCGGCGACGGTCCCGACCCGTACGACCCCACGTCGGGCTATCCCGACGACTACGGCAATCCCGCGGAGCCCGCGGACCCGTCCGCGCCTTCCGGTCCCGCGGAGCCGTCCGGCCCCGACGGCGGGGAGGCGGCGCCCGGCGCCGCCTCGGTGCAGGTCGATCTCGACCGCATCCAGCGTCCGGGCTTCGCGGCTTCCGGTTCGATCGTCTGCTCGGACGGCACGAAGGGCGAGTGGGGAATCGATTCGTACGGGCGCATTGCGCTCGCGTTTCCGGAGAAGAAGGGCTACCGCCCGTCTCCGGCGGACCAGCAGGCGTTCATGCAACGCCTCCAGACGCTTCTCGGCGGCTACTGAGCCGCCGGGCGCCGCCGCCCCGCCGTTTCGCCGATGTTCCTGCGTCCGGGTCCGTTCGACGACGAACCGTCGCGCCGCCGAAAGCCGGCGCTCGCGGCGTTCGCCTCGCGTTTCGCGCCGGACGGCCGCCGCCGGTTTTCCGTCCTTCCGCCGCGCGGCCGGCGTCTCCGCGCCGTGGCCGCCGCCGCGGCCGCGATCGTCCTCTGCGCGCTCGCGGTCCGCGGATG
>CAMNCG010000142.1 GCA_946534105.1 uncultured Verrucomicrobiota bacterium
CCCGCCGGTCGCGCCGGTCCAAGCAGCGGCGGCGCGGCCGGAGGCCGCACCACCCGTGTCCTGCGCCTCGCCGGAAGCGGCGATGGTGTAAACCGCCGCGCCGAGGGCGGTGAGGCTGCAGAGCGCCAGCGCCAGAAGCAGCGCCTTGCCGCCGGGCTTTTTCGCGGCGGCGCCGAGCTTGACGGCGAGCGCTTTGCGGGCGTAGTGCAGACGGGAATGAACCGTCCCCACCGGCTGGCTCAGGATCTTGGCCATCTTGACGACCGGAATGTCCATGAAATACCGCAGAAGCAGCACTTCGCGGTCGGATTTCGGGAGTTCCTCGATGGCGCTGCGGACGAGCGAATGGTCAAGGGAACGGAAAATGGCATCCTGCGCATTGGGGTCGGCGACATCGGGCATCTCCCCCGGAAAAACCTCCATCCGGTTCGACTTGCGCCGCGTTTGCCGCGAGATTTCGCTCATCAGGATTTGGCACATCCACCCAAAAAAGGCGGATTGCTCGACATAGTCGTCGATATGCTCGACGACACGGGCGAAGGTTCCGTTGACCAGTTCCTCGGCGTCGCATTCGTTTTCGAAAAAGCGGCGCGCGAGCGCCATGAGTCCCGCCTTGTATTCGGCCTCAAGCCTTCTCGCCCCGTTTTCCCGGTTGGTTCTGAGTTCTTCGACAATGTCCATTCTCGGAATGCCCCAACACTACCATAAAGCCGGTTGGCGGGGAAAACCTTGAAAGACGTTGTTCTCCGACGAGTCGCCGCTCAGGCGGAACGGGCGTGAAGTCGAGCTTCTTGAAGATGCCGGAGGGGACGGACCCCGGAATATCCTCCTTCCTTCATGACAATTTCATCTTCCGTCCTGTCATCAAGGGAAAGAGGTCTGACCTTCCCGACGTCCGGTTCTGGGGGAGGAAGGCATCGAGGATCGATCCGCGTGAAATCAGCCGGAAATTGATGTTGAGGCTAAAGGTGCGTGATCGTCAGCCTGGCAGCGAATTCCGAGGGGTCAACGGAATGGTCTGCGGGCGAGAAGAGCACCCTGCGTTCTTCACCGGGGAGAAGAGACAGGGAGTTGTCGGAAAACACGCCGCGGATGCCGGGGGCGTCGAGCCAGACGAAGAACGCCGGCTTGTCCGTCCGCAGCGTCACGCGGAAGCCGGAGACTTCGACGGCGACGGCCGCGTCGGGGACGGGACTATCCTTGAACGGCGCGAAGAAATAGTCGTTGCGGTGCCATTCGGAAACGCGGCGATCCCCCCCGCTGCGCTGCGCGGCGCGGCACGCATCCGACAGAACGAGCGAAAGGAATCGCCCTTTCCGCAGTTCTTCCGCGCCGTATGCGGCAAGCGGCCGGGAGGCCAGGCGGACGCACGACCCCGGCGGAAGCGCCGCGCGAAAGGTTTCGGACGTCAGGACGGCACCATCCGCGATGCCGACGAGGCGCACCTCCGCTTTTGCGGAGAGGGGCGACGGCGTGTCGTTGAGAGCCCAGATTTCGACCGTGTCGGGGGCCGCCTTCGCCGGTTTGGCGACGATGGCGGCGGGCGCGTAGAACCGCCGCGCGTGGTAGTGCAGGTGCTTCCACTTGCCGCCGTATTCGATCGAACTCCAGGAAGAGACGGGCCAGAGGTCGTTCAGTTGCCAGAAGAGCGTCCCCATGCAATGCGGGCGAAGCGTCCTCCAGGCCTCCGCCGCCGTCTTGATGGCGATTGCCTGCTGGACCTGCGAGAGGTAAAGCTCCTCGTCGACGGTGCGCGGCGGCCGAAAGAGCCGCGCCATGGTCTCGCGAATGCGCTGGTTGCCGCCGCCGTTTTTCTGGTGCCATTCAAAGTCCGGCGCCGGCGCGGACGCGCCGAGCGGCGAGCCGGGAGCCGGAAGCTTGCAGAAGGTTTCCGCGACTTCCCGCGACGGGAAGCTCTGGAAGCCAAACTCCGAGCAGAAGCGCGGGGTGAAGTCGAGGTATCGGGCGAAAGGCGCGTTTTCGTGCCAGACCGTCCAGTTGTGCATGTCGCCGCGCGTGTCGTCGTGCCATGCGTCCTGGGTGAAGTCCGCGACGCCGGCACAGGGCGAGGAAGGCCAGAACTTCCGGCTGGGGTCGCAACGCGCGACGACCTCTTCCAGGACCTCGAAGCGCCTTCTGCATTCCTCGATGTAGAGCGGGCGGTCGGATTCGGAAATCTTGTCTCCATACCAGCCTCGCGCGGCGCCGATGCACTCGTTGTCTCCGCACCAGAGGGCGATGCAGGCGTGGTCGCGGAGGCGTTTCACCTGATGTTCCGTCTCGCCGCGGACGTCGGCGAGAAACGATTCGGTCGCTGGATAGAGGGCGCAGGAGAACATGAAGTCGTGCCAGACCAGGAGCCCGAGTTCGTCGCAAAGGTCGTAGAAGCAGTCCTTCTCGAACTGCCCGCCGCCCCACAGGCGGATCATGTTCATGTTCGCGGCTCGGGCGCTCTCCAGCAGCCAGCGGTAGCGCCCGCGCGTCTGGCGGGCGTCGAAGGCGTCGCAGGGGATCCAGTCGGCGCCTTTCATGAATACGGCCCGGTTGTTCACCTTGAAGCACACGGCCCCGCCGGCCGTGTCGATTTCCAGCTTGCGCAGCCCGATGCGCCCCCTGACCACGGTACCCCCGACGGGTACGGCGTACTCGAAGAAACGCTGCGGCCCCTGGCCGGCCGGCCACCACAGCGGCGGGTCGTCGATTTCCAGGACGTTCTCCACGTCTTCGCCGGTTTCGAGGATTGCGTGGACCCGCAGCGTGCAGTGCGAAAGGTCGCCATGGAATACCTGGTCGCAATAGACGTAGTCGACGCGGTTGCCGTCCGAGGCGATCAGCGCCACGGTTCCGCACGGTCCGGCCGTCATCTGCGCCAGTCCCCAGTCCCAGCCGTGGTGGCATGCCGGCTTGCGGATGAAGGAGCCGCTGTTGAACCACGGCCAGGTGTTCACGCTCATCGGATACGGGCGCGGCGAGGCGGCAGCCCGTTCGTCGCCGATACGCCAGGCGCTCGCAAAGACGATGCGGATTTCGTTGCGCCCGGCGCGAACGGCGCCGCGGACGTCGAAATCCCACCTGCGGAAGCGGTCGTGCGTTTCGCCGACCTTCACGCCGTTGACGAAAACCGTCGCGAAGGTGTCGCAGTCCTCAAGGCGGAGAAGGACCGCCGAATGGGCGACGAAGTCCGGTGCGGCCTCGAACGTGCGCGTGAAGGTCCAGTCGTTTCTGCCAACCCACTGGACGTCGCGTTCGTTCCGCCCCCAGTACGGATCCGGCATGAGGCCGGAGGCAAAGAGCGCGGAGTGGACGTCACCGGGGACTTGCGCGGGACAGGAGATGGCGGCGCCCTTCCCGTCCGTCCCGTCGAGCCGCCACACGCCGGCGAGGTCCAGCCGGACGGTCTTGTTCCATGCATTCATCTTCAGATGCCTTTTCCATTTGCCGCGAAGGACACCATTTCGTATGGGGCCAGACGAAGGCGGGAGGCGAGCGGCCGTCCGGTCACGAGGTCCGTCGCCCCCGCGGGGAGGCCATGGACTTCGACGGACGCCTCTGCGGCGTCGGTGTTGACGATGTAACCGCAGAGGCGGCCGTCCGCCTCGGCCATGCGCGCCACGACGGCGCCGTCGCGGAAAAACTCCTCCATCCTCACGGCCGGCAACGCGCGGAATGCCCGAGCGAAGCGCGCCAGGTGCGGTTCCATGCCGTAAGTGCCTACGAGAAATCCGCCCTTGGCCATTCCGAGGACATCGTCGAAGCGAAGCGGGAGGACGAATGCCCTAAGGGCGTTCGCGCCGGAAGGATTGATCGTCGAGACGCGCCAGATGCATTCCTGAAGCCAGTCGCAGGAGAGCGTCGGCGCGCCGCCGGCCGCGCCGGCACGCCCGATGGCAGACTCCCAGTAGCGGTCGTGCTGCACCACCCAGGGGTTTTCGACTTCCCGCAGAAGGGCGTAGGTCTCCGGACGGTCGCAAAGCGTGCGCTGCATCTCCCGAAACGCGGGGGCGAGATTTTGCCCGCGCCAGCGGTAGTCGGCGGGGATGACGCATTGCGAGAAGACCAGGTTGGGGATCGCGGCCTGCAAACGCGCCGCATCGATGCCCGCCTCCCGGTTGGCGCGCCGGACGAAGTCCGGGGCTGTCGCGTAGTCCTGCTGGATGTAGCTGGTGGTGCCGCAATTGACCCAAAGCATGAGGTCGGGCCTTGCTTCGCGCAGATGCCGCGCGATCTCCGCCCAGAACTCCGTCACGACGCCACAACGCCAGTCGAGCCACCTTTCCCAAAGCGCGGGATCGGAGCGCAGCCATTCGGCGTAGGCCTTGCCGCGCAGCGGGGCGTCGCGGTCGCACGCCGCCTTTACGCCGGCCGACTTCGCGAAGGCGCCGACGCAATCGTCGTTGTAGCCGGATTCGGCGCCGCCCCACGAGAGCAGCGTGTGGCGCGTCACATGCAGGCATACGCCCCGGAATGACGGATGCCCGGCCCCCTGCGCGGCAAGTGCGTCAACGATGCCCAGGATGTAGGACTGCACCTCGGGATGGGCGACGTTGAAGTTCGGCGGCGTCCCGTGCCAGCGGCCAGGATTCGGAAGTCCCGTGTCGTGGATGGCGATGGGCGAAGCATGGAGCGCGCCATTTGTCATGGTTTCCGGCGTGACGAGTTCAGGAGGCACCGGCATGTTGTGGATGTTGAGCGTCGGGAAGAGGCCGAGGTCGCCTTCGGCGTCAAACTTCTCGTACCAGCCGGAGAGAAAGTCCACCGCATGGTTCCTCGGATTGTAGTGGTCGCCGATAAGCCCCTGGTACCATGCCCCGGGGTAGGCGAGGACGTCCTCCCCCGCAAAGCGCATGGTGGCGACGGCCCGGTCGATGGTTTCACCAAGCGCCTCCGGCGTGGAGATTTCGCCGGGGACGGAGAAGTCGTAGCCGATCGCGGGGTCTTCGTAGTAGAGCGCAATGTGGCGGCGCTCCGTTTGGGAACGAATCCGGTGCGGAGGCTCAACCGCCGGAGGCAGTCTCCCCGATTTTACGCGCCAGAGCCGCACGGCGCTTGCCGCGGCGGGAGCGCCGTCGCGGGCGGTCATGAGGACAAGCGCGATGTCGCCCGGCTTCCGCCACCAGACGCAGCGGTGCGTGAGAATGCGGCCTGTCGCGGGATATTCGTCGCCCGCCGCAACGCCGCACTGCATCGTGTAGTCGTTCGCGCTCCTTTCCGCGCACTGCACGATGACATCCATCGTGCGGCGCTTGTCGTCGGGGTAGTCGAGATCGAAGACGTAGAGCGCGGAGGCGTTGCCGGGGTCGGCAAAGCGCACGGCGATGCGGCTCCCGGCCTTTGCGCCGAGTTCGGCGTATCGGGAGCCGTCCGCCTCGCCGAAGGCGATGTCGCCCACCGAGCGCAGCCTCTCCGCTGCCCGCAGGCGTTCAATGGCCTCCGGCGAATCCAGCCGCACTTCGCCGACGAGTTCGAGGTCTTCCTGCGGAATCTCGCCGGGGACGGAGGCCGCGTCGGCGACGTAGGGATTGCGGCCAGGGCGGGCGTAGAGTACGCGATAGTCGGGAAGAGGCTTCGGCGGACAGGTCGCCACCGGGGAAAACTCCGCCGCAAGCGACGCAATCTGCGCCGAGTCCAGCGCCTCGCCGTAGATGCGAAGTTCGTCGATGTCGCCGTCGCACTGCTCCTCGCCATTCCGGTTCCCGACGAAGAAACGGTCAAAGGCCACAGGATGGGAAAAGACGTAGGGGGCGCGGCTCGCCGCGCGCATGGGGGAATAGTAGTCCCTGCTCGTGCCGCAAGGGTTTCCATCCACGTAAAGACGCATCGAGTTCGCATTCCACGTCCAGGCCACATGGTGCCAGTTTCCGTCAAACGCCTCCCGACGGGCATCCTGGACGTAGGAGTCGGCATCGTCGGAGACGTCGCCGCGAAGCACGTGTTTGTGCCACCTGAAGACGAGCGCGCCCGACCCGATGCGATCCGTGCCGAAATCGTTGGAGAGGAGATAGAACATCGGGCCTACGCCGACCGTGGCTTCCGACATGGACGCGGCCGCACGCTCGTCGCTGCGGAACCAGAGCGAGACGGTGCCGCAGGCGTGATTCAAGTTGCCCGCCTCCGCATAGGCGAGGGTTCCTCCGGAAGTGCGGGTGAGATGCAGGGCGCTGCCGGAAACGCCGTCGGTCCACTCGAGACCCTTCGCCTCGACGGGCGCCGCCTCGCCCCTCGATTCGGCGGCGACAGGAGAGTCGCCGTCGAAAGACGCATGAAAGAGGGGGGACGGGAGAGGCGCGGCCGCCGACGCCATGGCGGCAAATGCCGCCACGGCGGGAAACTTGATCTGGAAAAGCATGGCGAGGCTATCGGAAAATGACAATCGTGCCCTTGGGCTTTGCGTTCAACGAGCCGATGCCGTAGAGGAAGTCCGGGGCGTCCTCAGCCACGATGTCGTCCACGAGCGACAGGCCACCGCACTTGACTCTGTCCGCCTCCAACAGGCCTGGCCAGTCGAGGCCAAGCCGCGCCCCGGCTGCCACGGAAACGGACGGCTTCGAGCCGGTTTCGGGCACGGCGTCTGCGGCAAGCGAGTCCTCCCTGACAAGGCCCACGGCATCGAGGAACGAGCTCTTGTCGCCTGTCGCCGTCGCCTCAAAGGAAAGCGTCCAGTCCCCGGCTTCGCGCACACGGACGAGGAATTCCCGCCGCGTTGCCTCTTTGGCGTATTGGTAGGGCGTGACCGTCTCGCAGAGGTTCGTGACCGCGCCCTTCGAGAGCGTCACGCGGACGGGCGAGGGCCCGTATGCGAAATTGACGCCGTTGTCGTGGACGCGCGTCACGTCCCAGAAGGAAAGGCGGTGGAGGCCTGGCTTGAGGGGGATGACCTGCGAGAGAACCGTCCCCGAATGCATTCTGGCGCGATGCGTTCCCTCGGCATAGCTCGTACCGAAGTATTTCGCGCCGTTGTTGTCGTCCACCGCATGGACGATGCCTTTGCTCTCCGGATTGGCAGCGACCGTCCAACCCACTGGCTCCTTGAGGGAGCCCGTCGCTCCGTCCTCAAACCCGGGATTGGCCACGAGGTTGGAGAGTTTTTCCAGCCGCACGTCGTCGACGAGGACGTAGTTGTAGTCGTAGGACACGCTTTCGGCCGCGATTTCAATGGCCACGGCGTCTCCGGCGGAAAGACGCACCGCCGAGGAGAGTCCGACGCGCTTGGGCGACCAGTTGTCGAGCGACAGCGTTTCCGACGCCCCGCCAAGCGAGAGGCGCAGCGAAGCCCCTCGGTTGGAGAACGTGTTGTCGCGCGGCACGCCCTTTCTCACATGGGCGCACGCCAGGACGCCAAGTTCATAGAGCCCGTCCTCCGGGACGGTCACGGTTTGGCGAATCGAGGCGCCCTTGTGAAGATAGGCCGAAACGCAACCCGTTCCGGTGTCGGGCGCGTCGAAGTCGGCCTTCGAGCGGAGATAGGGAAGGCCGCGCAGCAATTCGACCGTGCCGGAGGCCGTCCACTTCGTCAGAAAAGCCGAGGAGAGGACATTGGAGGCGTTGATGGCGTTCATGATTCCATCCCGGGTCGCAGGCTGCGTCACGCCGCCGACCCAGTCGGCATCCTCGAAGTTGGCATTCGGAATGGCGACGGCGCCCACATTGTCAAGCCAACGCAGCTGTATGTCGTCGAGGCCAATCGCCGTATCGACCGTCACCTCGCTTGAAATCGTGAAGACATGGGGGCCGGCTGCGATCCATGGGGTCTCGAAACGGATGAAATCCCAATCCTTCTGGGAGTCCGGAGACTGTGCGGTGCCAACGAGGAATCCATCCAGGTAGATTCGCGCAAAACCGGGGTAGTTCAAACGCTGGGTCGCGCGAAGCGTGACCTCGTAGCGTCCGGACCTGGGCAGTTCGACGTTCTGCCGCACGCCTCCGCCCTGTTTCAGGAGGAGGAAGTAGTTGCCCTCCACGGTGCCGAGATCCGAGGCGCCGCCGCCCCACATGTTCTTTCCCCACCCGGTCTTGTAGACGATTCGCGTGGCGGCGGAGGGACCGTAATTTGTCACCGTCCAGGCACCCGCGCTCGCGCCGTCTGCGTAGGTGGCAAGGGCCGTCTGGGCGTAGATTCCCTCGAAGCCGGAGTCGGCGAGGCAGTTCTGGGGAGGGGCGACGTCCGGAACGGACGGGACGGCGCGGAGACTCGCCGTGCCGGCGGTGACGGACAAGGACGTCGCGTCGCCGATTCCGGCCAGGGCCAGCGCGCCCGGCCCCGTCTTTCGCACCTCGCCCGCCGTTCCGGCGGAGACGGTCAGAGCGCTGTAGGCGTCGGCGTCGTAGACTTTCCCTGGGACGGCGGCGACCGCCGCGCCGGCGAGGTTCGTCGTGACGGCGCCCTCGTCAAAGGCCGCCGCGCCGCCAAGGCCAGCGAACGGGTCGGCAAGCGCGTCGCTGCCGAGAGTGGCCGCGCCGGAGCTTCTGAAGGTTCCGCGAGAGGAGACCTTTGCCGTCCCGGCGATGACGCCGGGGAGTGTCAGCGTCGCGTCCTTGGAAACGTCGAAGGCGGGGAATGCTCCGTAGCCGGATGTGTTCACCCACTTGCGCAGGAGCCAGTGCGCCACGAGAACCCGGTCGGTTTCCGCGATACGGTTCGTGAAGGCCACGAATTCGTGCATTCTGCCTCCGCCAACACGGTTCCCAGCTCCGGATGGGCCTGACCCGGCCTTGTTTTGGTAGCTGCGGTAATTGAAAAAGGCGTCGGCAGGCTTGCCGGAAGGATAGGAATCCGTCTCGACGGTCTGGACGGCATGCAGGTCGATGCTGTCGGAAACGGAGACCCGTTCGCCGTTCAGGAAAACGCGCCCCGTCCGCAAATGGTTGTAGTCGCTTTCGGAATCCTTCCCGAAGAGCCATGTTTGCGCGGATCCGACGTTGACGGAGAAATACCCAAGCGTCTTGTCGTCGACTCCAATGTAGTGGCCGTGCGATCCATCGGGATTGTAGGCGGCGAAGGACTGCCAGACGTCGATCTTCGCCTTGTCGCCGGCGGGCTTCCGCCAGAGCATGTACTGCCCGGAGCCGTAGCCGCCAAAATAGACGTATGGGCGGGAGGCGTCGTCCGCGCCGATGGTCGGCCATGCCGCGTTGTCCGCGAGATTCGTCATGCCTTCGGCGTAGATGTAATTCGTCGTGAATCCCGGCGTCGCCCACTCCTCCTCGCGCACGTCGAACCACTTTGCGGCGTCGCCCGTAGCCGCCGCGCCATCCGTTCCCGCGACATGCCGCGATGCGTCGAGCCATATCGCCGCGTCGGCAAGGACGTCGGGGGCCTCGATTGCGACGCTCCCGGACCCCGTGGCCGTGACGGCGAGTTCCCCTTCCGCAACCTCGACCTTGCCGTGGCCGTAGAGTTTTTCGCCTACAATGGTAAGTTTCCCGGCGCCAGTTTTCCGCAGGATGCCATCTACGAATACCGGCTTGTCCCAGACCATGTCGGCGGCCACCTCGACCGTCATGATTTCGTTGGGCGGGATGACGGCCCGGTCATCAGTGTTGACATAGGCCGAGGCCGAGAACGGGATTGCCGCCGTTGTGGCGACGGTTGCCGCGGCAAACATGGCGGCTGCGCGTGATGTTGTCGTTGCGTTCATGTTTTGTTCTCCTTTGGTTGATGAGGTTGAAAGGTCGTTGACGGAAGGGACAGATGAGACGGAAGGACCGGCGGGG
>CAMNCG010000143.1 GCA_946534105.1 uncultured Verrucomicrobiota bacterium
CCTTCACCGCGCCGGAGACCGTGACCGCCCCGAACGGCATCACCTACGCCTGCGACGGCTACACGATTGAAACTTGGAGCGGCACCGATTGGGTAGCCGCAACCAGACATTCCGGGAACACCTACGCCTATGCTACCACTGCAGGAAAAGTTCGCCTCACATGGCATTGGAAGGCAACGTATGGTTGCCGCTCTGCTGCCGATTATACGATTGATGACCTTGCACCAGGGGCGGTAATGCATTTTGATGGCATCTATAATGCTGGCATTGGAACACATAGCGATACAGCCACAAAGTGGGTCAACCTAGGCACTGCAGGGAGCAATCTCGACGCATCGCTGGCAGGTTCCGCCGACGATAGCGCCTGGACTGAATATGGATACAACTTCAAGGGCAAACGCAAGTTCATGACACCGAACGATGCGTCCAAATACCTCCATGTCGCGAGCACATATACGCTGCAGTCTCTCGTTGATGCGCCATACGAAGACAACGCTCACGCAGACGGCAACTATATCCTTGCAACAGGATGGAACACGGGTTCTATCCAAATTCGTGGCAATCAGAAAACCACATGGTTTCTGACGCAACAGGCTGATTACGGCAATCGCCCTCGCTATACAGAAGTCGGGGATGCTTACTCGTATGCGACTGTTATTCTTGACGATACTGCCAAGACAGCCGTTGTGTTTCCTGGAACAAAGGCGCCGACGAGCGGAACTGTCACAACGGGATACAAGCAGTTTTCGTCGATGCAGAATTCATTTGACTGGTATGTCCACATCGGAGGAGCGAAC
This sequence comes from uncultured Verrucomicrobiota bacterium, assembly GCA_946534105.1. Classification (GTDB taxonomy): domain Bacteria; phylum Verrucomicrobiota; class Kiritimatiellia; order RFP12; family UBA3636; genus UBA3636. Next base: position 798 of record CAMNCG010000143.1, read on the forward strand.
CTAGGCGATGGCCAGTTCCTTCGCGGCACGCTCAAGAGCATCCGCTACTACGACCGCGTCCTCACGGAGGAGGAGCTGGTCCGCAACCGCAACGTCGATGCGGCGCGCTACTTCGGCGAGCTGGGCGTCACGAACGTCGTCGTGGCCGTGGAAGCCGGCTCCGGCATTGTTCCCGCCGAGACCGCCGGTGAGGCGTATTTCGTCGAGGGGGCGCACACCTTCACGGCCTCCGGCGCCGCCGGCATCGGCTACCGCCTCTCCGTTCCCGACGGCAACGGCGGCTGGACGACGCTCAAGGCATTTGTCGAAGGCGATTCGTACTCCTACGACAAGGCCGACGCCGACACCCCGCCCTGCGTGAAGCTCGAATGGCGCATCGTGAAGCCGTTCATGCTGATCGTGCGGTAAAAGGTTGCTCCGCAAAACGCCGCCGGAGTTCCCGGCGGCGTTTTCATTTTTGAATACGTCCCCAAACAAGATTTGGTAGCGCCATCCCATGGAAAAAGTCGCCACCGCCCTTCTTCTGTCCATCGCATTCGGTCTGCCCGCCCTGGCCTTCTTTCCGCCGGAGGATTCGCGAAATGGCGTGATGGCCCGTTTCGTCGGCTTCGACGAAACGGGCGGCTCGTCTGCGTTCGTCCCCGCCAAACGCGCGGCCGACGAACCGTTTGAAATCCGCCTCGACATCGCCAACGCCACCGATGCGCCCGTTTCCGGCGGCCTCGCCATCTGGCTCAATGATGACTGGGACCTCGCCCTTCCGGGCGAGGTACAGGACAGAGACTCCGCCCGCTCCGATGAAGAGCATCCTGAGGCGCAGGCTCTGCCCTGCGCCATCCCCCCCCACTCCACCAACTCCTTCTTTGCCACTGCCATCCCGCGCCCAGGCCGCGTCCTGTCCGCGCTCTATCCGATCCACGCCTCCTTCTCCCTCCCCGGCGGCGAACCGCTCCACCCGATCGCGGTCTTCGAGGCGGTCAAAGGGGAGGCGGACTCCAGTCCGCCGTCGTTTCATGGCGGACTGGACTTGCCCGTCCGCCTGGCCCTCCTTCCCGGATCGGTTTTCGTGCAACTGCCCGGTTCCTCTCCGCGTCCGGTGGCGGAACGCTCCGAGACCGGCGCGTTTTTCGATCCGGGCTGGCAGGTTGCGGACGGCGACGTGCGCTTCGGCTTCTACGGCCAGCCGCCTTGGCGGACCGGCGCCGGCGAAATCTGGCGCGACGTCCCGGTGCGCCTCCCCGACGCGGCCGATCTCGCGCTCCGCCTCTCGACGGCCCTCGCCGCCCCGATCAAGGATTCCGAAGGGGAAGGCGACGGTGCCGAATACAAGGTCTTCGTCGTGGACGAAACCGGCCGCGCCGACGAAATCTTTGCGGCCTTCGTGACTTCCCACGCCTGGCAGGACGCCACGGCGGATCTTTCGCCGTGGGCGGGCCGCGCCGTGACGCTCCGCCTCTGGAACGGCTGCGGCCCCGCGAACGACCCCAACTACGACCGCTGCCTCTGGGGCGACGTGGGCATCGACGCCGGAAGCGCGGCCGGGTTCGTCCGGGGGGATGCGGCTTTCGGCCGCGTCCCGCCATCGGCGCGGCCGGAGACTGCTTCTCCCGTGGGGTCGGGGGCGGAGTCCCCGTCCGCTGCCTTTCCCCTTTCCGTGCCCGGCGAATCCTGGACCGCCGTCTTCACCCCCGGCCCTGCCGGCCTCCTCGACGGCACGCTTTCCTTTTCCGACGGCGAGCGCGCGCTTTCCTTCTCCGGCTTCACCTGCGCCATCGACGACATCCTCGTCGGCACCGGTCCTCTCGACGCCCGTTGCACCGGTTGCGAGATCGAGGCCCCCGGGGGTTCGGGGGTGGAGCTCCCGTCCCTTGCCGTCCTCCACCGCATCGCCCTCGGCGACGGCCGCGCCCTCGTCGCCCGCGCCACGCTCGCCGCCGACGGTCCGGCGCTGCGCATCCGCTGGGATATGCCCGGCACCGTCCGCACCTCTCGCGGCTCGCCGCGCTTCACGCGCCTCGGCATCGGCCAAGCCTCGCTCCCCGCCGCCCGCGCCTACCTGAGCTTCGGCAACGTTCTCGAAGATCCGCGCTCGTTTTCGCTTTCCGCCGGCAATTTCCGCAACCTCGCCCGCCATGCCGGCGCCGACTACGCGAACGGCGCCTCGCTCTGCCAGGCCGTCGATGTATTCCCCGACCGCGTCATCTGCCGCCGCGAGGCGAACGTCTTCGCCGTTGAAGCCTGCCACGACGCCACCTTCTCGTTCGTGCCGTCCGCGCGCGGCGCCTTCGCCGCGGCCCGCGCCTACCGCGACGTCGCGGGCTACGGACGCAGCCCCGCCTGGCGCGAGGCCGCCACGCGCATGTGCCTCGACCAGTGGGGCGGCGGATACGCCCGGACGATCGCCGGGCTCGAAAAGGCCGCCAAGTACGGCGTCACGAACGCCGTGTTCGTCCGCCACGGCTGGCAGCGCTGGGGCTTCGACTACCGTCTGCCGGAAATCTGGCCCGCCGGCGGCGCGGTGGACGGTTTCCTCGACATGGCCGCCACCGCGAAGCGCCTCGGCATGCTTTTCGTCCCGCACGACAACTACATCGACCACTATCCCGACGCCGCGGGCTTCTCTTACGACACCATCGTCTTCGACGCCGACGGCACCCCGCACAAGGCCTGGCTCAACCGCCGCAAGATGGCGCAGAGCTACCGCTGGGCGCCAACTGCCTTCCTGCCCGCCCTCCGGGCCAACGCCGCCGCTCTCCGCGACGCCTTCGCGCCGGACGGCATATTCCTCGACGTCTTCGCGAACCTCGCCCCCTGGGACTGGTTCGACCGCGCCGGCCGTTTCCACCCGAAGACCGAAACCGCCGCCGCCTGGGGCGAGGCCTTCGACGAATACCGCCGCATTCTCGGCGGCGGGGCCGTTGCGATTTCCGAAGCCGGCCACGACGCCCTCGTCGGGCACCTCGACGCCGGCCAGGCCGACCACTTCACCGCCGCCGCGTGGATGTCCTCGAAGGAATACGCGGACTCCGAGCGCGTCCCGTGGCAGGACATCGTCACGCACGGTTCGTTCGTGCTCTACGGCGGCGGCCTCGGCTGGCGCTACGCCTCCAACAGCCACGCCCGGGGCGGCGACCCTGCGAAAGGCTCCGGCAGCGACGGCTACCTTTGCACCACCGTCGTCGGCGGACGCACCCCGATGTGCGACATGGAGCCCTTCGATCCGCGCGCCGTCACGACCTGGTGGCTCCTCGGCGACGTCTCCCGCGCACTCGCGCTCGCCGACTTCGAATCCTTCGACTTCGCCGGCTCCATCCACCGCCAGCATTCGGTCTTTGCTGATGGTTCGCAGGTGTGGGTGAACCGGCCTGGAGGCGCGGGCGGCTCGCCCGCGGAACGCTGGCTTCTCCCGAGCAGCCTTTCCCTCCCCGCCGACGGCTTCTACGCCGAGACGCCCGGAGCCCGCGCCGGCATTGTCGAACTTGCCGGCCGCCGCTGTGCCTTCGCGCAATCGGAAGGCGCCATCTTCGTAGATGGCCGCCCCGCGCGCAACGACGGCACAGGCCCCGCCGACACCCAGAACGCGAAGGCTCTCGCCGACTTCTCTGCCGTCCTCTATCCTGATGCGCAGGCTCTGCCCTGCGCAATCAAGACCGACGGCGCCTTCCGCCTTACTCGCGACGGCGACCATGCGCTGCTCCTCACGCCGATACCCGACCCACGCCCTTTCCGCGCCGAAATCGACCTCTCCAACCATACGAGTCTTGTGACCGGGGCCCAGGACCCCGCCGCCTCGGCCGCGCCCCTTGTCATCGCCGTGGACCCCGTAGAGCCTTCGCTTGACGCCGGGTGGCCGGCGTGGAGGCAGAATGGCGCCGTCCTCTCGCTTTCCGTGGATGCCAAGTCCTTTGCCTACAGGATTATCTTTCGATAAGGAGTGCTTGACTCTGCCCCCTGTTGTGTCCGCTTGCGCTCATGGGGGGCGTTTTGTATCCTTGGGGGCGACCGGCGCGGAAGCCCATTGGGCGTGCACTTCCTCGTCTGTCCCTCCTACTTCGCCCGCGACTACTTCGACAGGCTTTTCGGCTAGGGTCCGGACCGGGCGCTTCCGCCTGAAGCCAGACGAGGTCGCAGAGTCCGGCGGTGAGGTGCCGCCCACCGCTTACGCGCACTTCCAGCTCGTTTTCGGCTCCGCCCGCGCGGAGCAGCTCGTAGTGGATGCACCCGTGGCCGTCCGTGCCTCGCGTGGAGACGGTGAATCGGAGGATTCCCGTGGCCGGATCGTAGGCGGCGGGAATCGCGGAAACGCGGTTGCCGGCCGTGTCAAGGGCCCAAACGGACGGGGGAATGGCATCGGCATGCGCGGCAAGGCGCAGTTCAACTACGGCGGAGCCAACCTCGACAAGCGGCTTCTTGCCCCATTTCAGGAGGATGCGCCGCGTTTCGTCGGAGTAGCGCGCTCCGTCGCCCTGCACGTCGGTAAGGTGCGTGAGCAGGATGCGGGAGGACTGGGCGAGAGGCTTGCCATCGAGCGAACTGGCCCAGATGGTGGCGGGAATGGCGGGGTCGCCTGCGATCTCGAAGGAGAGCGCGCCGCAGTCGAGGCGGCCGCTTTCCGCGAAGCCGCCGCTTGTGCGCGGCGTGTCGAGCACCATGCTGCCGCGCTCCTTGTCAAGGCGCAAACTCTGATTTGCAAAACTCGGATGCCCCGGCGCGGCCTGTTCTGTGCCCGGCGCGGCCTGTTCTGTGCCCGGCGCGGAAGCGCCGGGGTTCTCTGTGCTCGGCGCGGAAGTGCCGAGAAAAAGCGCCACGCTCGCGCGGTCGCTGGCTGCTATGAGCGGGTCGGTCACGCAGTCGAAGTAGCCGGGGCCGCCCTGGCCGTCGAGGAGATTTTGGTTGCTGTGCGAGTAGGCGAAGCGCCAGAGCCCGTCCCAGCATTGCTCCGCGGCCATGGCACCGGTAAGAATGCCACCCATGGCGCGATAGCGGCCCGGGCCGCTGAAGTTCCATTCGGTTATCGTGCATGGCTTGGAGAACTCCGCTGAGGACCATTCGCGATGGAAGATCGCCGGCGTGTCGGCTCGGACAGGGTTCTGCTGAGTGCAGCGCGAGGGCAGCTTCCACTGCTGGTCCAAAAACGCCGGGTGATCTACGTAGAAGTGCGAATCCACATAGTCGTAGAGCGGGGTCAGCCCCTCGCCCTCGCCGTGCCAGCGGCCGTTGTTGTCGTTGGTGAGCAGGGCGCGGCAGCCTAGCGAGCGCACGAAGGCCGAGCCGCGCTCCCAGACCTTGCGGTTCACCCACTCGTCGAACTGGTGGTGCGGGTCGGCGTAATCGGCGGCTCCGGGCGGCGGCGGTTCGGGGTCGAAATTCTCCGCAGCGACGCCGCGCTCCTCGCAGAAGCGCCTCCACGCCTCGCGGACTACGGGGTCCTTCGCCTTGCCGGCGCGCGCCCAGGCCATGTGGAGCTTGCCCTCGTTGACGAGCGAAATGAGCGGCATGCCCGTCTCGTCCTTCATGGCGCGCCCGGTGTAGGGGTTCACGTGCTCCAGAAAGGCCCGCGCGTTTTCGCACCAGTTGGAGAAGGCGCCGTCGTGGAGGCCGACGTATGTCTTGTAGAGCTGCTTCTCCATGTTGCCGTCGCGGTCGATGCCGATGTCGCGCCACGCCACCGGCCGCGACACGTAGAGATCGGTCGTCACGTAGAGGCCCGCTTCGTAGCAGCGGGCGAGCAGGTAGTCGAGTTTGTCGATGTCGTCGGCAAAGGACGGGGGCTCTGCCCCCGAACCCCCGGCGGAGCGACTGGCATACGCCTCCGCCCACATGCCGTCGTGGTGGTGGACGCGGATGGAGTTGTAGCCGCAGCGCACGAATCGCTCCACGAGGCGGTCGGCCATGTCGTGATCCGGGTAGTTGGCGCTGAAGCAGAGATTGACGCCGTAGAAGCGCTGCTCCACGCCGGGCAGGCCCTCGAATTCAAAGTGGCCGCCTACGGCCTTGAGCCAGCCATGCCTTCCGGCGGGGGCGTCCTGAAAGCCCATGCCGGAGAAGTCGAGCGCGCTGCCGGGGATGACGTCCTTCTTGTAGTCGAGGCGCACCCAGTTTTCGTTTTCGGTGATCGTGAGCGGTTTGTAGTCGGAGAATGCGATGCCGTCCGGCGAGGAGAGCGAAACATCCCAGACGAGGCGCTCGCCGGGCTTGAATGCGCGGATTCCACCGCCGGTGCCGGTGCCGATGTGACCGCCGATGCGGGTGGAGAACTGGCCGCCCCATTGGTGCGAATCCTGTGAATGGTATGGTAGCGGTGCAGCGGCCGTGAGCTGCACGGCGCGGCCGTCTTCGAGCGAAAAATCGAACGCGGCGCGCTTTCCGTCGCCGTGACCCCAGCGCGGCGGCTCCGGATGGGAAACGGCAAGCGTGAGGCACTGGACTTGCTCCTCTGCGACGCATTCCAACTCGATATGCCCGGCGAGGGAACCGTCCTCGCGCTGCGTCCACAGCCCGCTTCCGCGAAAACGGGTCACCCCGTCGTCGCGGCCCCTGATTTCAAACGTCTTCGCGCCACTTTCGCCAGACTTTGACCAGTCGGACTTGATCGGAATGCCGGTCCAGCCGGGAACGTAGGCGGCAATGTCGATGTCGAGGCCGGGCAGCGAAAGCCCGCCACGCGGTGTGGGGCGCGCGAGAATCGCGCGCGCCTCGGTCACGTTTTCGCCGATTTGCTCCTTGACCCCGGCACTTCCGTGCCGGGCACTCTGTTCTGTGCCGGGCACGGAAGTGCCCGGTCTGTCCTGTGACCGGAGCGGAAGCTCCGGGTTCTCCTGTGCCCGGCACGGAAGTGTCGGGATTAGGGCCGCGAGGAAAAGAGGTGGAAGTGCTTTCATGGGTGTAGCTACGGGGGTCATCGCACCACCATCACGAACGGGGCCTGGTTGGAGAAGCCGGAGAGCGTCACGCCGTCGGCCTCCGGGCCGTCGTAGGCGAAGAGGAGCGAGTTGGCGGCGAGCTCCGAGGTGAACTTCAGCGCCTTCGCGCCGTCGGCTGCGGTGAGGGTGGCGATTTCCGCGCCATTCGCAGTGACGACAAGAGTTCCGGCGCCGGTGACGGTGGCCGTGAAGTCGTAGGAGGCGCCGTTGCCGTTGCCCGTCCAGGTCATGGCGACGGGCACCCCGGCTTCGCCGATGGCGGGCGCGCCAAAGATGAGCGACTTGCCGTCCTGGCCGAGCGCGGCGTCGCTCGGCATGTCGTCGATGGCGAGGCGCCTGCCGCCGAGCGCGGTGCCCCACGGAACCCCCCAGTCGTACTCGCGGGCGCCGATGTCGATCGTGGAATTGAGGACGCGGCGCGTCCCGGCGATGTCGCGCCCGGCGAGGTATTCGGCCGAGCAGAACGAGGCGTCGCCCGCGTCGATCACCGCAGAGCCGGCAACGGGAACGCCGTCGGCGTCGATGGCCGAAGCGTCGCCGGCGATGTTGCCGCTCTCGAACTTTGTGGTGATTCCGGTTGTGTTCGACGCCCCGGAGAGGATGAAGTTGTTGGTGGAATTGCCGGTGGCGTAGTTGCCAAGGAGGATGGAGTTCAGAATCGGCAAGCGATTCGCGGTGCCCTCGTTGAAGACGAGGCCGCGAGTGTTGGCTTTCGCGCCTGCCTGTCCGCCGAAGAGCGTGCAGTTCACGATCTTGCAGTCGTAGCAGACCGAGTGGCCGGAGCCGTCGCTTGGACCGTTGCCCTTGAAGACGCATCCTTCCGCAAGACCGCGGCTAAGCGCGACTCCAAAGTAGTTGTACACGGCGTTGTCTTCAAAGCGGCAATTGCGGTAGGTTCCATATTGCGCACCGCCGCCATTGCGGGCGGAGCATCCGGTAATGATGCAGTTCTCCACAAGCCCGCGCCACTGCGAGGCGTCGCCGTCGGAAGCCGAATAGGGGCCGCAGATGCCGCCGCCCGTGACGTCGATCGTCCCCGAATCCAGCCGCAGGGTGTGGCCGTTAGCCACGGTGAATCCGCGCAAGGTCGCCCCGGCGCACAGGAACACGCCGCGCACCGCACCGTCGCCGCATCCGTCGTCGGTCTCAGCAGCCTCGCCTTTGATGATCGTCGCCTCCGGACCGTCGCGCGATTCGAGCGTCACGCCGCCCTTCACCACCACGCGGGCGGGGAGCGTCGGAGCGGCCGTGTAGCAGGACTGCGCGAGCGTCGGGAGCATCGTGCCCTCTTCGTAGGTGCCGGGGAGCGCGATCACCGTGTCGCCGTAGTCGGCGGCGGCCATCGCGGCGGCAAGCGTCTTGAACGCGTCGCTTTCCGACGCGCCGTCGTTCGCGTCGCTGCCGTTTTCGGCATCCACGTAGACGGTTCCGCCGACGCGCGCCGCATAGCATCCGGCCTGGTAGCGGCCTGCCTCCGTGTCAAACAGGAAGGGATTGCCGTCGATGTCCATGCAGGATTGCATGTAGGAAGTCGAGGCGAGGTAGAGACCGGCCGAATCGGAGGCAAGCCGGTAGTCGCCGCCGGCCGCATCGACAAGCAGGAGCGGCTCCTCCTTCACGGCCGTCGTGAACGTGTTGGAGTTCGCGGCCATTCGGCAGTAGAGCGTGTACACTAGCTGGTCGTCCGTGGTATCCCCGTGGATGTCGTTGTCGGAAGGCCTTCCGGAGACGCAGTTGTAGAGGTAGCCTTTTACGCTGCCGTTGTTGTAGACGCTCTGCGGGGCGCCGCCAACGCTTCCGTAGATGGTGCAGTTGTAGCCCTTGGCCGTGTTGCCGAAAACCTGCGAGGCACCGCCGCAGCCGACGAAAAGGGACGACACGATGTTGCAGTAGCGAAGGTCGCACTGGCCGCCGCCGTTGAAGGATTTGCAGTCGTAGAACTTGCAGCGGTAGGCGTTGCCGCCGGCGATGCACCCGGCGCGGTT
>CAMNCG010000144.1 GCA_946534105.1 uncultured Verrucomicrobiota bacterium
CGGTCCGGGCCAAGGTCCGGGCGGTGGTCTCGCGCGCATCGGGCGCGGCCGTGGGCTCGGCGCGGAGGGGGTGCGGAGGGGGAAGCGGAGCCTAGGGGGAGCACGACGCGGACGCGCGGATGGCCCCCGGCATGCGGATGCATCGCGGATGCGGCGCCGCGCCGCTACGTCGCGTCGATGCGGAGGTTGCGGCGGAGATAGGTCGGGATGTCGAGGTTTTCGCCGCCGACGAAGGTGCCTGCGACGCGGTCGAAGCGGCCGGGCATGCGGCGGCCGCGGGCGTCGACGAGCGGGTCCTGCGCCGGCGTGACGCCGCCTTCGCCGCCGGATTTCGCGGCGGCAAGTTCGGCGGCGCGGGCCTCTTCGCGCTCGGCGCTCTGCCAGGAGCGGAACAGGAAGGCGACCACGCGGAGCGACCCCGACGCCGCCGGATCGGCGACCGTGGAGAGGCGAAGCGGAAAGGAGGCGGGAAAGGAGCTCTCGAACGAGTGCGACACGGCGGCGATCTCGGAGAGTCGCAGGTCGTCGCCGCCCATCACGCCGACGAGCGCGGCGCGGGCGGAGGCGGCGCGGCGACGCAGGCCGGTGCCGGGATCGTCCCAGAGCGACGAAATCACGGCGGCAAGCCGGTCTGCGCCCGACGCTTCGGCGACGGCGAAGTCGGCCTCTCCGCGACCTTCCGTGGCAACGGCGCAGAGCGTCTCGGCGTCGAGATGGAGAAAGCCGGGATCGGCGCACAGGCGCCAGAAGAGCGCGAGACCCTCGCCGAGGCGGGCCGAGGCGCGGGCAAGCGCCTCCGTCACGGGCGGGTCGCCGTCGCCGGCGAGGTCGTCGTTGGAGGGGAACACGCGGATGTCGCCGAGCGTCGCAAGCGTCTGCGCGGCGGAAGACGCGACGCGAAGGCGCTCGACGCCCTCGAAGCGGAACGGCTTCACGGCGAAGACGATCGTGCGCACGTTGCGCTCGCGCGCGGCCTCGAGAAACACCGGAAGCGCGCCGCCGCCGGTTCCTCCGCCGAGGCCGGCGACGGCGACGGCGAGCGAAACGCCGTCGAGCGCGGCGCGGAAGATCTCGTTTTCGGCGAGCGCGGCGGCTCGCACGGCGGAGACGTCGCCTCCGGAGCCGGAGACGAACCGGTTGTCGCCGATCGTGTGGCGGCAGTCCCGGGAAACGGACGGAAGCGAGGAAAGGACGGACACGTCGGTGTCCGCCACCCAGGCGCAAAGACGGTCGCCGGCGGTGGCGCAAAGGGCGTCGACAAAACGGCATCCGGCTCCGCCAAAGCCGAAGACGCGGATGGAGGACGGGGTCACGAGGCGTCTCCTTCGCGGGAAAAGATTTTTCGGAAAAACCCGCGCACGCCGCCGTCGGCCTCGCGCGCGGCCTGGACGCGCTGGTGCCGGACGGCCTTGCAAAGCGCGCCCCAGATCGTGGCGTTGAGAGGGCCGTCGCGATCGATGGCCTCGACGCCGGTGCGCAGGGCGGCGACCGAGCACGGCGCGCCGAAGACGCGCGACACGAGCGAGGAGACGCCGGGCATCTTCGCGCCGCCGCCGGCGAGCACGACGCCTCCGCCAAGCCACGGCAGCACGCCGCGCGCCTCCAGATCGGCGCGGACGAGGCGCAGCGTCTCGTCCATGCGGGCGGAAACGACCTGCGCGACGGCGCGGGCCGAAACGGTGCGCCCCGGACCGCCGGAATCCTGCGGCATGGCGACGCGCGCGGCGGGATCGACGGCTTCGACGTCCGCGCGGCCGCACTCGGTCTTGAGCCGGCCGGCGAGCATGACGGATCCGGGCCGGAAGGCGCTCAGCAGGTCGTTCGTCACGTGATCGCCACCGACGGGAAGAGCGCCGGCCGCGATCGGATGGCGTCGGTGCCAGGCGCTCCATGCGGTGGTGCCGCCGCCGAGACAGATGCACAGCACGCCGTCCTCCATCTTCTGGCGCGAAAGCGCGCCGGCCGCGGCGGCGAATCCGGAAAAGACTTCGAAATTGACGTCGAGCCCTCCGGCGCCCACGGCGTCGACCAGACGATCCCAGGCCAGCTGGTCGGTCGAAACGGCCATGCCGCGCATGCCAAGCCGGGAGGCGGACATGTCGACGGGCTCGAGGATTTCCTCGCTTCCGCCGTCCAGCGTGTAGTAAAGCGACATCGTGCCGCCAAGCCGGAACCGGCCCGGTTCGGCGGAAACGGACGCCGCCAGCGCCTCGCGGACGCGCCGGACGTCGTCGGCGTCGACGCGGCCGTCGGCGCCGGCGACGGGCACCTCGGCTTCCACGGGGTCGCACGAAACGTCGCCGAGCGAGCACACGATCGCGGCGTCCACGAGACGGCCGCCGAGCTGCGCCTCGGCCTCTTCGCGGACGGTGCGGACGGCGCGGGCCACGTAGTCCGGCTCCGCGACGCGGCCCTTGCGCATGCCCGTCGTCTCCTGTTCGGCGAAGGCGAGCAGACGGACGCCCTCGTCGGCGGCGCACCCGGCGGCGAGCACGGTCCGGGTCGTGCCGACTTCGACGACGCTGACAATGTCGGAGGTCATGGTCTGGAGGTTGGAAGATCGGAAGTTCGAAAGTCGAAGGTCGGGGATCAGGGGGCGCCGACGACCTTGCGGGCCCGGAGCAGCACGTCGAAACGGCGGTGCATGGACGAACGCGGGTCGCGCATCACGTCGGCGACGAGCGCGAACGCCTCGCGAATGGCGGCGGCGTCGGTCATTTCCTCCCACACGAACCGCAGTTCGCGGAAATCGTCCGCGAGGATGGAAACGTAGTTGGGATCGCTCACGTCGATCGCGCTCACGGCGAACGGCAGCGCCGCGGCGGCGTCCGCCGCGGCGGCGACGATCTTGAGCGCGCGGGCGGCGCGCGCCTCGGCCCCGGAAGGCGTTCCCGGCGCGTCCACGAGCGTGCGGCCGGCGTCGATCCGGGGCCGCCGCGCGCCGTCTTCGATGCGCGGCAGACCGTGCCAGCGGTCGCGGTCCTTTTCGAGGAGCGTGAAGACGAGGCCGCCGGCGTCCACGGCGAGGTTGTCGGAAAAGAGCTTCGCGACGGGCACGCGGTCGCGTGCGACGATGCGGACGGTGCCGGGGAGCGTCTTGGAAACCTCGGCGTCGGCGATGTTGAGCGTGGAGTCGAGCAGGCGCCTGCGGGCCTCCGCGGCGCTGAAGGAAAACAGGTTCACGCCCTCGCGCAGGCCCGTGATGTCGCGGATCTCCGCGGGCGTCTTCGCGAGCCCGGTTTCGATCGCGACCTCCGTCGCGGCCCAGCGCGGGTTGCGCGAAAACGCGGCGCGCCAGAAGGCGCCCCAGCAGAACGCCGAAACGGCGGCCACGGCCGCGACCGCGGCGAAAACCGGAAGACGGCGCGTCACGAAGCGCCCTCCACGAGCCGCGCGCAGAGCGCGGAAAACGGAACGCCCGCGCGCGCGGCGGCCTTCGGAAGCAGGCTATGCGCGGTGCAGCCGGGAATGGCGTTGTTTTCGAGCGCGAAGACGCCGCCGTCCGGGGCGACGCGCAGGTCGACGCGGCCGAAATCGCGTCCTCCGACGGCGCGGTACGCGGCGACGGCGACGGCGCGGGCCCGTTCGCAGAGCGCGCGCTCGGCGGGATCGGCGGAGTCTTCGGGGAAGACGTATTCGGTACCGGCGTCGTCGGAATACTTCGCCCCGAAATCGTACCACCCGGTCCTGGGCCGGATTTCGACGACCGGGAGCGGCTCGCCGTCACCGAGAAGCGGAACCGTCCACTCGCGTCCGGGGATGAATTCCTCGACGACGACGTCCGGTCCGTACCGGAGCGCCTCTTCGACGGCCGGCGCCCACTGCGCCTCCTCGCGCACGATCGACACGCCGACGCTGGAGCCCTGGCGCGGGGGTTTCACGACGAGGGGGAGCGGCGCGGGCGGCGCCCAGGCGGCGCCGCCGGCGGGCGGGAAGAACGTGCCGCCGCGGGGGATCGGCACGCCGGCGCGGGCGAACGCTTCGCGCGTGAGGGTCTTGTCGAACGAGACGCGCGCGGCGTCCGGCCGGCAGCCCACGTAGGGAAGGCCCATCGCTTCGAGCTCGGCCTGCGCCCCGCCGTCTTCGCCCCATTCGCCGTGGAGCGCGGGAAAGACGGCTTCGGTGCCGGCGGGCAGCTCGAAGCGCCGGTCGCGGCCGACGAGGACTTCGGACGCGTCGTACCCGGCTTCGCGGAGCGCCGCGGCCACGGACTTGCCCGATTCGATCGAGACGTCGCGTTCGCTGGAAGGGCCGCCCATCAGCACGGCGACCTTGCGGAAAAGGCGCCGTTCCGGGACGGGTGCGGAAATCGGTTCGTTCATTTCTTCTGGACGGGAGGCGGCGTGCGCCCCAAAAAGGCGAGCACTTTCTGCAGATCTTCCCACACCACGCGCTTGGCCGCCGGCGCGCGCAGCAGGTAGGCCGGATGGAACGTCGGCAGAAGCGGAATGTCGCCGAACTTCAGCCAGAGGCCGCGGAATTTGGAAATGCTGGCGCCCGGATCGCCCGTGAGGCCGCGGTAGGCGGTCGCGCCGAGGGCGACGATCGTCTTCGGGCGCACGAGCTGGATCTGCCGGCGCAGGAACGGAAGGCAGTGGGCCATCTCGTCGGGCGTCGGCGTGCGGTTGTCCGGCGGACGGCACTTGAGGACGTTCGCGATGAAGACCTCGGAGCGGGCGAAGCCCATCGCGGCGATCATCTTGTCGAGAAGCTGCCCGGCGCGCCCCACGAACGGCTCGCCGCGCAAATCCTCGTCGCGCCCCGGCGCCTCGCCAATGAACATGACGAGCGGGGAGTCGGCGTTGCCAACGCCGGGGACGGACTTCGTGCGCGTCGCGGCAAGGGCGCAGAGCCGACACGAGCGCACGGCCTCGGCGACGGCCGCGACATCGGGCGCGGCGGCGGCGACTTGCGCGGGGTCGGCCTGCGGCGCGGGGTCGGCGGGACCGGCCCCGCTGCGCCCGGCCGGTGGCCGGGCGCCGCCGCTCCCCGCCGCGGGGACTGCGCGACCGCCGCTCCCCGCCCGAACCGGAGCGGGCGCGACCGGAGCGGGAGGGGCGAGGAAATCCGCCACGACCGCGGGGTCGAGCGGCTGGCGACGGCGCCCCGACTGGATTTCGACGTCCAGATAGGTGCGAACCGCCGCAAGCAAATCCCTGGGGACCGGCATCGGCGGCGGCCTCAGGCGCGGACTTTGAGCGCGGGCAGCCAGGCGCGGATGGCGGAAAGCTCCTTCCTCCACGCGGCCTCGTCGGTGCGAACTTCGAGAAACGCGCCGAAGAACGACAGGAACGTGTCCGTCCAGGTCTGAAGGCGACCCATGCGCTCGGCGAACGTGGCGTCCTCGGCGCGGTTCGAATCCGTCGCCGGCGGCTTCACGCCGGAAAACGTGAACGTGGATCCGGACACGATGCCCGACCACGTGTCGTCGCCAATCGTGAAACCGAGGCGGAGCGACGCCACCTTCTTGCCGGCGAGGAGCGCGGACTTGAACTCCGGACTCGCGAGCGGCGCGCCCTCCCGGAGCGCGATGTGGTGGGCGCCCTGCGCTTCGAGGACGAGCGAGACGGGGCCGTCCACGGAGAAGGCGACCGTCTTGCCGCCCTCGCCGGCGAATTCGGTCTTGCCGGCGTCATGGCGCCAGACGGCCCACGTGAGGAAGTCGAGGCCGAGGTCGTTCACCACGAAGTCGCCGTTGTCCTCGGGCGTGAAGACCGCGGGGGCGAGCGAATCGGCCTGCACGCCGAATCGACGGAGCGCGGCGCCGGCGGGATCGAGCGGAACGAGCGCGGAGCGCGCGGCCTGATGGAAGGCGAGCGAAACGGCGTCCACCTGCTTGTCCGTCTTCGCGTCGGTGTAGACGATCGAGCGGTCCGTGTCGATCGCCACTTCGAGCCCCGAAATGGACGGCGGCATGCGCTTGAGCATCTGCTTGCGCACGGATTCCCTGATTTCCCGGACCGTGGCGCGGCTGAGGGACGAAACGCCCTTCTCCTTCATCATCTCCAGCTCGGTCTTGCGGCAGTAGACCGCGAGGAGCGAGGCCGGGACGCGGCGCTGGGCCGTGGAGACGAACAGGTGCACGTACTTGCCGGCGCGGCAGGTGTCGGCGTTGATTTCGCCGTCGACGAGGTACCGCGGCGAAGACCAGCCCGTGAGCGGGGTCTCGTTGAGGGTCTCGAGCGGGGCAATGGCGCCCTTGGCGCACTCGTCGAGGAAGGTGTCGTCGAGCTTGGCTTCGAATTCGAAAACGCGGAATGCGGGGGATTTTACGAGGGACATGATCATTTTCCTTTCGGTTCGGGGCGCGAAACCGGCCACCAGGCGGGCTGGAAGTCGGGTTCCGGCGCGGCTTCTTCGGCTTTGGCGCGCCACTCGGCCGCGGCATGCGGATTGCCGAGGCCGTTGGCGTCGCCCTTGCCGCTTTCCAGATAGTCGGCCCAGCGACGCATCGCCGTGCCGTTTCCGAGCAGGGCGGCGCGCTCGTACCAGACGCGCGCGGCGCTTTCGCTCGCGGGCGTTCCGACGCCGCGCGCAAAACGCGCGGCCATGCGGGTCTGCGCCCAGGCCCTGACCGCCGGAACGGCGGCGGACGAGCGGTTCACGCGGCGCAGCCAGTCGAGGGCTTCGACGGCGTTCGTGGCGCCGAAGTTGCCGCCGAGCGCCATGAGCGACATCGCGGGGACGCTGCCGTCCACGGCGGCGGCGCGGACGACCGGACGCATCTCCTCGATGAACTTCGCCGGCGGATTCTTCGGGGCGCGGCGCAGGAGGCCGACGATGCGTTCCACGGCGGCCGCGCGCAGCGCGGGCGATCCTCCGAGCGACTCGGCGGCCGCGCGGTAGTACCCGATCGCGCGGCGGTCGCGCGCGGCGGAATCCGCCGGAAGCGCGCCCTCCGGCGCGGCGGCGGGGGCGGCGCCCGAGGCGCCGCCGCAGACGAGATCGCCGAACAGCACCGCGGCGATCGGAAATCCGGCGTCGGCCGAGGCTTCGAGTTCGCGCCACGCCACCGCGGGTTCGCTCGGCCGGCCGAGCGCGAGAAGCGCGCCGGCGCCGCGCATGAAGGCCGCGGCCGCGTCGTCGGCCGGAGTGTCGAGAAGTTCCGGCAGGATCGCGGCCATCGAGGCGTCCGCCTCGGCGAGCGCCTCGGCGGCGGGGGGCTCGGGAGCGGACTCGAAGAGGGTGGCAAGCGCGACGCGCGCCCGGGCGAACGGATCCCCCGACGCGGCGGCCGAGGCGAGGGCCGGACCCGAAAGGCGGTACGCGGCGGTTGCGCCGGATTCGCCCGATTCCTCCCCGGCGGACTCGATCGGAATCACGGTCACGACCGGCGCGTCGGCCATGTACGTCTGCGCATAGCGCTCGCGCCCGCGCTCGTCGCTCCACGTCATGTAGAACCACACGCCGAAGCCGATCGCGCAGAGCGCGAGCAGAAACACGCCCGCGCCGAAAAACGCCCGAACGCGGTGCATCGCCTCGGAATCGGAGGAAAGAAAGCCGAAGGCGGAATCGCTCCGACGGCGCGAACGGCGCGACGAAGCCCGCGGCGGCGGCTCCGGCGGCGGCGTGGAACGCGCCCGGACGGCGGGGTTCGCCGCCGAACGGCTCTTCGGGCGCGGCGGCGGCTCCGGAGCTCCGCCGCGCGTCGCATCGAAAAGGCCGGCCGCGGCGACGAACTTCACCCACTCGCCGTACGCCTCGACCGCGGTCGGAAACGTTCCGGCGTCGATGGCGTCCGCGAACTTGCCGAAGGCGCCGGCGACGGGGGATCCCTCCGGCAGGGAGCCGCACGCCTCGCGCAGGAGGACGGAAAAGGCGTCCAGGTCGCGTGCGGCGGACATCCAGTCCCAGGGCGTTTCGGCGTAGCGCACGAGGCGCGCGATCGGGGCGGAGGCGTGCGCGGTGCGGTCGAGCGCCACGTCGCGCGCCGAAGGGGCGCCGCCTGGGAGTTTCGCCCGATGGAGCGCGGCCAGCGCGTCCAGCACGTCGCCGAGCAGGCAGGCGAGCTCCGCGGGATCGGCCCGGCCGCGCGATGCGGCGAAAAAGAGCGCAAGGTCCGGCACGTCCGGCTTTTCCTCGCCGTCCCCGGAAGCTTCGCCGGGCGGCAGCAGCGCGGCGCGCACGACGTCGCCGTCCAGCTCCGTCTTGAGCGCCCACTGCGGCACGCCGGAAACGTGCTCCGCGCGCATCCACGGGATGCGCGGGGCGTCCTGCACGGAAACCGGCGCCGGCTCGGCGGCGTCGTCGAAGTCGCCGTAGTCGAAATCGGAGACGGACGTGGGACGGACCGGAGGAAGGCACGGATCGATCCCCGCGACAAAGCAGTGCACGAGCGCCGGGTGGCGCGCCACGGGCTCCATGCGGCGGATGTGCGAGCGGTAGTCTTCAAGCGTCGGCGCGCCGGGTTCGTCCGGCGGCACGACGAGGTCGAGCAGATGCTTCGTGGAGCCGTACTGCACCGCATACCGCTCGCCCAGCGCTTCGCGGCCGAGAAAGGCGGCCACGGTGCAGCGCCCGACGCGGGCGCCCGCTGGGAGGCGGGGACGGTAGTTTTCTGGCGGGTCGTTCGGCATGTCGGAGAGTCGGAAAGTTCCTGAAAGGCGGGAGGGAGGCGGGACCGGAGGGTGCGGCTAGACGTCGACCGCCACGATGTTCCGGATGGAAAGGGCGCCCAGCGCCACAAGGAGCGCGGCGAGCGCGAGAACCGCCGCGCCGGCGGGAGAGCGGAGAAACGGTTCGAAAAGGGCGGGCTGGAGCGCCGCCATCGCGCCGCACACGACGACGGGCATGAGCGAAAGCACGACGCCCTGCATTCGTCCCTGCGCGGTGAGGGTGCGCACCCGGGCCTTGATGCGCAGTCGCGCCCGGATCGTCGCGGAAATCGTCTCGAACACCTCGGCGAGATCGCCGCCGGACTTGCGCGCCGTCTCGATCGAAAGCACCACGAGCGAGAGGTCCTCCGAGCCCACGCGGCGCGCCATGTTGCGCAGGGCGTCGCCCAGCGGCACGCCGACGCGCGCCTGGTGCAGCGCCGTCGCGAACTCCACGGAAATCGGCGCCTCGCCGCCCTCCGCCACGCGCTCCACGGCCTGCGCGATCGAAAAGCCGGAGCGCAGGGCGTTTCCCATGTCGAGCAGGGCGTTTCCGAGCTGCGCTTCGAGCCGGGCGCGGCGACGCCGCCGGAGAGCTTCGAGGACGCGGGGCGGCGCGGCGAGCGCCGCCCCGCCCGCGAGAAGAGCGAGAAGCGCGCGCGCCGCGACGGCCCACGCCGAGCCCGCGACGCCGCCGGTGCCGAGGAACACGAGCGCCGCGACCGCGGCCGAAAACGCCGCCGCCGCCTCGGCCACCCGCTTTGGAGGCACGAAAAGGAACACGTCCTCCAGCCCCCGCGCGGTCCGCGCGGCCGTTCCCGCGCCGTACGCCGCGGCCGCCTTGCGGGCCGCGGAAAAAGCGGCCGCGCACAGGCCCGCGAAACACAGGCCCGTGAGAACGAGGACGACCGGAGGAAGCGCGTTCATGGAAACGCCGGGCATTTTACCGCAAACCGCCTTCTCCGGCAACCGGAAAATTGAGGGGTGTGACCAAACGTTGCCAGCGGCATGGCGCGCCCGTACGCGGGCTTGCGCTTGCGTGTGCGCC
>CAMNCG010000145.1 GCA_946534105.1 uncultured Verrucomicrobiota bacterium
GAGAAGATGCGCTTCGCCATCCGCGAAGGCGGCCGCACGGTCGGCGCCGGCACGGTCACGAAGATCATCAAGTAACCGCCTCCGGGCGAGTTACCGCAAGAGGCGCGCCGCGAGGCGCGCCTCTTTCCTTTTCGTCCCCGCCCGCGCGATTCGGAATTCCGGTCTTCGCCGAGGCGGAAGGGCGCGGAGCCCGATCCGGTTTTCAGAGGTTCGTTTCCGTCGAATCCCGGATGACGAGCGGGGCGGGCAGGCAGGTCTCCCGCGGACTGCTCTCCGGGTTGCGGATGCGCGCGAGGAGCATCCGGATCGCCGCGGAGGCGAGGAGTTGCGCCGGCTGGCGCACCGTCGTGAGCGGAACTTCGCAGAACCGGGCGCATTCCAGATCGTCGAATCCGACGAGCGCCACGTCTTCCGGAACGCGCAGTCCGGCGCTGCGCAGCACGGCCAGCAGCGCCACGGCGGTTTCGTCGTTGCCGCAGACGATCGCGTCGGGTCGCCGCGGCCCGCGCATCGTCCGGCGCAGAGCCGCCGCGTTCCCCGGTTCGAAGCGGAGAATGCGCACGGCCTGGTCTGCTCCCCGGAGCGCCAGTTCGCCCGTCAGTCCGAAAAGGCGGTTTTCCCAGTTGGGGTTCGGGCCGCTCGTCCGCGGTCCCATGAGGAAGGCGACGCGCCTGCGGCCGCGCGAGAGCAGGTGGCCCGCGATGCGGCGCCCGGCGTTGACGTTGTTCACCGCCACGAGGTCGTATTCGCTGCGCTCCGGCGGCTCGGCGATGTCCTGGTCGAGC
Organism: uncultured Verrucomicrobiota bacterium; assembly: GCA_946534105.1. Lineage (GTDB taxonomy): Bacteria > Verrucomicrobiota > Kiritimatiellia > RFP12 > UBA3636 > UBA3636. The sequence goes on from CAMNCG010000145.1 coordinate 786, forward strand.
AGAACCAGCGGAATTCCGGCGGACTTGAGCCGCTCGGCGAACGCGCGGTTCGCCGTCGCGCTGCGCCGGGCCAGCATCGGCCGGAAGATCACACCCTCGGCGCGTTCGGAGACGAGTCGCCGCGCGGCGTGGGGGAGGTCGCCGCCCGTCACGAGCCGCACGCCGAACCCGGCGCGGCGCGCCAGCGCCTCGATTCGCTCATGGATGGTGGCGAAGAACCGGTAGCGGTCGTAATCCGGGATCGCGAGCCCGATGAGCCCGGTGCGGTTCTGCGCCATGCGCGTGAGGAACGAACCGGCACCGTTGCGTTTTGCCAGGAGTCCCGCCCTCACGAGCGCGGCGAGCGCCTCGCGCACCGTCCCGCGCGCGGCGCCGAACCTCCGGCACAGCGCCGCCTCGCTCGGCAGCCGCCCCGTCGCGGCGAATTTGCCGGCGCCGATGTCCGCCAGAAGGGCCTCGCGTATGTCCGCGCTTTTCATGTCTCGGATTCTAGCGCGGTCCCGAAAACCTGTCCAGACAGGTCTTGCGCCGCGCCGCCCCGCGTCTAGAATGACTGGCGCACCGAGGAAATCATCCATGAAGACGATCAAGGACAAGCAGCTGCTCATGGGGGCCGACTGGGCCGGCTTCCCGCTCAAGGAGGCCGTCAAGGCCCATCTCGAAAAGAAGGGCTGGACCATCACCGACGTCGGCGTCACCGCGATGGGCGACCAGCGCGACAACACCGACCTCATGTTTCACCGCATCGGGCTGCGCATCGGCTCGCTCATCGCCGAGGGCGAGTTCGAGCGCGCCCTCGCCTTCTGCGGCACGGGCATGGGCATCCACATCGCGGCCTCCAAGTGCCCGCACGTGATGGCGGGCGTCGTGGAGAGCGTCCCCGCCGCCCTGCGCGCCATCACCGGCAACGGCGTCAACGTCCTCGCCATGGGCGCGTTCTACGTCGCGCCCCAGATGGGCTGCGACATCGCCGACGCCTATCTCGGCGCCTCTCTCGGCTCCGGCTACGAGTGGTGGAAGAACTTCTACGAGTTCCACAAGCTCGCGATCGACGAACTCGAGGCGTTCGACTACGCCGAATACAAGGCGAACGGCTTCAGGCTCAGGCATCTCGGCGAAGTTCCGCTTGAGCTTGAGACCAGGCCGGAGTGAGGTTTCATCCAGGGGTCCGCCCTGGGAGCGCGGGCTTTCCAGCCCACCCCCCGACGGCGAGTGCGTCGTCGCTACATTGGCGCGCCCTCGGCGCGCCAGGCGCGTGGCGTGATTCCGGTTTCGCGACGGAAGAGGTTGGAGAGGGGGGAGGCGTGGCAGAAGCCGCAGCGCGCGGCGATGTCCGAGAGCGTGAGGTCGGTCTCCCGCAGAAGCGCGCGCGCCTTCGACAGGCGCTGCCGCAGGATTTCCGCGCTCGGCGTGCGCCCGAGTTCGGCGGCGAAGTGCCGCTCCAGCCGCAGATGCGGCACCCCTAGCGCCTGGCAGAGCTGCGCGACGCCCCACGGGCGCGACAGGTTTTCGCCGACGAGCGCGAGGGCGCGCGCGACGAGCGGATCGGACGCCGCGGTGTGGTCGGTGCTCTCCCGCACCCGGAGCGGTCCCGGCGGAACGCGAATCGGTGCGTGCGGCGGCGCCCCGCCGTCCATGAGCCGCTGCAGGAGCGCCGCCGCCTCGTATCCGTGGCGCTCGCCGTTGATCTCGAAGGACGAAATCGGCACCGACTGCATTTCGCAGATCCCGTAGTAGTCGCCCGCGCTCAGGATTGCGATTTCCTCCGGAACCGCGATGCCGAGCGCGCGGCATTCGGCGAGCACCCGCGCCGCGTCTTCGCCGCAGTGGCACAGCAGCGCAAGCGGCTTGGGGGCTGACCGCAGCAGCCCCGCAAACCATTTCGCAACGGCCCGCGAGTCGTTCCTGCGCGCGGAAGGAACGTCCTCGCAAAGCACCCAGCGCATCGGCGGGATGTCCGCCAGTTCCTCCGCGAAGCCCGCGAATCTCTCGGCGTGGACGTTCATCCAGTGCGTCGAAAACCAGGCGGCGTGCCGAAAGTTGCGCTCGGTGAAGTGTCGGGCGCACTCCCGCCCGATTTCGCGGTTGTCGAGGCACACGCGCGGGACGCGGACGTCCGGCCGCTCCTCCGTGAGATCTACGACCGGGACGCCCCTGCGGCGCAGTCCCCTCGCGAAATCCGCCACCGGGGAATCCTGCCGCAGCGTGACGAGCGCCCCGTCGCCCCTCCACCCGCCGAGCGCGGCGACTCCGCCGACGACGCGCGAGACCGGGATGAGGTTCCAGCCGGCTTCGAGCGCGAAGCGCCGGATCCCGGAGTTGCGCTCCGGCACCATCGGCGACAGCGCCATCAGCACGTCGCGGCGGGCGTTCGACGTTTCCTTCGGAGCTCGGACGCCCCCGCGCTCCGTGTTTTTCCGGTTGAATCCGTCCATGTCCGTCCACTTTGCCAAACGACGCGCCCATGATACCGCGTTCTTTCCCGAATGCAAGCGAATTCGTCGAGGAAATGATGAAAACATGCAATTCTTGGAAAATTATTTGCAATTTATTTCGAGGCGGGAATCCGGTAGGATTGCGAGCCGAAACCTGCAAAAAAAACAACGGCCCATGGTGGGGGGATGCTATGAAAAAAACACTCTCCATGATTCTTCCAGTTCTTTACGCTGAAATCATTTCCGGCATGCGCGGTTTTGTCCGGGCCGCGTCTTTGGCGGCGCTCCTTTGCGGGGCGCAGGCGACGGCTTCCACAAACTTCTTCCGCGCGGCGACCGTTGACGGGCGTGATTGGATTGTCGCCCCCGACGGCAGTCGCCAGCTGTTTCTCGGCATCGACCATGTGCGGCCCTTCGGCTGGAAGGACCGAACGTTCGGCTTCGACGTCTATGGCCGCTTTGTGGAAACGAACTATCCGACCAAGGAGGCATGGCTGGACGAAACGCTCGGGCGTCTCGGCGACTGGGGCTTCAACACGCTCGCGAACCACTGCGACGAGCCGCTGCTGCGCCATCGCGGCCTTGCGCATACGATCACGCTCTACCTCGGCGGCAAGTTCGCGCGCGGCAAGGATCCCGACCGCTGGATCACGAAGTGGACCGGCCCATGCACGGGCTTTCCCAACGTTTTCCATCCCGACTTCGAGCGCGTCATCCGCGAACGCGTCCGCGAGCTGTGCGCCCCGCATCGCGACGACCCCGATCTCATGGGATGGTTTCTCGACAACGAACTCAAGTGGTGGGGATCCGCCGACAAGGCGCGCAAGGATCTTACGCTCTTCGACACCGTTCGCGCCCTGCCGCCGGAGCACACGGCCCGCAAGGCGCTGGAGGAGTTTGTCGCGAATGGGGCTGCAGCCGATGGCAATCGGCGGCAATCGACGGCAATCGACGGCGACTGCCCCAACGCCCTTCGCGAGGCGTTCCTGCGCCTTGTGGCGGATCGGTACTTCTCGGTGCTGTGCGCGGCCATCCGCGAGGCCGATCCGAACCACATGATTCTCGGATGCCGCTTCGCGGCCCCGTTCACCGCCACGCATCCCGTTCTCTGGGAGGTGGCCGGACGGCACTGCGACATCGTGTCCTTCAACTGCTACCCATGGGCGGACATCGACCGGGGCGTCGTCCTCGACGAAAAGGGCGGCATCCCGGTCGCGGACCGTTTCCGCGACATCCACGGCTGGTGCGGCAAGCCGCTCGTGGTGACGGAGTGGAGCTTCCCGGCGCTTGACACGGGGCGCCCCTGCTTCCACGGCGCCGGACAGCGCTTTCCGACGCAGGAGGGCCGCGCCGCCGCGACGGCCCTTTACGCGCGAACGCTGCTGTCGCTTCCGTTCGTCGCCGGATACAGCTACTTCATGTTTCTCGACCAGCCGAGAAGCGGCATCTCCCAAACCTTCCGCGAGGACAGCAACTATGGCCTTGTTGACGAGTTCGGCAAGCCCTACGAGGCCGTGACGGCGGCGCTGAGGGAGGTGCAGCGCGACGCCAAGGCGGTCCACAATTGCGTTCTTTCCAACGCCTTCGTGCGGTTGGAGAGCGCCGGCGGCGGGCGGCCGCGACTTGTCCTCGGCGACGTGGAGGTCGGCGGACTTGGCGCGCTGCTGCAATGGCGCGGACCGAACGGCGATGTCTGGACGCACGCCGAGGAATACGCGCTTCTGGATCCGACGCCGCACACAATCACGATCCGGGCCGTGGGCGGAGAAGACGTGCGCTTCGCCATCGCCATCCGCGCCTCGCTCGCGCCGGATGCGCGCCTCCTTGACGTCGAAATCCTCTCCGTGGAGAACCTCGGCGACGAGCCGATCCGGTTCTCTGGCGTATTCCTCGTGCCGATGCCGCCCGCCGGGGCGGAGCCGGAACCGGTTGTGCCGAATCTCTGGGGCGCGCCGGAGCGCGCCTGGTGGCGCAATCCCGACGGCGCCGTCTGGGGCGCAGTCTCCGATTCCCCCTCGGCCCGTTTCCGCTTCTGGGACACGCTCCACGGAAAGAAGGACGGCACCGTCCACGCCGACGCCCGCTTCACAACCGGCCCCACGCCGGTCGTCCTCGCCCCTGGCGAAACGTGGCGCCCGCCATCCCGAATGTCCGCCGCGATCGGTCTTCGCGACGATTTCCCCGAAACAGCCAAATAACAAAGGAAGATTCGATGAAACACACGCTCTTCAAGGGCCTTGCGGCCCTCGCCTTCGCGACGATCGCGCCGGCGTTTCACGCCGCCACCGTGACGGTCTCCGATTCGACGGCTTCGTCCGTGACGCTCGCCTTCGCCGACCATGCCGGTGCAAGGCTCGGCCTCTACATGGCCTACGATTCCGAAGACCGCGGCGACACCACGAACGGCTGGGCCAACGTCGAATACATCGGCACTGTCGTTCCGGAAACCGAAGCCATGACGGTTTCCCTTCCCACCGGCTGGGGAACCGAAGGCAAGACCGCAGCCCGCTTCTTCCTTCTTTCCTTCCCCGTGGACCGCACCCTCGACTACATCGAGTCCACCGGTCAGCAGTACCTCGTCCCTTGCCCGGACCACACGCCGACTGGCGCCTCCATAATCGAGACGACAGTGGAACTGCTGTATGCCGACACGACGACCCGAACGCTTTTCTGCGCGCGCGAAAGTGCCTCTTCCAAGCAATTCACCCTGTTGACCATTAATTCCCGCTGGCGCTTCGATTACAACGGCTCGACAGGCACGAGCAAAACGCCGACGGCGGATCCGGTGGCGGGTGTTCCGCTCGCCGTGAAGGCCAGCAGCGCCGGGCTCTACGTGGACGGCACGCGCGTCCAGGAGGCACCTGCAAGCGCCTACGCGACGGAAGCCGGCGGGCGTCTGCTCCTCTTTGCGCTCGCGACCAAAAACGCCGATCCCACCGATACCAATGTGAAGAACAATAAGTTCAAGCTTTATTCGTTCAAGCTGACGGACGGCGATTTCCGGCTTGACATGATTCCGGCGGTGAAGGGCGGCGTCGCAGGCCTCTACGACATCGTTTCCGGGCGCTTCGTTTCCAACGCAAAGTCCGGAGGCGCGGACTTCACGAAGGGCGAATACGACAACGCGACCGGAGAAGCGGTGGCCGCCGCCAGCGCGGTCCTCGAAGCCGCCGCCGCGACGGAAATTCTCTTCACGGACGATTCCGATGTCGTCGATGCGACGGACTACCGCACCGCGCTGCCGGGCCGCAAGATCGGCGCGGGAGACCTCACTTTCACCGGTGCCAGCGTCTTCACGAACGGATTCCAGGTTGGCAACGGAAAATGGATCCTCGCGGAGGGTTCTTCCTTCTCCTCCACCAATACCGTCTATGTCGGGAGCGGGTTCGGCGCGGATTCCTGCGGAACCATCGTCATCTCGAACGCGGTTTTCAACCTTGGGAACGGCTGGATCAACGCCAACGCTGGCGCAAACAAGGGCGACAACACCACGCGCGTCCTCATCCATGGCGACGACACGGTCGTCCGCGTCGGGCGCATCAGCCTTTCAAAGGGCGAACTCCAGATTTACGGCGGCACGGTGACGGCGATCGACGAGACGGCCAATCCGCCATACTACGGGGTTGCGCTCGGCTCCGGAACCGAGGCGTGCCGACTCTACGGCGGGACGCTGGTTTCGCAGTGCGTCCGTTTCAGCGGCGCCAACGCGGCCTTCGAGTGGCGCGGCGGGACGTTCCGCGCGTATGCCACCGTCAACGGCTCGTTCTTCCAGACGGTTTCCGGAATGACTTCGCCCATCACCAAGACGCGCGTCGGGAAGGAAGGAGGCGCGTTCGACACGGCCGGCTATACCGTGCGCATCACCAACAATCTCGTGCGCCTGAGCGGCGAATCGGCGGTCGCCTATGACCGCGCCACATCGATGACGGTGCCCGCCTTCCGCAAGATTGGCGCGGGCAATCTCGTCTTCGCGGGCGCAAACACCTATGTGTGCGCCACCGAAGTCGCCGAAGGAACGCTGCGGCTCGAAACCGCCGCGCTGCCGACGGCGGGTCTCGTGCGCCTCACGGGCGGAACGCTCGCATTCCACAACGACGACGCGCCCATCGCGCAGACCGTCGGAAATCTCGTCGGCGCGGGGACCATCGCCGACACGCGCTCCGGTGCCTTCAGCCACGCTCTCGCCGTCACGGGCGAAATCGTCCCGGGCGGACCCGATGGCTCGCTCGGCCCGATTACGGTGAATGGCGTGGCCCTGACCGGAAAGGTCCGCCTTCAAGTCGCGGCAAACGGCGCCATCCCGTTAAACCTCGTGAATGCGGGTAAGAACGCGCTCGATCTCTCCGGGCTTGCGTTCGCCATTGAAAATGCCGCCAATCTCCCGGGCGACCAGTCGCGCATCGTGCTGGTGCAAGGGCCTGTCACGGGCACGGCCACGGTCACCGGGCTGCCGAGCGACTGGATTGTCCGCGCCGGGCCCGACGGCCTGACCGCCCGCGCCGGCGGCTTCGTCATGGTAATTCGGTAGCCATGAGTCCGTTTCTCGATCGATTGGCGGACCTCCGCCCCTTCCTCATCTCCCATCGCGGCTGCACGGCGCTCGCGCCGGAGAACACCCGCGCGTCGTTCCTGTGCGCCGCGCGGCTCGGTCTCCACGCCATCGAAACCGACGTCCGCTTCGCCGGGGACGGTTCGCTCGTCTGCTCGCACGACGATTCTCTCCGGCGCATGTTTGGCGCGGAGGGGAACGTCTCGGCCATGACGGTCGGCGAACTCCGCGCGCTCGTTCCGTTCGCCGGCAACGGCCTTTCCCGCTGGCCGCGCGAATGGCTGCGCATCCCGACGTTCGGCGAATACCTCGACATTTGCGAGCAGTTCGACCGCGTCCCCTTCATCGAGACCAAGGGCGACGCCGCCGTGGTCGCGCCTGTGCTGGCGGAATTGTGGCGGCGCGGGCTTTCGCGCGTGGCGGTGCTGTCCGCCATCGACATCGACCACATCCGCGAGGCGCGGCGGCTCGACCGCGGCATTTTCGTCCACCACATCTTCAGCCGGCCGGAACTGCTGGACGAGCTCGCCGCGATGGGCTCCGCCGGCCTCTCCTACGACTACCCCGACCTCGACGCCGTGCCGGAAAGCCTTGTGGAGCGGGTCCACGCCAAGGGCGTCAGGATCTGCCTCCGCGCCGGCGACACGCCGGAAGCCGTCGCGCGCATGCTCGCCCTCGGTCTCGACTACATCCCGACGAATGCGGTGGTGCCTTGTTCCCTGCCATGATTCTCCAAACCCTTGATGAGATGCCGCTCGAATGCGGCGAAGCTGCGGTCGTCCCCGGCCATGCGCCAAGTCTGCTGCCACGAGGACGCGATTTCCGGCTCGTCTGGAACGACGAATTCGACGGCGACGCGCTTGACGAATCAAAGTGGCGCTACCGCGTGAATTTCTGGGGCAAACGCGCCGAATGGTTCGCCGGGCCGGAGGACGGTGCGGTCGAAATCGCGGACTCCGTCTGCCGCCTTCGCGCGCGAAAGACTCCCGACGGTCGCTTTGTGTCGCCTCAGCTTCAGACGGGCGAGTTGATGTGGGACATCCCGCGTCTCGAAAAACCAAACGGATTCTGGCCGCTCCCGAAGCGGGAGCCGCCGACGTTCCTGCACCGGTTCGGCTTCTGGGAATGCCGCTGCCGCCTCCAGAAGCGCCCAGGCTGGTGGAGCGCCTTCTGGACGCAGTCGCCGATGCAGGGCTGCTCCATCGACCCCGTTCGCGCCGGAATTGAGCACGATGTCATGGAAAGCTTCGAGCCGGGAATGGTCATCCCCCACACGATGCACTTCGGCGGATACGGGGCGGAGCATGGCTTTTTCAAGTGCCCGCGCAAGACCGGTCCCGAAAAGGTGCGACTTGCGCTCGACCCGGAGCCGTTCCACCACTTCGCGATGCTGTGGGAGGAGGACGGGTATTCCTTCTACGTCGATGGCCGTCGGCGCGGGCCGAAGGTCGGTGGAGGAGCGGGGGAGTTCGTGTCCCGCACAGAGTGCTTCCTCCTCATTTCCACGGAACTCAAGGGCTTCCGCGGCAAGAGCGTCGTCGAAGGCCCGATGGCCCTTGAAGCAGACGCCTCCTTCGACGCACTCGTCGCGGACGACTCCTTCGATGTCGATTTCGTGCGCATTTACGATCTTTGACCAACCATGAACAACCTTCCCGAAATTCTCCACGAAGTCGATCTTTGCGTCGTCGGCGGCGGCATCGGCGGCCTGCTGACCGCGGTTTCCGCCGCGCGGCGCGGCGCCAAGGTCGCGCTCATGCACGACCGCCCGGTTTTGGGCGGCAACGCCTCGTCCGAAATCCGCATGTGGATCTGCGGCGCCGGAACGCGCGTCCGCAACCTCCAGGAAACCGGCATCATGGAGGA
>CAMNCG010000146.1 GCA_946534105.1 uncultured Verrucomicrobiota bacterium
TCACGACCCCCGCGTTGCGAACGCGATGCTCTACCAACTGAGCTACCGCCCCATGTCCGCGCTTGGCGTTGAAAACGCGGCGAAGGTTATCAAATGCCCTCCCAAAATGCAAGCGTTTTTTTTTTCGCGGGCTTCCGGATCGGCCCGGCCGGCGTCTTCAGGTCCGGCGTTTCGCGTCGAGGGCTGCCTTCTGGCGCTCGGTGAAGGCGAAGCGGTTTTCGGTGCCGCGGGCGAGGCGGAGGAGGTTGGAGCGGTGCTTCAGGACGACGAGCGCGGCGAGGAGGGAGACGGCGCAGAGCGCGACGCGGCCGGCTTCGGGGTCGAGGAACCACGGCGCGACCGCGACGAAGGCGGCCGCGGCGACGGACGCGACGGAGACGTAGCGCGTCGCGAGGAAGAGCGCAAGCCAGAGGGCGAACGCGAAGAGGGCGGCGTGCGGCACGAGCGCGACCGCGATGCCGAGGCCGGTCGCCACCCCCTTTCCGCCCTTGAAGCCGAGAAAGACCGGGAACGAATGCCCGAGCACGACGGCGGCGGCGCACGCCACGGCCGCGGCGGCGGGGAGTGGCGCGCCGGCGGCCGCGAAGGCGGCCGGGACGAGCGAGACCGCCGCGACGCCCTTCGCGGCGTCGAGCGCGAAGACGAAGGCGCCGGGCTTCTTTCCGAGGACGCGCAGGACGTTCGTCGCGCCGATGTTGCCGCTTCCGGCGCGGCGGATGTCGACGCCGTGCGCGAGGCCGACGAGCCACCCGAACGGGATCGATCCGAGAAGGTACGCGGCAAGGGCCGCGAGGGCGGCGGGGAGCGCGGCGTTCATGCCAGAAGGTCTCCGATGCGGGCGGCGAGCGATTCGGCGGCGGGAGCGGACGAGCGGATGTCCGCGAGCGCGCCGCGCAGGAGCGTTTCGGCGCTTTCGCGGAGATCCTCCGGCAGTTCGCGCCAGTCCTGGACCGCGCCGAGCATGACGATCGCGACGTTTTCGTTCACGGCCGCCATGTGCGCGAGCTTGGCGCGGAACCATGCGAGGCCTCGCTCCGTCCAGAGCGCTTCGGCGTTGCGCGAAACCGCCGCGTAGAGCGAGCGGGAATGGCCGGGGTGCTCTTCGCGGAACGAAGGATCGGCCTCCGCTTCCGCGACGGCGGCGAAGAGCCGGCCGGGATCGGGATCGGAGCCGACGAGCGAGAGGTACGCCGCGTAGGCGCCGACGTGGCCGGCGCAGAGGCTGCGCAGGCGCCCGAGCAGCTCCGCGGCGCAGGGGAGGCCGGCTTCGACGGCGGCCGAGGCGGCGGCGAGGCGGGAGCCGACGCACGTCGCGCCGTCGAAGGCCTCGCGCAGGAGCGGCACGGCGCGTTCGCCGTCCGCCAGGGCGGCGAGCGCGAGGAGCGAGCGGCGGAGGGCGCGGCGGGGAATGCCGGCCGAGAGCGGGTCGATGCCGGACGCCGCGGGCGGCGGCGGCGCGTCGGGCACGGCCGCGAGGGCGGCCGAAAGGCGGTCGAAGCCGAGGCGGGAGGCGCCTTCGCGCAGAAGCGAGCGCGCCGCGCGGGCGCGGGCGGGACCCGCGGGGAGCGGTGCGGAGGCGAGGTCCGTTTCGGACACCGCGAGAAGCGCGGCGCGCACCGCGGGGTCGAGCGCGGAATCGCCGAGCGCCGCGGACATCGCCTCGAAGAGCGCGTCGCGCGAAGCGGCGTCTCCGGCGGCGGCGCGGCGCGCAAGCGCGCGGAAGGCTTCGACGCGGCCGACGGGAAAGGGCGAGACGCGCGAAGCGAGGGCGAGCGCGGCGGGCGCCGCCGAGTCGTCGGAGAACGTTCCGTAGAACGGCTCGTCGGAGCCGAAATCGACAAAGGCCGGCTCTTCGGCCACGCCGTCGATCGCAAATTCCGCCTTTTCCGTTTCGAGGACGAGCAGGCGGTCGGCGCCGGGAATCGGGGCGCCCGAGGCGGCGACGGGGCGGACGCGGATCGGCACGACGAACGGCCCGCCGGCGCCGTCCGCGAGGGGGGCGCCCGCCGCGAAGGCGTGCACCGGGGCGCGTGTTTGCGAAAGCGTGAGAAGAAGACGGCGCGAAGCGGAGTCGTGGCGCCACGTCGCGCGGAGGCGCGGGTAGCCGGTGGTGAAGAGCCATTCGCGGAAGAAGCGCGCGAGCCTTTCTCGTGGTGCCGCGAGTCCGAATGTCCCTTCCGTCCCTTCGGTCCCTTTCGTCCCTTCGGTCCCTTCGGCCGCCCGGACGCCGAACGCCGCCAGGAGGTCGGCGGTTTCGACGTTGCCGCCCTCGTGGCGCCGGAAGTAGCCGGCCATGGCGAGGTCGTACGCCTCGGCGCCGACGAGCGCGCGCAGCATGCCGAGGATTTCCGGCGCCTTGTCGTAGGTCACGCCGTCCACGACGTCGTCCGGGGAGTCGAACCCGTCGCGCACGACGGGGAAGGACGCGCCGCCGTCCTCGGCGGCGAGCGGGCCGCGGAGGCGGTCGCGGAGGCCGTCGAGTTCGTCGAGGCGGCAGATCGTGTCTCCGAACGATTCGCGCAGGAACGCGCGCTCGACGGTGACGGTGTAGGCCTCGTTGAGCCACATGTCGAACGGCGTGCGCATCGTAACGCCGGAGCCGCAGTGGTTGTGCTCGAACTCGTGCACGATCACGCCGTGCGCGTAGAAGAGGCGCCGGTCTGCCGTCCATTCGTCCAGAAGCGCCGCCTCGGTGATGATCGTCGTGTTGCCGACGTTTTCCATGCCGCCGAAGTTGGACTTCTCCATGCAGATCGTGCGGTAGCACTCGCGCGCGTATTCGCAGCCGGTGTGGCGGGCCTGGAAGACCGCCGAGCGCTTCAGGATTTCCATCGGGACGCGCGCGCCGTCCTTCTTCCCGGGCGGCACGAGGTATTCGAGGCGCACGACCCGTCCGGAATGCAGCGCCACCTCGTCCGCGAGGCAGTCCCACGTGCCGGCCGCGACGAGGAAGAGGTACGGCGGCATCGGGATGTCGTTGCGGTAGACGATTCGCACGCGCGAGGGATCGCCGGGGAGCGGGACGGGGCGGCCGTCCGGGCAGGCGGCGCGGTCGACGTCGCCGTTCGTGATGAGATGCGTGTAGCGCGCGGAGCCTTCGAGCGTCGTGCGCCACGTGCACTTGGCGGTGCAGTCGTCGACGATCGGCATGATGCGCTGGAAGCCCCACTGCTGGCACTGCGACATGAGCTGCGGCGGCGCGCCGGCGGGGGCGACGTCCCAGTACGCGCCGTCGAGGACGTTCTGCGTGGGGCGGCAGACCGCGGAGAGGGCGAGCGCGAATTTCGCGCCGGCGACGACGGGGGAGGGCAGGGCGACGGAAAGGGCGCGTCCGGGCTTGTCGAGGAGCGCCGCGCACGGGACGCCCGGGGCGGCGTCCCATCCGGACGCGAACGCCACCGGGCCAACGTCGAGATCCTGCGCGTCGAGCCGGACGGAGCGGAGCGCTTCGCGCGCCTCGAAGAACAGCGTTTCCGAGCCCTCGATCCGGTCGTCGAAAATCTTCAGGACGAGCTCGACGTGCCGCAGCCGCGCGGGCGGTTCGCGCCACGCGCTTTTTTCGAACTTGAAACGTCGCGCGCCGGCCTCGCGCGGATCCGTTCCGGTTCCTTCCGCCATCGCCGCCTCCGGCTTTTTCAGGCCTTGAATTCGCGCCCGGCCTTCGCGAAGGCGTCGCGGACGATCTTCTCGATGCGGCGGCCGTACTCGACGTAGGCGGCGCGGCAGCGCACGGGATCGGGTTTGCCCTGCGGGTCGTGGAAGACGTGCACGAGGTGCGGCTCGATGGAGATGCCGCCGTCGTAGCCGCGCGCCACCGCGTCGTCGAGGACGCGCGAAACGCTGTCCGGCCCTTCGTCCGGATACATGTAGGTCATCTTTCCGTCGCGGAATTCCCCGTGCTTCACGTGGATGTAGACGACGTGGTCGCGCACGGCGCGCCAGAATTCGAACACGTTCTGCTTCGGCCACGGCTCCGGCTTCGTGCGGTCGTCGGTGAAGATCGGGTTGCCGGTGTCGAAGACGAGTTTGAGACCGGGCACGTTGTCAAGCACGTCAAGCGTGTAGCTCCAGCCCATGCCGCCGTAGTTCATGCAGTTTTCGTGCACGGGCTGGATGCCGGCGGCGAGGAATTCGGAGACGATCGCGCGTACGCGCTCGAAGCGCTTTTCGCGCATCTGGTCGTCCGGCCGGCGGTCCTTCAGCACGGCGTAGCTCATGATGCGCACGAGCTTCGTGCCGAGGCGGAGCATGCGCGGGATCGCGCGGCGGACCTGCTCCATGTCCTTTTCGAAATCGGCCTCGGACTCGATGCTCTTGCCCCAGTTGGCGATGGCGGAGCCGAAGCAGTTGATCTTCACGCCGGAGGCGGCGAGCTTGGCGGCGACTTCGTCGAACGCCTCGTCGGAGAGGTCGTGGATGTTGACGCCGTCGATGTTGCGGGACTCGATGTTCGACCATCCGAGCTCCTTGGTGACGGCGATCTGGTCGTCAATGCCGGGGGCGGCTTCGTCTGCAAAACCGGTGAAATACATGGATTGTTCCTTGTTGCTGTTTTTTTGGGGGGAAGGTTTTTTGGGGGAAGGGGGACCGTCGCGGGGAAAGAGGGCGGCGCGGCGCGCTAGCCGCGCGCGGCGCCCTGGAACGGGAACGCGGGGAACCCGTCCTTGTTGAAGAGGCGCATCGACGGCGGGTAGGAGCTCCAGGCGTAGCGGACGCGCGTCGGTTTCGGCACGGCGGGAGACGACACGACGACGTCATTTCCGTCGAGTCTTGCGTCGGCCCAGACCCACTTGCCGTCCGCGCCGGCCACGGCGAAGGCGTGTTCCTCCGGGAAGAATGCGTTTCGTCCGGCCGGTTTGCCCTTTCCGGCGGCGGCGCGCGCCTTCGCCACAATTTCGCGTACGCCGCCCGCGAGCGGCTTTGCGACGAGGCCGGCTCCGATGTCGGAGAACGAGCAGCGCAGTTCGCCGCCCTCTCGTTTCACCGATGCGAGCGACGGACCGGTCGTGACGCCCTTCGCGCCGTAAAGCATCTTGGCGGCGGCGGCCTCGAGACGGCGCGCCACCTCGTACTTGTTGGCGGGGTGGATGTCGGAGTGGTCGCCGATGTCGGTCGCCGTTGCAAAATCGCAGAGTCGGAGTCCGCGGATCTTCGACTGGACCTCGCGCATCTCCGCCCATTCGGCGCGCTCGGTCGGCTCCAGCGTGGTCCAGTAGTCGTCCGGAAGGCGGTCCGTGGGGCGGTGCTCCTCGAATCCCGCCAGCTGCACCTGAAGAAACGCCATGTCCGGCGAACGGGTCGCCTTGCGCCAGCTTTCGACGAGGTACTTCTGGAAGCGTTCGTAGTTGCGGGCCTCGCCGACGTTGGAGCAGCCCTGGTACCAGATCGCGCCGCGGAACCGCAGCGGCGAAAGCGGGGCGAACATCGCATTGAAGAGCGTCGAGGGGACCGTGAACGCGTTGCGCGGATCGACGGCCGGGTCGCCGGGCGCCACGGGGCGCTCACCGCATTCCGGGCGCGGTCGGAACTCGACGCGCGAGAACCAATCGCCGCCGGAAACGCTTTCGCGCGCCCCGGAACCGGAGTCTTCCACCGCGAGTTCGCCGACGCCGCCGGATCGGAAGTGGTTGGCGACGCGGATCGCCAGCACGTGCCGGCCCGGTTTCGCCAGGCTTGCCGGGACCGCGTAGTCGCGCGGCGCGCTCCAGTACGACGGCGTGTCGATCCACGTTTCGCCGATCTTGACGCCGTCCCAGAAGACTTCGTCCGTGTCGTTGATCCTGTACGCCGTGAAGCGCACGTGCGCGGGATTCCATCCCTCCGGCACCTCGACGTCGCGTCGGAACCAGACGACGCCCGGCTCCCCGAGCTTGCCCGCGCCGGCGAGCGTCCCGCGGTCCCATCCGGAAAGGTCCTCTCCCGGTTTCGCCCACGAGGCGAGCGCCTTCTTTGTCGTGGCGGGGTCGGAAGCGAAGAACGACTTGCGGAGCCACGTTTCAAGGGCGTCAAAGACGCGTTTCGCTTCGCGTCGGGCGTTGCGCGCCGCGTTTCCCGATTCCCGGGAGCCGGGGACGGCCTTGCGCGCGGTGTCGAGCCGCGCGAGCTCCGCCTCGCATCCGTGGCGGCGGAGGGTGCCTTCGTCGATCCACGGCTCGATGCGGCAGCCTCCCCAGTTCGTGGAGACGATGCCGATCGGGATCTTGACGCGCTTGCGCAGGAGCTTTCCGAACAGGTAGCCCACGGCCGAGCACGGGCCGACCGCTTCCGCGGAATCCGCGCGGCGCCACGCGGCGCCCTGCGGAAGGTTTTCGCACGGACCGTCGGGCGAAACCATCCGGGCGGACTTCAGGATGCGCAGGTCCGGGTCGTCGGCCTCCGCGGCGATCTTCGCGCCATTCTTAAGTCCGTAGAATTCCACTCCGACAACCGGGAACTCCATGTTCGACTGCCCGCCGGCGATCCAGACGTCGCCGACCGCGACATCGCGCAGTTCAATCGTGGTGCCGGAAGGGGCCGCGACGCGGACCACGTGGCCGGTGCCGGCGGGCAGCGGCGGAAATTCGGCGCTCCAGTGGCCCGTGGCGTTCGCCGTCGCGGTGCGCGAAACGGAGTCGAAATGCACCTGGAGGGCGAGAAACGGGCTGGCGGTTCCGGCGATCGTGATCGGCACGTCGCGCTGGAACACCATGTGGTCGGAATAGACGTTCGGGAGGGCAAACGCCGGTTGGATTTTCGTTGTTTCGGTTTTCATCGTCGTGCGGCCGCCGGGAAGCGGTTCAGCGGGAAGCGTAGTTGCGCTCGATCCAGGTGCGGTAGGCGCCGGTGCGCACGGAAGAAACCCATTCCGGGTTCGAGAGGTACCAGCGGACCGTGTCCTCGAAGCCGCTCGCGGCGTCGTGCGCCGGCTTCCAGCCGAGTTCGCGCTCCAGTTTCGAGCAGTCGATCGCGTAGCGGCGGTCGTGGCCGAGGCGGTCCGTCACGTGCTTTACGAGCGAGCGGCGGGGCGCCCCGGACGGCAGCGGCGGCGCGAACTTGTCCACGAGAGCGCAGATCCTCTCCACGACGTCGATGTTGCGCATTTCGTTGCGGCCGCCCACGCAATACGTTTCGCCAAGGCGCGCGCGCGTCGCTACCGTCCAGATCGCCTCGCAGTGGTCCTCCACGTGCAGCCAGTCTCGCACGTTCAGACCCTCCCCGTAGACGGGAAGGTCCTTGCCTTCGAGCGCGTTGAGTGTCATGAGCGGGATCAGCTTTTCCGGAAACTGGTACGGACCGTAGTTGTTCGAGCAGTTCGTCACCGTGACCGGGAGCCCGTAGGTGTCGCGGTACGCGCGCACGAGATGGTCGCTGCCCGCCTTGGAGGCGGAGTAGGGGCTGTGCGGCGCGTACGGGGTCGTTTCCGAGAAAAAGCCGGTCTCGCCGAGCGAACCGAACACCTCGTCGGTGGAGACGTGGTGGAAAAGCTTTAGCCGCGGCCCGAGCGCGCGCGCTTCTTCAAGGAGGCGGAACGTGCCGACGATGTTTGTCTGGACGAAATCGTCGGGCGAGGCGATCGAGCGGTCCACGTGCGACTCCGCGGCAAAGTGGATGATCGCGTCGCATCCGTGTTCCTTCAGCGCCTTCCGGACGGCCTCGCCGTCGCGAATGTCGGCGTGGACGAAGACGTAGCGGTCCGGGAAATCGCGCGCAACGTCGGCGAGGCTTTCGGCATTGCCCGCGTACGTCAGCGCGTCGAAGTTCACGATCTTTCCGGAGAAATCGGCGTGTCGGAACACGTGGCGGATGAAATTGGAACCAATGAAACCGGCGCCGCCGGTCACGAGAATGCTGCTGAAGGAACGCATGGACAGAAGTGCGGGAAGGCTTGCAGGAATCCGGCGCGGGCCGTCGGCGCGCGTCGGCAGGGAAGTATACCCCACATTGCGCTTCCCGGCACGCTTCCCGAAAAAGCGCCCTCCCCCACCCCGTCTCGCCCCGTTTCTCCTCGTCCCTCCTCCGCCCCTCCTTCCGCACCTCCCGTCTCTCGCCGAATTCTCGCAAAGATTTGCATTGATTGTAAACTGATAAATGGTATAAGATTTTCATCGGTCCGGACCCGGTCGGAAAAACCCGCCCCCTCCTCGACCATCGCACCGCCATCGCCCCACCTCCTCCCCCTCCGCCCTCGGAAAACGTCTTTTCTCCGGCAGGCGCCGCGGAAGTGGTGTCCAGCAACATCGTCGGGTACCAGCGGATCAATCTCGATGCCGGCTGGAACATGATCGGCGTCCAGTTCGTCGAGGTCGGGACGGGAGCCGCGAAAGCGCTCACCGACGCCATGCTCCTCGATGCCAGCATGTCTGGTTTCGACGAGGACGGCAACTACGCCACCGTGCTGAAAGTATGGAAAAACAATAACTACACGACTTACGGTTGGTCAGGCACTTCTGGAACCACAGTTCTCGAAGATTCTAGTTACGACAATAAATGGTTGAATGATCAGACCGAGATCGATGACACGGCCTCACTTGCCGCCGAAGATGCCGTCTGGATTAAGGCCGAGAAAGCAGGCACGGTTCTCGTAGCAGGCGAGGTTCCGACGAACACGGTTGTAACCATTCCCCTTGTTGTCGGATGGAACATGATCGCGAATCCGTTCCCGAAATCCGTCAAGGTTTCGACATTCGGTGTTCTCTCTGCGAACATGGAAGGTTTCGATGAGGACGGCAACTATGCTACTGTATTGAAAGTGTGGAAGAACAACAACTACACGACTTTCGGCTGGTCAGGCACTTCTGGCACTAAAATTCTCGAAGACCCGAGTTACGATAATAAATGGTTGAATGATCAGACCGAAATTGATGATGAAGCCACAGTTGATTTCGGCCACGGCGTCTGGATCAAGGCTGCATCCGCCGGCACCATCACCTTCACGGCTGAATAGGCCGCGAGTCTCCAAAAAAACAAAACACGGAACACAAAACATGAAAAAATTGCTGACACTCTCACTCGCCGTCGGCTTCGCCGGAATGGCGTCTGCGGTTTCGATGCAATGGGGTTCTGCTTCTGCCATCAAATTTGACGGAAGCAACCTCAAAAGCGATGCAACCGTTACTGGCTACCTGATTGCTCTTGATTCGTTTGTCGATAAATATAAAGTGACAGATTCCTTCTCTGCAGTAGACATTGGGACAAAGGTTGACGAAAAGAACAAAACGACCACTCTGTCAAAAATAACTAACACTTGGACTATTGATACTACGAGTTACGGTAACGGCGACACGTTCGCGGTGCTTCTGAAGTATACTGGCGCGTCCGATGGAAAGACCTACTGGAACCTGTCCTCCGGCCTTCTCACAATGGTCGGCATGGATGATGGTAGCGGCGACACTCCGCCCAATGACGCAAATGCCGTTTCCGCCGCTTTCTCCTTCGCCAAAGGTACCGACGGCACCCTTACCGCCGGTGGCGGATGGGTCGCGGCCGCCGCCGTCCCCGAGCCTGGCATCGCCTGCATGGCGCTCCTCGGCATTGGCATGATGAT
>CAMNCG010000147.1 GCA_946534105.1 uncultured Verrucomicrobiota bacterium
AAGCAGAAGACGGCATACGAGATGAACGACGAGGCGTAGGAGCCGCGGATCGTGGCGCATTGACCCTGCGTGAACTCGAAGATTCCGATGTAGTAGTTGGCCGCGAGCGTCACCTCGTGCGTCGCCTCGCGCCTCACCCAGGCGGAAGTCTGGTCGCGGAACGGCTCGGTGGGGAGCGACCCCATCGTCCAAGTCACGCCCTTGGCGGGGATTTTGCGCATGACGAGTTTGGTGGTCTTGTAGGCCGCGTTGTTCGTGACGCCGCCCTTCTCGCCCGGCACCGTGCCGGGAAGGAAGTCGGCGCGCGGGTAGTAGCGCTGCGAACCGGGCGTTGCGCCTTCCGAAATGTCCACCACCATGTAGTCCGGCGTGTTCGACGGAGGCCACGCCGAGACTTCGGCGAGGGCGCATCCGTCCGCGACCTTGAAACCGTCTCCGGAGCCGTCCGTCCACGATTCGGCGGGCTGCCACGAGATCGTGTGCTCTCCGGCGGTCTCGACCTTGCGCCAGACGTCGCCCGTGGCGTTCCAGATGTGTTCGCCGCCGATGGACGCCCATCCGGTCGCGGCGTTCGCCGTGGCGTTCGTCAGGATGTCGAGCGTCACCACGGCGGGCTCGGAAAGCGTGTATTTGATTTCGACCGCGCAGGTGCGCGAGTTCTGCGTCATCGTGACGCCCGTCACTTCCGGCATCGCGAACGCCG
The DNA here is from genome assembly GCA_946534105.1 of uncultured Verrucomicrobiota bacterium. GTDB lineage: Bacteria > Verrucomicrobiota > Kiritimatiellia > RFP12 > UBA3636 > UBA3636. The sequence continues at coordinate 704 of CAMNCG010000147.1, forward strand.
TCGCCGCGAAAGCGAAGGCCGAAACCGTTTCAACGAATGTCTTTGCGTTCATGGTCTTTCCGTCTCCTTGATGTTTGCTGTCGAATGTTAGTTGTCGTTCGTGTTTTGGTGCCTTGTGGATGCACCCTACCGGATGATGATCATCGTTCCGGGATCCTTCACGGAAGTGAGCGAAGTGGCGGGGGATCGAGCTGCCGCGTGTTCCCGCACGTCAAGCGCGTCCGGCGCCGTGCGCGCGGTCGACACGCCGACAGTCGCGACTGCGGCCGGGTCGCCGGAAACGATGAAACGGTAGCCGTCGGCCCGCACTGCCGACGTCGCGGCCATCTGGACGGCGACGGCAACCGCGGCGATCGGGAACCCGACTCGGCGAGACGCCGAACCGCCGTCCACTGCGGAATGGAATGATCGTTTTTTCATGAGCTTCATGGTGTGTCCTCGACAAGTTCGGCAGACCTAGAATCGGTCGCCAACGCGAGACAATAACGATTTCGATGCGATATGTCAACTATAAATTTCAGAAATAAGACAAATATCAATTATATCGCAATATTTCACTACAATAAATTGCGATATCCCTCCTAAAATGATCTCCGGGATTCAGCTTCCGCGGGAATCAATCGCCGTAGGGACCGCACACCACGATTCTCTGGGAGTGGGTGCGAGCCTGGGGTTCCGGCGCAAGACGACCGTCGATGCGGGCACAAAGGAGCGATACCATGTCAGCAGCGGTGAGATCGTTGCGCTTGTCCATGGTCACGGCGGGGCGCTCGTCGGTGATTTTGTCGAACTGACCGTTGCGCGTGACGTTGTCGTAGCCGGCGACGAGGATGTCGCGGTTCGGGACGAGTCCCATGTCGCGGATCGCCGCTGCGGCCACGGCGGCCCATTCGTCGTTCGCGCACACAAGTCCGTCGAGACCTCCGCTCCTGCGCATTTCGAGGATTTTGCCGATGGCGAGCGCCTTGAAAAAGCGGAAACGCCGCGCGCCGCTCGTCTGCGCCTCGAGCTCGGAATCGCCGAGCACGGCGCAGGGCAGCGGTTCCAGCCCGGCACCGCGCATCGCCTCCTCGTAGCCGGCGATGCGCTCGCGCATCCAATACAGGGTCGGCTCGGAGGGAAACATCGGCGCGATGCGTCGGCATCCGCGCGCGAGAAGCCACTCGGTCAAGGCGCGCTCGCCGGCGCGATGGTCAACGAACACGCGGTCGAACCGGCGCAGTTCCGGCGCGTTGCCATAGGCTACGGCGACGATTCCCGTCTCGCCGCAGCGGGAAAGGGCTTCGAGGGACACGGGACTTCCGCACACCGAACTTGTGATGACCATCGCAGCCGGAGGCTGGCGGAACAAGGCGTCGAGATCGGCGGCTCCAAGCAGCTCGTCGTTGAGAAAAGTGACGTGCTTTCCGGCCGCCATGAGGCGCGGGACGAGTTCGAAAGCGAGATACGCCTCAGACCAGCGCGGCGCGATGACGTTGTCCTTGAAGCGGCCGGGCGCGGCGAGAACGACGACGGTGGTTCCGGACAAGTGGGCCGATGTCGGCGCGACGGGCACGTAGCGCCTGCGCGCTCCGGGGCTGCGCCGTTCGACGATGCCTTTGCGTTCTGCGTCGCGAACCCCGGAGGCCGCAGTGTTGCGGGCGACCCCGGTTTTCGCGGCGATCTCGTCAACCGTCGGAATCTCGGCCCCGGGCTTGAGCGAGCCGGAGGCGACGGCATTCACGAGCCACTGCACCACGCGCCCGCGCGGCGACACCGCTTCGGCGCGTCGCCCGGCGCTTTCTTCGTCTATTCCCGATCCAGACATGTCGCCAGTCCCGTCGTTCATGACCCAATGCTGCAAAATTCCCCCGTCGTCATCGGCATCGCGTACCAGGTTGGATGGACGCGGACCGCACACTACGCCTTCTCGACGAGCGGGTCATCGATGCCGCGCCTGGCGGGGTCGTAGTTGACGCCGACAAGGAAGACCGGCGGCTTGCCGTCCAGCCACGGGCCGGCGTAGTCCTTCGTGCGCGCCTGGTCGATCGCCTCCTGAGGCGTCTTGCCGTATTTGAACTCGAAGACATAGACGCCGCTCCTGTCCTTCAGGATCGCGTCGGCGCGGCCGCGGGCGCTCTGGCGTTCGCCGGAGATGTCCGCGCCGATGAGCTTCATGAACAAAAGGAAGTAGCGCTTCGCCTCGCGCTCGTCCTTGAGCTTCCACTCGTATGGCACCGCCGCGAATGCGGCGCGGAGGTTCTTGCGGAGGAGCGTTTCGACGCCCTTCTCGATCAAATCGTCCTGGGCATCCGCCAGCTCTTCGTTCCAATCCGGCATGCTGTTTCTCAACAGCGTGGAAACATAGCCTTCAGCCAGCGACGTCGATATCTCCTCGTTCGGGATGCCGAGTTCAAGTCTCCCTGATGGACGAACGCGCTTGATCGTCAGGTAGCCGCCTTGGTAAAGCAGCGCCATAAGCGGCATCGTCTCGGCATCGCAGACGTCAAGCTGAGTCTGCGTGGCCACGATGCCGTTCAAGTCAGCCGGTATTTCGTCCACCGCCTTGATGCGCTCCACGATCATGGAAGCCTGCCCGGTCGCCTCCCAGTAGTTGAGCAGGCTGCCGGAGACCAGCGCCTTGCCGAGCGAAACGGGGTTGCAGACCTTCTTTTCCGATCCCGGCGAAAACCGGTAGCCGTCATACCAGTCGAGAAGCTTCGCCTTTGCCGTCGCGAAATCCCACCCGTTCATTGCGCCGAACGCCTTGACGTTCTCGCGCAGCGTCCCGTCCAGCTCCTCCGGCGTGAAGCCGAGCAGCGTCGCGAAGCGCTTGTCCATCGAAAGGTCCGTCAAGTGGTTGAGGCCGGAAAAGACCGAAAGCTTCGTGAGCTTCGTCACGCCCGTCAGCATCAGGAAGCGGATGGACTTCGAGTTGTCCTTCAGCTTCTCGTAGAAGTCGTGGAGCGTCTTGCGGACGAACTTGAGCGCTTCGAGGTCGTCGAGGAAGCCGGCGATCGGCTCGTCGTATTCGTCGATGAGAACCACGATCTTCTTTGTCGGCGACTTCGCCGCGGCCGCCTTCAGGAACTCGCCGAAATTTCCGGACGCCGTGTCATCATCATCATACGGACGGCCAATCTCCTCATTCAAATCGCGAACAAGAGCGCGGAGCGCCTTCTGGAATTCTTCTACCGTCGCGCCGTTGGCGCGCATCATGGAGAAGTTGTAGACGGGGTGGCGGTTCTTGGCCGTCCAGCCCTCCCACGGCTTGTCGTAGATCGCCAGTCCCTTAAAGAGGTTCTTACGCCCCTCGAACATCGCCTGGAGCGTGGAGAGCATGAGGGACTTGCCGAAGCGGCGCGGGCGCGAGATGAAATACTGGGCGTTTGTCTTGCGCCGGGCCAGTTTGTAGAGCAGGCCCGTCTTGTCCACGTATTTGTTCTCCCTGTCCCCTATTAGGGTCGGGAAATCGTGGACACCGGTGGTGAGTTCCTGGATTTTGCGTTTTGCCATGGCGCGCCCCTTGTCGTTTGCGGCTTCAAGTCTAGCAAAACGCGGGAAGAAAGCCAAGCGCGAAGCGCCAGTTGAAAGTTGGGAAGTCGAGCGTCCGGTGCCAGTCGAAGGAGGAATCGACCGGCACGGCGCCGGACATCGTCGCGGTAAGCCACGAAGAGCTCAAGGGGGCGAACCGGGATCTTCTGCTCCCGCGCCGCGTCAAGGCCGCGCTTTTCTGCGGGACTGTTCCTCCGGGACTGCCCTACCCCGCCGTTTCGGTCGTGAGCGCCGACCGGCTCTCCGTCTGCCGCGGCGAGGGGCTGCCCGTGCCGAGCCAAATCCAGATGCTGGGCGTCGACGACGAGGAATACGTCTGCGAACGCGAAATTCCGTCGCTCTCGTCGCTGGCCGTCGATTTCCGCGGAGCGGCGCAGGAGGCCATGCGGGAGATCTTCGTGCATCTCGAAACGGGCGCGCGGAGCGAGGCCCCTATCGGTGGGGCGGCGGTCAACGGTGTGGCGGTCTCCAGACCTCCGACTCGCTCATGGCCTGAGTGCGGAACCGGGGCAGACGACGACGTCCGCACTGTCGTGCGCAACAGCGTTTCGGCATGGGCGAGGCGCATCGACTCGACGGTTTCCGTCAGCGTTTCGCCGAACCGTTTCCGATACACCCGGCCAAGATAGTCCGGATTGCAGCGGAGGGTGCCGGCGATCGTCGGCGCGAACGACCTCGAAGTAGATTGTGCGCGCGGATTTCGGGATCGTGAAACTGCCGTCGGGGGTCACGGGGAGTTCGCCCTGGCGCTCGCCCGTGCGGGTCGAGAGCGCATAGACCTTCATCGGTCCCGGCGAGGACGGAAACGACAGCGTCGCCTCCAGCGGTTCGGCCAGCACGGCGCGGCTTTTCTCCCAGCCGGGATCGACGATGGTGCGCCCCTGGATCACCGCCGCCTCGTTGCGCGAGTTGCCGACAAGGCAGACGAGGACGCGCCTCGCCCGCTCGACGGGCGTCGGCTCGGCGTCAAGGCTGGTGAGGGTGAGCGCGGCGAAGGTCTCCGGCGAGCGGACTTCGACGCCGGAGAGCGCTCGCCCGCCCCGCCCCATCGACGAAAGGTCGCCGACGGCGAACTTGCTGCGCGGCGCGTCCAGCAGGAACAGCCCGTCGCCGACGAATTTCCTCATCTCGCCCGTGTCGCTCGCGAGGACGCCGTCCTCCACGCCGCCGACGCCCAGACGCTTCGCGACGGCCTTGATTTCGTCCCACTCGCCAAGTCCCGGCTCGCGCTTCATCGGCCAGCGGGTTTCGTCCGGCTCGTCCGCAATTTCCGTGTAAACCCGGCCGAACAGGAACATCCACGAGAGCTGCATCTGCCGCATCCGGAACGGATTGCCCATCTTCAGCAGCTCGTCCCGCGTGTGGCGCACGGCAATGACGTTCCCGGACGGGCGGATGTCGCCGCGGCGGAAGGCGATCGCGCAGGGGACGGCGAGTCCCCACGTGCTCGGGTCCATCCCCGCGCCGCACGCGAAAATGCCCTCCAGCCCCCAGGTCCGGAAATGCTCCCAGTCGCCCCAGGTCATGGGCCCCTCGAAGGCGTAGAAGAGCGACATGTCCCATCCCTGGAGCGCCATCATCGCCGTGGTGAACGGCAGCCCCTCCGAGCGGTAGTCGTTCGGGTAGCAGAAGTTCCACTCACCGAAGCAGTAGGGCTTGCCGGCGGGACGCGTCCAGGTCTGCCCGAGGAACGGGATGCCCGGCGAGGAGGTCCGCACGGCCGAGGCGTTGTCGTAGGGCGCGTTGAAGTAGGCGGGCACGTGCCCGACGTAGCCGTGGAGCCCGGCGAAGTCCATGCCGTCGTCGATGGCGGTCGCCGCGTAGGCGTGCTGGACGATGTTGTTGCCGGTGACGAGCCCGCGGTAGCCGAGTTCGTCCCGCAGGAACGCGCGCTGCGCCTGCTGGTATTCGCGCTGGACGTCGGTCGCGAACCGGAGCCGGTCGGGATTGCCGACGTCGTCCGCGACGGACTTCGCCTCCGGGCGGCCCCGCGCCGCGTTCCACGCCCGCCACTGCCGGTCGAGCTCGTCGTAGAACTCCGGGTCGAGCATCTGGCGCGGATTGCCGTTCATGACGGTGCAGAGGTCGGCCTCGTTCAGGATCTCGATGCAGGCGACCGCCGGGTCCTCGGCGTAGGAAAGCCCGGTGTAGGGGTTGACGTGCCCGAAGAGCGCCCGCGCGTAGTCGCGCTCGCGCTCCCGGAACGACGGCATGAACACCGGCGCCCAGTGGAGCCCCCTCTTGTAGGGCCACCGCCCGGCAAGCTCCGGAAAGGCAAGTTCGTCCTCCCAGTCGAGATAGACGTAGATGCCGGACTTCTTCAGGACGGACACGAACCAGTCCATCCGGTTCTGGAGCTCGGGCAGGAACAGGCCGTCCCTGCCCATCTGGCGTCCTGGATGGCAACCGAACTTGTGGAACCGCACCATGTTGACGCCCTGCCGCTTGAGGCTGTCGGCAATTCCCTGCGCCAGGTCCTTCGGCGGCGACGAGGCGTTGGCGGCGAAGTTCACGCCCCAGACCGCCACCCGCTCGCCGGGCCGCCGCTCGAATTCGAGATGGTCCCCGACCGCGACGAGCCGGCCCCAGTCGCCGCAGACGTGGCGGTCGAACGCCGCTTCCGACGCCGCCAGCGCGGCGGAGGCGTCGAGGGCCGTCCCCGCGGCGATCGTCTTTCCCGGGCCGCCCCACGAAAGCCCGCACGGATACCACGACGATGTATCGACGTCGTTGCGCGGCTTGTTTTGGAAGAGATCCTCCAGCGCGCGGAACTGCCGGTCCGTGATCCGTTCCGCGTCCAGCGCGGTCACGCCCAGCACCATCGGGACGGCGCCGCCATCCGGGTTGCCGATCGCCTTCACCCACGCGACCGTCTTCTCCGGCGACGGGTTCACCCAGCGGCTGTGGTGGAGCGCGAGCGAGGACGAGCTGTTCGCGCCCTCCCACGCGACATAGCCGCGCGTCGGCTCGACGACGCCGTGCCAGTTGTTCACGTCCTCGCCCGTGACGACGGGAATCTCCTCGGACGAGCCGTCCGCGTATCCCACGCGATACCGGAACGCGACGCTTCCGGGAGCGCCGGACCAGGCGACGGCGTGAAGGAAGTCGAGGCGGCGGATTTTCGCCCCGACGGGAATCTCGCCGGACTCCGCCGGAAAATACGTGCGCTCCCCGCCGGCAAGGACGATCGCGCGCGGCGTGACGCGGAGCGGCACGAATCGGCTCCGCAGCTCCGCGCCGCCGGCGAGCGCCGAGAGGTCGTTGCGCCCCTGGTCGGTCCATCCGCCCTTGCGGTCGCCATCGGTTTCGTCCGTTAGCCCCGTGTTCGCCGCGACGGCGACGTCCAGGACGCGGAAGGCCCGGTGCGCGGCCTTCGTCCCCTTGAAGTTCATCGACACCCTACCCTTCCACGGCGCAAGGCCCGTGTAGGGGACGCGGCAGCGGAAGCGGAACCGGCCCGACCATTCGGCCGCGCGGAAATCCTCGAAGCACCACTCGCCGTCGCTCCCCGCCACGGACGCCTCAATGCCGCCGAAGAGGCCGCTCAGGCGGAAGACGCCATCGGCGTCGGGACGCCGGGGCGGCTGCGGCGGCAGGTCGTCAAACGACTCGGGCGGCACCTCGACGCAGAGGTCGGCGACGGCCTCCTCGCCGCACGGCTTGAGATCGAGCGCCCACGTGACGGTGAACGAGCCGTCGCCCTGCGGTTCGAGGAACTTCTCGACCTCAACGAACCGCCCCCTCCACGCCGCGCGCTGTCCCATCGCGTAGAGCTCGACCGACATGGGCACGTCGGTGTTCTCGATCTGCCGCGCGTAGTCCGGCGTTGAAATGGCGAGGATGTCGTTCCCGACCGTCAGTTTTCCACCCTGCGAGAACTCCACGCGCCCGACTGCGGAAAACGCCGTCGCCGCAGGAACGTCCGCCTCCGCAGTGGAACGCGCGAAAAGCGCAAGCCCGGCCATTCCCGTGGCAAGGAGGATGTTCGCGTTCATGATTTTGCCTTTTCGCCACATCATCATGCCGGCGTGTGACGCCCAGTCGTTGCATTCCATCGCAAATCTTCCTTCCGGGAACACCTCATTCATGGCAAGCTCCTTCAATTGAATGGCAACCGCCGCGCGACGCTACTCGGCGACGGCCGCGCGCTCCGTGAGAAGGCACGGCGAATCATAGACCGGGACGCCGGTGAACACAACGCCGTCGGCGCACTCGACCATGCGGTCGCGCGGAAAGGCGCGAATCTCTCCGGTGAGCAGATCCACCCAGACAGGGTCCGCGAACGGCTTTCCCGACCAGTTCAGGACGGCGGGGCGCGTCTCCATGCTGTCGCCGGGGCGGCGATGCGCCATGCGCCAGCCGCCATCGACGCATTCCCATTCCCCCGCCGTCCAGAAGGCGAACAGCGGTGCACCTTTGCGCTCGAATTCCCAAAGCTGGAGCGACGTTTCCGGCGAGGAGACACGGCGCTCGACGCGCGCTGTCTCCGAATCGAACACGGTCACGACGTTCCACACGGCGTCGAACGCTCGCTTCACCCCGATCACGTTCCGCGACGAATCGGCGCGCAGAAGCCCGTAGCTCGCAATGCCGAATCCGGGATGGAAGTAGTCGCAGATGGTGAAGACGGACGACGGAATCCCGCGCGCGAAGTCGCCGAGCATCCGGCGCATGTCCCACTTCGCCTGGGAAATCTCGCTCCATGCGATGTGGTTCAGGGAAAGGCCCTCGCCCGGCATCTCGCTCGGCGCCCCGTTCTCGCCCTGGCAGAGCGTCGCGTGCGGCGCGTAGCGCGCGCAAAGCGCCTGGAGCCGTTCGACGTTGCCGTAGCTCTCCTCCGGCGCCGGGGCGTAGCCGTGGTAGAGGAACCGGTCGAAAAGCCCGATGTCGTCGCCGAGCGCCTTGTAGCACGCCTCGTGGAAGGCCGGATCGTCCGTCGCAAGCGAAAGCCCGGCGATCCGCGCGTCCGGGATGGCCCCGCGAATGATCCGCGCGGTGCGGACGTTGAACGCGGCGATTTCCTCCGGCGTCCGCGTCCCCTCCTTGCAGAAGTCGGGTTCGTTCCACATGGCCCAGGCGCGGACCCGGCCCGCGAAGTGTCGCGACAAGGCCGCGACCCATGCGTCCCATGCGGCAAGCGCTTCATCGGAGAGCGGGAAGCCGCCGGCGAGATTCGCCGTGCCGCCGCCCTCGTAGATCGGGTTGCCGTAGTCCGTCTCCAACATGGGATCGAGGCCGT
>CAMNCG010000148.1 GCA_946534105.1 uncultured Verrucomicrobiota bacterium
CCATCGGCGTTGCGTTATCGGGGGAGGTTCATTGCATTTCTATGGGATGGTAGTGGTTTCATTTTTCATGGACCCAGAGCGCGGTCCTTTCCGGCGGGAGTCGCTCCAGCACCGCGACGTCCGGGCGCTGTAGACGAGGATTTTCACCGCGCGCCGCCCCTCCGGGGCGAAGTCGCGCGGGCGCGGCGGGGTCAGGCCGTCGTTTCGACGACGATGCCGTCGTCGCCGAGGGCTTCGCGGAGCTTCTTCTGGACGAGGCCGTCCTGCGTGAGCTGCGCGGCCATGCAGTGGGCGCAGTGGCCGAGGAAGCGGATGCGGACGGTCTTGCCCTGCACGTCGAGGAGCTCCACGTCGCCGCCGTCGAGAGCGAGCGAGGGACGAACCTCCTTGTCAAGGGCCTTTTCGACGGCCAGAACCTTCTTCGCGGGCGGAAGGTCGGCGAACGGGACCTGCGCCGGGGCGGCCGGCGCGGCGGGGGCCGCCTTGCCGAGTTCGCGGTCGAGAATCTCCCGGATCGCCCCCTTGCAGCGGCCGCAGGCGCCACCGGCCTTCGTGTAGTTCGTCACCTGCTCGACGGTCGTGAGCTTGTTGATGCGGATCGCCTCGACGATTTCGCTCTCGTGGACGTTGAAGCACGTGCAGACGAGCGGGTCGTCCTTGAGTTCGCGCACCGCGGTGTCGCCGGTGCGGTAGTTGGCGATCGCGGCCTCCAGCGCCTCCATGCCCATGACGGAGCAGTGCATCTTCTGCTCGGGCAGACCGTCGAGGTGCTTCGCGATGTCGGCGTTGGTGACCTTGGACGCCTCGTCGAGCGTCATGCCCTTGATCATTTCGGTGAGGGCGGAAGACGAGGCGATGGCGCTCGCGCAGCCGAACGTCTGGAACTTCACGTCGGCGATGCGTTCCTTCTTGTCGTCGAGCTTGAAGGCGAGCTTCAGCGCGTCGCCGCAGGCGAGGGCGCCGACCTGGCCGACGCCGTCCGGGTTTTCGATCGTGCCGACGTTGCGCGGGTGGTGGAAATGGTCGAGGACTTTTTCGGAATAATCCCACATGGCGTGCTTCCTTGTTCTGGTCCCGCGGCATGGAGCGCCGGGCGGCGGTTCCGCCCTTTCTCGCTCCCGTCGGGGGATGGACGGTACCCTACCACAATCCCCCTTCCGCGGCAAACGGTTTCCGCCGCCGGGATGTGACCAAACGTTGTCAGCGCCATGGCGTGCCCGTTCGTGGGCTTGCCTTTGCATGTGCCTCCCTGTGTGCGCGCTTTCCGAATGGAATTTGGCGCGGTTCCAGCGTATTCCCGAGCAGGCCAGGTGGCGCGAATTCGGCGCTTCAGGGGAGCTTGGCGCGGGGAACGGCGAGCTCGGCGTCCGTCGGGATCTGGTCGGTCATCTTTCGGTCGTTGTAGCTCGCGTAGGCGGTAAGGTCGAAATACCCCGTGCCGGTGAGTCCGAAGAAGATGTTTTCCTCGACGCCTTCCTTCTTGCAGCGCAGCGCCTCGTCGATCGCCGCGCGGATCGCGTGACTCGACTCCGGGGCGGGAAGCGTCCCTTCGGTGCGCGCGAAGAACTCCGCCGCCTCGAAGACCGAGGTCTGCTCGACCGAAACGGCTTCCATGAACTTGTCGTGGTAGAGCTGCGAAAGGATGCCGCTCATGCCGTGGAAGCGCAGGCCGCCGGCGTGGCTGGCGCTCGGGATGAAGTCCGCGCCGAGCGTGTACATCTTCGCGAGCGGGCAGATGCGGCCGGTGTCGCAGTAGTCGTAGGCGAAGACGCCGCGCGTGAAGCTCGGGCACGAGGCCGGTTCGACGGCGACGATGCGGTAGTCCTTTTCGCCGCGCAGCTTTTCGCCCATGAACGGCGCAATGAGCCCGCCGAGGTTGGAGCCGCCGCCGGCGCAGCCGATGATGACATCGGGCTTCACCCCGAGTTTCTCGAACGCCCGGTGCGCCTCCAGACCGATGATCGACTGGTGGAGAAGCACCTGATTAAGCACCGATCCGAGGACGTAGCGGTAGCCTTCGTGCTTCACGGCGTATTCGACGGCCTCGCTGATTGCGCAACCGAGGGACCCCGTGGTGCCGGGGTGTTCGGCGAGGATCCTGCGCCCGACGTCCGTGGTGTCGGAGGGCGACGGCGTCACGTCCGCGCCGTACGTGCGCATGACTTCGCGGCGAAACGGCTTCTGCTCGTACGAGCACTTCACCATGTAGACGCGGCAGTCGAGGCCGAAGTGCGCGCACGCCATCGAAAGCGCCGTGCCCCACTGGCCGGCGCCGGTCTCGGTCGTGACGCCTTTCAGCCCCTGTTTCTTGGCGTAGTAGGCCTGCGCGATCGACGAATTGAGTTTGTGCGAACCGGACGTGTTGTTCCCCTCGAACTTGTAGTAGATGTGCGCCGGCGTGCCGAGCGCGCGTTCGAGGAAGTAGGCGCGCACGAGGGGGGAGGGACGGTACATCTTGTAGAAGTCCAGGATTTCCCGCGGGATCGGGAAGAACTTCGTCGTGTCGTCGAGTTCCTGGCGCACGAGTTCGTCGCAGAAGACGTGCCCGAGCTCCTCGGCCGTGCACGGTTCGCGCGTCGCGGGGTTCAGCAGCGGCGCCGGCTTCGTCGCCATGTCGGCACGGAGGTTGTACCAGCTGTCGGGAATCTCGCGTTCGGAAAGGTAGGTCTTGTAGGGGATGTCAGCCATGACGTTTTCTCTCGTGTTGCGTTCCCTTCCGCATTCCGGCGACCGTCCGCGACGCGCGGCACGGCCCTTTTTGCGCGGGAACGAGGCCGGATGATACTATTAAAAGAAACATCTGTCAAGCGCCTCATCGCAAGGCCCTCGGTCTCTTTTCTTTCGGATCCGGTCTTTTGAAATTTGTGAAAGAAATCGTTGAATATTAGGATTCAATCATTGCGAGAATTCGGTCGCATCCGATGTCGCGGCGTGAAAAAAAGGCCGCCAACGCCCGAAATGGCGTCGGCGGCCCCTTTGCCTGCGCTCGCCCCAAGGGAAGGGGGCGACTCGGCCTCGGCGGGGACTAGGCCTCGGCGGCGACTTCGGCCTCGAGGGCGGCGGTGTAGGCGGCCTTGTCGAAGGCTTCGACGCGGGCGACGCCTTCCTTCACGGCGGCTTCGGCGACGGCCGGGGCGACGAGGGCGCGGAGACGGCGGTCAAAGGCCTTCGGGAGGATGTACTTCGGCCCGAAGACGAGGTCTTCTCCGGCGTAGAGGGCCTTGGTGGCCTCGTCGGCGGGAACGCGCGCGGCGGCGGCGAGGGCGTCGGCGGCGGCGAGCTTCATGCCCATCGTGATCTTGCGGGCCTTGACGTCGAGCGCGCCGCGGAAGAGGAACGGGAAGCAGAGGACGTTGTTGATCTGGTTCGGGAAGTCCGAACGGCCCGTGGCCATGACGTAGGGCTTGCCCGCCATCGCCTCGGCGACCTCTTCGGGACGGATCTCGGGGTCGGGATTCGCCATGGCGAAGATGGCCGGGTACGGGGCCATGGTCTGCACCCATTCCTTCTTGAGCGCGCCGGCGACGGAGACGCCGATGAAGACGTCGGCGCCCCTGACGGCTTCCTGGAGCGTGCGGCAGGGCGTGTCCTCGGCGGCGAGGAGCTTGCGGCCGGAGAGGTCGGGGCGGCCCTTGTAGATGACGCCCTTGCTGTCGCAGGAAATCACCTGCTTCACGCCCGCCTCGACGAGCATCTCGCGGATGCGCATGCCGGCGGCGCCGGCGCCGTTCATCGCGACCTGAAGCGAGGAGAAGGGCTTGCCGACGACTTCGGCGTAGTTGCGGACGGCGGCGAGCGTGATCACCGCGGTGCCCCACTGGTCGTCGTGGAAGACCGGGATGTCGAGGATTTCCTGGAGTTTGTCCTCGATCTCGAAGCAGGCCGGGGCGGCGATGTCTTCGAGGTTGATGCCGCCGTACATCGGGGCGACGGCGACCGAGGCGTCGATGACGCGCTGCGGATCGGTCTTGCCGGTCTTGGCGCCGCCCTGGCGGCAGTTGTCGAGCACGACGGGCCAGGCTTCGACGCCGGCGAAGCTCTTGAAGAGCACGCACTTGCCCTCCATCACCGGAATCGCGGCGGTCGGACCGCGGTCGCCGAGACCGAGGATGGCGGTGCCATCGGAAATGACCGCGACGGTCTTGCCCTTGGCGGTGTACTCGAAGGCGTCTTCCGGCTTCTTGTCAAGATGGAGGACGGCCTTGCCGACGCCGGGGGTGTAGGCGAGGCAGAGGTCTTCGACGGTGCGGACGGGGTGCGGCATCTTGAGCGCGACTTTGCCGCCGCGGTGGAATTCGAGAACGGAGGATTCGGAGAGGTCCATTGTTTTTTCCTTGGGTTGGTGGGGTTGACGGATCAGACGGATGGGTAGCCGAAGGGATGGGCGCGGTGCCATTCCCAGGCGGAGGCGATGATCTTTTCGGGATCGGTCCATTCGGCCTTCCAGCCCAGGACGCGAAACGCCTTTGAAGGATCGGCGACGAGTTCGTCGGGATCGCCGGGACGGCGCGGGGACACGACGGCCGGGATCGGGTGCCCGGTCACGCGGCGCGCGGCCTCGACGATCTCCTTCACGGAGAAGCCGCGGCCGGTGCCGAGATTGAGCGCGCCCGAAAAATCCGATTCGAGCGCCAGAAGGTGGGCGCGGGCGAGGTCGGAGACGTGCACGTAGTCGCGGACGCACGTGCCGTCGGGCGTGCGATAGTCGTCACCGAAGATTTCAACCTTGTCCTTGCGCCCAAGCGGCACGCGCAGGACGTTCGGGATGATGTGCGTCTCGATCTCGCGGTCCTCGCCGAGGCGCCCCTCGGCGCCGCAGGCGTTGAAATAGCGCAGAAAAACGGGCCGGAAGCCGCGAATGCGGGCGTACCACCCGAGCATGCGCTCGAAAAGGAGCTTGCTCTCGCCGTAGGGATTCGTCGGGCGCTGGGGCGTGTCCTCCGTGATCGGCATCGAATCGGGCTGGCCATAGGTGGCGCAGGTGGACGAAAAGACGATGCGCTTCACGCCACACGCGTCCATCGCCTGCGCGAGGTTGATGCCGCCGAGGTCGTTGTTGCGAAAATACTTGCCGGGGTCGGTGGAAGACTCCCCGACGAGCGCGTACGCGGCGAAGTGCATCACGGCGTCGGGCTTCTCGGCGCGCATCGCCTCGAGGATGTCGCCTTCCCGGCGCAGGTCGCCGACGATCAGTCGCGCACGTGGATCCACGGCCTCGACGTGTCCGAGTTCGAGCGAATCGAAAACGGTGACGGCGTGCCCGGCGTCCAGCAGGTGTTTGGACGCGACGCTTCCGATGTAGCCGGCTCCGCCGGTGACGAGGACTTTCATGTCTGTTTTCCTAGCCGAAGGTTTTTTTGGAGAAATCGTCGATCTCGGATTCGATTTCGGGAATCGTGGAGAGGGCGAGCAGCCGCGAGGCGTGGGCTTCGCAGTCCTTCAGATCGAGGCGTGAAACGAGTTCGCGGCAATTGGGAATCTGCTGCGGCTCCAGCGAGAACGTCCGCATCCCGATGCCGATGAGAAACGGCAGATACTTCGGGTCGCGCCCCATCTCGCCGCAGATTGAGCACGGAATGCCGTGGCGGCGCGCCGCGGCCGCGGCGATGCGCAGCGAGACGAGGACCGCGGGGTGGTGCGGGACGTAGCTGGCGGCCACCGCCGCGTTGGTGCGGTCCACGGCGAGCGTGTACTGGATGAGGTCGTTGGTGCCGACGGAGAAGAAATCCGATTCCTCCGCCAGCGCGTCGGCGACGGCGATCGCCGCCGGCACCTCGATCATCGAGCCGACGAACGGGACGTGCAGCTGCGTGTCGCCGAGCTCGGTCTGGAGGGAGGAAAGGCAGGACTCCACGTGGCGCTTCGCCTCGCGGAACTCCTCCACCGAGGAAACCATCGGGAACATGATCGACACGTCGTCGCGCGCGGTGCGCTGGATGGCGCGGAGCATGGCGCGGAGCTGCTGGTCGAAGACGTCCGGGTAGTGCAGCGAAAAGCGGATCGAACGGAGGCCGAGGGCGGGATTTTCCTCGCGCGTCGCGTCGAGGTACGGCAACACCTTATCGCTCCCGGCGTCGAGCGTGCGGAACGTGACGGGCCGGTCGGGCATGCCGCGCAGGACGCGCTCGTAGATCGCGAGCTGGTCCGTTTCTCCGGGCAGCGTCTGGCGCATGAGAAACGGAAACTCCGTGCGGTAGAGCCCAATGCCGGAGGCCTTCACCTCGACGGCGGCCCCGACGTCGGAAAGGATGTTCACGTTCGCCTCAAGCGAAATCTCCGTCCCGTCCCGCGTCGCCGTCCTCTCCGGCATCGCGATTTCGATCCGCCGGTCGGCCGCCTCCTCTCCCGCGCGGTTCGCGAACTTGCGCTCCAGCGATTCGTCCGGGTGGACGAAAAGGATTTCGTTGGCGCAGTCGAGAACCGCCTTCTCGCCGTCCGGCAGGCGCAGCAGGTCGCGGGACTTGACGACGAGCGTCGGGATCCGGAGCGACCGGACGAGTAGCGACACGTGGGCGGTCGCCCCGCCGGCGCACAGGACGATGCCCGCGGCGCGGTCGCGAGCCGCGCGCAGGACGTCCGACGGCAGCATCTTTTCGGCCGCGATGACCGCTCCGTCGCGCGACGTCTCCGCCTTGCGCGCGTCGGGCAGGATCGCCGCGTCGAGCAGCCGCAGGGCGAGGTCCTCCACGTCGCGAGCCTTTTCGCGCATGTAGTCGTTGTCGGACGCCTCGAAGACGGCGATGTATTCCGACGCCACCTTGGAGATTGCCTCCGTGACGGACGTCCCGCCCTCGGAGAGCGCCTTGATCCGGCCGGCGAAGTTTTCGTCGTGGAGCATCATCATCCCGGCGTCGAGGATGAGGGACGCGGCCTCCGGGAGCCGGCGGTCGAGGTCGGACGCGAGCCGGCGCAGATTTTCCTCCACGATTGCGCACGCCTCGTCAAACCCGCGAATGGCCGGCGGAAGGGCGGACGCGCCGCCCTCCGCGCCCGGAAGAAACCGGGGGCGCAGGACCCGAAGCGGCCCCATGGCCCATCCGTTCGAGACCGCGGAGCCGCGGAACGAGAGCTGCTCCTCCGGCTTCAGGAGCTGGCGCACCGCGGCCGCTCCGCCGGCGGTTGCGGCGGCGAGCAGCGCGGCGGCGTTCTGGACGGCCGCCGCCACCTCCTCGGCCTTGAGACGGGCGCGGGAGATCTCCTCGGCGAGAAACGGATGCCCGGTGCGGCGATAGAGCGCGATGGCCCCGATGCGCTCCCTTCCGCGGAGGAGCGGAAGACCCAGAAAGGTCTGCGTGTCGCCGTCCGGAAAGTTGGGATGCGGGATGTAGCCGCGCATCGAGGCGGCCATTTCCGTGTAGATCGGCCGTCGCTCGGCGAGAACCCGCCCGATGAGACCTTCGCCCAGCCGGAGCGAAACCGTGGCCTGCCCGAACATCGGGAACCCGTGCGCCGAGCGCATGGTGAAGCGACCATCCGCCTCGCTCCACAGATACAGCGCCGCCCGGTCCGCCTCGAAACTCCGGACGAACATCGACAGCACTTCGTCCAGATACCGGCTGGCGCCCGTTTTCGGAGAAGGAAGATCCGCCGCCGCGCTCATGGCGCCCCCCTTTCCGCCGGGCGGGGCTTGCGCCGACTCGGCGGCGGGTCCATCGCAAGCATCATCTGTCCGGTCGCGATGTTGCCGACCGCGGCGCCGCCGGGCGTCGGAGAGGCTTCGTCGATGTGCCGGTGGTCCATGCGAGGGGGGAGGGGGCTTTCCTAGCGGTTCGCGGCGCGGAAGCGCTCGATGAGGGCGTTGGTGGACGAATCGTGCGCGAGCGGCGTCGCGGACGTGAGTTCGGGGATGATCTTCTTCGCGAGGACTTTGCCGAGTTGGACGCCCCACTGGTCGAAGGAGAAGACGTCCCAGATCGCGCCCTGGACGAAGACCTTGTGCTCGTAGAGCGCGACGAGCGCGCCGAACGTCGCGGGCGTGAGCTTTTCGGCGACGAGGGTGCTCGTCGGGCGGTTGCCCTCGAAGGTCTTGTGCGGAACGAGCGCCTCGGGCGTCCCTTCGGCGCGGACCTCGTCAGCCGTCTTGCCGAAGGCGAGCGCCTCGGTCTGCGCGAAGAAGTTGGCCATGAGATGGACGTGGTGGACGCCGATCGGGTTGTGGGATCTCAGGAACCCGATGAAGTCCGCCGGGACGAGCTTCGTGCCCTGATGCAGGAGCTGGTAGAAGGCGTGCTGGCCGTTGGTGCCGGGCTCGCCCCAGACGATCGGTCCGGTCTGCCACGTGACACGCGAGCCGTCCTTGGCCGTCGACTTGCCGTTGCTCTCCATGTCGAGCTGCTGCAAATACGCCGGGAAGCGCGAGAGATACTGGTCGTAGGGCAGCACGGCGAGAGATTCCGCGCCAAAGAAGTTGTTGTACCAGATGCCGAGGAGCGCCATCGTCGCGGGAAGGTTCTTCTCCAGCGGCGCGGCTCGGAAGTGCCGGTCCATGGCCTCGTAGCCCGAAAGCATTTCGAGAAACGCCTCCGGTCCGATCGAGATCATGAGGGAAAGTCCGATCGCGGACGGCAGCGAATAGCGGCCGCCGACCCAGTTCCAGAAGCCGAACATGTTGGCGGTGTCAATGCCGAACTTTGCCACTTCGTCCGCAGCGGTTGAGATCGCCACGAAATGCTTCGCGACGGCGGCGGGATTGCCGTCGTAGCGCTGGAGGATCCACTCGCGCGCGGTGTTCGCGTTGTCCATCGTCTCGAGCGTCGTGAACGTCTTCGAGGCGACGAGGAAGAGCGTCTCCTCCGGATCCATGTCGCGGACCGTCTCGGCGAAGTGCGTCGCGTCCACGTTCGAGACGAACCCGAGCTTGATCGAACGGTCGGAGAACGGCGCAAGCGCGATCGACGCCATGCACGGGCCCAGGTCCGAGCCGCCAATGCCGATGTTGACGACGTTGCGGACGCGCTTGCCGGAGAAGCCTTTCCACTCGCCGGAGCGGACGGCGCGGGCGAACGCCGCCATCTTGTCCAGCACCGCGCGGACGCCGGGCATGACGTCCTTTCCGGTTCCCTTGTCGACGACGGCGCCGCCGGAGAGCGCGCGGAGCGCGACGTGCAGGACGGCGCGATCCTCGGTCTCGTTGATGTGCTCTCCGGAGAACATCGCGGCGGCCTTCTCCTCGACCTTGCAGGCGCGGGCGAGGGCGCGGAGTTTTTCCATCGTGCCGGCCGTGACGAGGTGCTTGGAATAGTCGAGCGTCCAGCCGGCGCCTTCGATCGTCATCGAAGAAGCGCGCGCGGGGTCGTCGGCGAACGCCTTGCGGAGGGAAAAGCCGCGCATGGCTTCGCGCTCCTGCGCAAGCGCCGCCCATTCGGGAGTGGTGGTGGGGTTCATGGTTTCAGGTCTCAAGTTTCAGGTTTCAGGTTTCAGATTCCGGATTTCAGGTCTCAA
>CAMNCG010000149.1 GCA_946534105.1 uncultured Verrucomicrobiota bacterium
GAACACGTCGTGAACCGCATGGCCCACGACTGCTCCGCGATGCGCATCTCCCGCGAGGAGATGGCGGAGCGCATGAAGTGGGAATACTGGACCGACCTCGGCACCTGGTGCGAGACCTTCGAGGTCGGCTGGGCCGGCCAGAACTTCCTCGGCGCGCGCATGCTCGCCCTCCGCGCGCTTGGTTTTGCAGCGGCCGCGTCTGCGGCCGCATCCGGGGGTTCGGGGGCGCCGCCCCCGTCCATTCCCGACCCCGCGCTTCTCGAAAAGGCCGTCGGCGTTTTCGACGCCTTCGTGGCGACGCAACGCCCGAACGGCCTCCTCCACCGCTGCTACAACGACAACTTCTTCGAAGGCGCCCTCGAAAAGCGCCCCACCGACGCCTGCAACATGGGCTGGGCGGCTGCCGAGGCCGTCCGCATGGCGCGGTTCCTGCGCGCGCACGGCATCGACAGGCCGGAGTACGTCGCCTTCGCGGAGCGCATCTGCGACTTCTTCGTGTCGCATTGGTCGGACGAATGGGGCTTCGGCAAGCGCTGGCGCGTCGACGGCACGCCGCTCGAGCGCGACGGCACGATCGGCGGCTTCCTCCTCCCGGCGCTCGCGGAGCTTTTCGACGAAACCGGAAACCGCCGCTGGCTCGACGCCGCGCTCCGCGCGAGCGACTTCTACTTCGCCCGCGACCTCGACCGCTTCGTCTGCACCGCCGGCGCCATCGACTGCCAGTGCATCGACAAGGAGACCGCCTGGCCGTTCGTCTCCGGCTCTCTGGCCCTTTACCGCGTCACCGGGGACCGGAAGCATCTCGAACGCGCCGAAAAGGCGGCGTGGTATTTTCTTTCGTGGATGTTCTTCTTCGACACCGTCGCGGCGCCCGAAACGGACTTCGCGAAATACGGCTACCACACCACCGGCGGCACGGCCGTGAGCCTCGAACACCAGTGCATCGACCCCTGGGGCGCGATCATCGTGCCCGATCTCGTGGAACTGGCGGACGCCACCGGCAACAACGACTTCCGGGCCTTCGCGCGCCTCCTGTGGGCGAACAGTCTGCAAGGCATCACGCGCAGGCTCGGCGACTTCATTCACGACAAGCAGCGGCCGATCGGCTCTCAGAACGAGGGCTTCTGCCAGGCACGCTACAATAAATACCGCCCCGTCCCGGATCCCGGCTACTTCAACGATGTGCTCGCCCCCTGGCCGAGCGCCTTCCGCGCATGGACCGTCGCCCGCCTCGCGGCAAAGCGAGCCCTGCCTCTCTTCGAACCGGACCCTTCATGAAAACGACATTTTCCCTTTTCGTTCCGATCCTGTTTGCCGCCGCAGCCGCCACTGCGGACGGGGCGAGCCGCTCCGGCGAGTCGCAGGGGGGAGGCGGACTCCAGTCCGCCGTTCGTTCATGCGGGGCGAGCCGCGTCCTCTTCGACGCCCCCGGCCACGTCGCCGTCGAGGGCGCGGCGGTCACGGCGCGAGGCGGTGCGCCCGGCGCGCCGTGGCGTCTCGTGGACTGGCGCGGGCGCGAGGTCGAAGGCGCCGCCGGCGTCTTCGACGAGCGCGGCGAAGCCACGCTCCCGCCGCTGCCGGCCGGGTACTACCGCCTCGTGGGCGGTGGGGCGAGCCGTCCCGGCGAGCCGTTCCTCGCCACCCTAGCCGTGGTGGCGCCTCCGGGGGGCGCGGGGGGCACAGCCTCCTTCTTCGCCGCGGATTCCGCCGCATCCTACATCGCCCCCGGCGCCTTCGACTGCCCGTGGAACGGCGGCGACACCATCCGCACCATCGCCGACCTGGCGCAGCTTGCCGGCATCCGCCACGTCCGCGAACGCATGCGCTGGCGCGACGCGCAGCCTGCTCCCGACGCCCCGCCCGACTTTTCCCGCTGCCTTGCCGCCGCCGACCTCTTCGCCGAACGCGGCATCGCGCTTTCGGGCTGCTTCCACGACTGTCCGCCGTGGGCCGGGCGTCTCCAGAAACTTCCCGGCGACCTCGGGGCGATCTATCGCTTCTGCGCCGAAACCGCCACGGCTTTCGATGGCCGCATGGAAGACTGGGAGTTCTGGAACGAGCCGGACATCGACTTCGCGCCGGAACCGGTTTGGGACTACGCCGCCGCGCTCAAGGCGGCATACCTCGGCTTCAAGTCCGCGCGGCCCGGCATGCCGGTCCTGAACGGCGGGCTGTGCCGTCCGCCCGCGAGCGTCTACGAAACGCAGCTTTTCGCGAACGGCGCGGCGCGGTACTTCGACGTTTTCAACTACCACACCTACGCCGCGCTGTCGCTGTATCCGGCCATCTTCGCGAGCCAGCGCGAAGCGCTTGCCGCGGCCGGTGCGGAGGACCGTCCCGTCTGGATCACGGAATGCGGCACGAACAACGAGGGGCCCGCCGCCGATCCTGGGGTGCGCCCAGAATTTACCGCCCATTCGCCGGGACAGGAACTCGTGGTGGCCGAACACTGCGCCAAGGCCAACGTCGCGCTCCGGATGGAGGGCATTGCGCGCAACTACACCTTCGTCCTCGGCGCCTACAGCGAGCGCGGCGGCAAAAAGGACTGGGGCATGCTTCGCCGCGACGGCACGGTGAAGCCCTCCTACGCCGCGCTGGCCACGCAGATCCGCGAACTCGGCGACGCCACACTCGCGGGCCGCATGGACGCCCCCGCCGGCATCCGCGCGTATCTCTACGAGCGGTCCGACGGATCGCAGACCGTGGCCTTCTGGGCCGAATCGCCGCTCGACAAGGCGCCATCCAACACGACGCTCGTCGATGCCGAATCGGACTGCGCGCGCGAGTGGGTTTTGCCCCCGACCGCGTCTGCGGGCGGTGCACTGTCTGCGGGCGGGACGGTCCGCATCTCCGACATGTGCGGCGGCGTCTCCACCGCCGAGCCGGACGCATCCGGAGCGCTTCATCTCCCGGCCACGCGCTACCCGGCCTACGTCTCCGGGCTGCACGGCCTCGCGGCTGCATCGCGTCCAGCAGGCGCGGGCGAGTGCGGTGCGGCGCACCGCGCCGGACGCGCCGTTTCTCCGGCCCCATCCCCCATCGTCTTCCGCGTCGATCTCGCGCCCGGCGACTTCGAGATCTCCGAGAGCAAGACGCTCGCCGTGGCCAAGGTGGACGAGCCGCGCCTGCGCGTCCAGGTCTGGAACCTTTCCGGCACCGCCGCGACCGGCACCGTAGCCGCAGCCGGGGCCGCGCTCGCCGGACTCCCCGACGGGACCGTCGAAATCGCACCCTTCGAAAAGGCGGAGTTCGACTGCGTGCTCAAGCCCGTCCCTCCCGTCTCTTCCGTCTCTCCCGTCGCGCCAGTCCCGCCCGTCCCATCGCCATTCGCCACCCTCACCCTTTCCGGCTCCTTCAACGGCCGCGAAGCCTCGCACCTCGTGATGCCCGTCCTCTTCGAAAGGGCGCTCCTCGCCTCGTGCGAGACCGTGGAGCTGCCGTGGCGCGATCCTGCGGCATGGCAGCGCAACGACTCCGCCGCCACGTACCGCGCCACGTGGGACGAAACCGAGCAGGCCGTGCGCTTCGACGTCGAGTGGACGGATCCCAAGGTCGACCGCTGGCTCTACCCGGTGCTGCCGCTGCCGCCGGAACTGCGCGGCCTGCCCGGCGCCGTCCGCGCCCTCTTCGAAGTGAAAAGCGCGCAGGACAAAGTAGAAAACGACTTCAAGGTCGGCGGCAGCAACTTCATGCTCGTGCGACCGGACGGCGAAGGCTCCGCCAACGACTACCTGCCATACGCCCCGCCGAGCGGCGCATGGGAGCGGCGCTACGTCGAACTTTCCGCCGTCGCCGACAATTCCGGCGTCGAGGCCGTCCGCCTCGGCGCCAACCCGCTCGGCATGCGCCTCACGTTCTGGGTGCGCAATGTCGCGATATTGAAGCAGGGGGCGCGAATCCACGGCGAATCGGCCAACCCGTAGTATAATGCATGGCACGATGAACGATTCGGACTTTACCGGAAGTTGCCCTGCCCTGCACCCGCGCGACGCTTCCGCCGTTTGGGACATGGCGCGACTTGGCAATCCGCCGCGCATACGCGAATTTCCGCCGGAGTTCCGCGGTGAAGCGACCCCGGTTTTCATTGAAGGCGAGCCGTATCGCGACCGCGGGACCTGGTGCTTCGCTTACTACGGCGTTCCGCAGTGGGCAACTCCGGAAACGCCCGCGCCTGGAATCGTCCTCGTGCACGGCGGACTCGGCACGGCATACCCGGAATGGGTCAGGATGTGGGTCCGCCGCGGCTACGCCGCAATCGCAGTCGATACCTGCGGTTCGTTGCCTGTAAGGACTCCGGACGGCGCATGGCTGGCCAACCCGGACGGCGGACCGCGCGGATGGGGCCGCGTCGAATGCGCCGATGAGCCGGAACGCGAGCAGTGGGTCTACCACGCCGTCGCGGCGGCGATCCGCAGCCATTCGTTCCTGCGCTCGCTTCCCAACGTCGATTCAAGAACCATAGGGTGCACCGGCGTGTCGTGGGGCGGTTTTCTTTCGTGCATCCTCGCCGCCGCAGACCCGCGCCTCGCATACGTCGCGCCGGTCTACGGCTGCGGGTTCGTCCACGAATATCCGTTCTGGCTGGAAAACCCCGACCGGGAAGCCCTCGCCCGTTGGGCCGCGCTCTGGGACCCAAGCGTTTACCTGCATGCCGCCAAATGCCCGATGCTGTGGGTTGACGGGACAAACGACCACGCATTCCCTTTGCCGCACGTCCGGCGCAGCGCGGCGCTCGCGCCGGTGCCGCACGCCTTCAGCACGCGACTCCGAATGGTCCACGGCCACGGCGAGCCCGGCGAAGGCCCCCGCGAAATACTGGCCTTTGCGGACCATTTCGCGCGAGGAGGGCGCGATGTCGTCCGATTTGTGAACGCCACCACTTCCGGCGGCCGAGTCGAAGCCTCGTTCGCCGCGAACGGACGCAAAATCGTCCGCGCCGAACTGCTCCATACGACCGACGGCGCGGAAACGAAATGGCCCGACCGGCTCTGGCGCTTCACCGAAGCGGAATCCGCCGCGGATGGCGACTCTCTCTCCGTTGCCGCCAATCTGCCCGCCGGCGCCACGTCCTACGTCTTGAATTTGCAAACCGACGGCGGACTCGTTTTTTCGTCGCCGTGCCTCGGACCGTTGACGCAACCGTGAAAGCAGAGGGGGCGTTCCGCCCCGAGCGCCATTCGCGCGGCGACTTCCCACCCGGTGCCATTCCCGTTGCGGACAAGCCCGAACGCGCGGCGTTGCGGCGGGCCGACGGCGACCGCCAGAATTCGCGCAGGTCGCGCGCGAGGCGCGAGAGGAATTCGGTGTCCTCGCCGCGGGGGCCGAGGCGGAAGGCTTCGAGCGTCGCGGCGACCGGGTTCCCGGTTTCCTCCATGGTGGCCATGTAGACCGGAAGGACGTCCCGATACGGCTTGTTCCGGACGAACGGGGCGCCGCGCGCAAGAAAGTACGCGAGCCCGTAGGCGAAGGCGTAGCTCGCCGAGGCGCCGTCCCGGAGCGGCGGATCGTAGAACGTCGCCTGGTCCCAGAAGAGCATTGCGCGCAGGAGAGCCGTCCAGTCGAGGTCTCGGCTTGCCGCCGCGCGTTCGAGGAACTCGGCCTCCCATTTGTTTTCCGACCACTCGAACCGGCCGTCGCCCTTCGGCCGGTAGGACGCGAAAAACTCCGCGAAACCCTCGTTGAACCAAATCGACGGCGCGACGCCTCCCCATGCCGAAAAGAGGTACTGGTGGAACCCCTCGTGGCGGACGACGGAGGCGGCGTCCGTGGCGGAGGCGCGACGCTGCGGGCGGATGACGAGCTCGCGGCGCGCTCCGGAAAAGACGCCGGCGGTGTCCTCGGGCCGCATCGGCAGCGACGGGTCGCGGAGGTACGAAACGTAGTCTTCGTCCTTGCGGAAGACGCGGACGACGCTCGTGGAGTCGATCGTGCGCGCGAACGGCGGGACGAGCGCCGCGTAGTGGCGGCGGAGGCGTTCGAGTCCGGAAAGGAGCGCGTCGGCGGAGCGTTCGCCGGCGGGGTCGTCGCTCAGCAGGACGTAGTGCTCCGACTCCATCGCCCACCAGTCGTCGAGCGCCGCGACGCTCGCGAGGGCCTGCTCGCGGCGTTCGTCGTCGATCGGCTCCCCCTCGCCCGGGACGGGCGTGCGGGGGCGGATCCGCCCGCCGTCCGCGGACGCCGCCGCGAGGCCGACGGGGCGCACGGAGCCGAGCAGGTCGCCGCGGAGCGTTCGGTCCAGTTCCCGCACGTCGCCGGCGGCGGGCGCGCGGGCGAGCGAGAGGAAGAAGACATACCAGTCGCGCGACGCGGCGCGGCCGCCGGCGCGCGTCGGGTTGAGGCGCAGGGCCCACGCGCGCGCGGCGGGGTCGTCGAGCGGGAATTCCCAGACCTTCGCGAGCCGCGACGGGTGGATGGGCAGCGCCTGGGGCCTGCCGGCGATCCCGCACCCGGTGAAGCGCGCGACCCACGGCGCGAGTTCGTCGCCGCCGTCCGTCGGCAGGACCGCGTCCGCGGGGTCGGACATGGCGTCGGCGAAGGCTTCGAGCCCGACGTCGCCCTCCTCGGCGAGCGCCGGGGGGAGAAACGTCCGCGCCCTCGCCACGACGAGGACGTTTCCGGCGCGATCCTCCCATGTGCCGATGGTCTGCGCGGCGCGCCAAAGCTCCGTGGCGTCCGACCGGTCCTCGAACCACTCCTCGTCGCCTCGGGTGAACCGCCAGCGGCGGATTTCCGGCGGCTTCACCGGCTTTTGCGCCGCGCCCTGCATTCCGGCGTACGAAAAGCCGGCGGAGGGCAGGGCGGTTTCCTCCGAAAACCGCGGTGCGCCGGCGGGGAAGGCGGCCGCCGGCGTCGGAGCGAGGAGGGCGGCCGCCGCGAGGGCGGCCGCCGACGCGGCGGCGCGCGCGGCGCGGGAAGTCAGGCGGGCGGGCATGGCGAAGAACTTCGTTTGCGCACGAGTTCGGCCACGAATCCGGCGGCGCGGGCGGTGGCGCCCTCTCCGCCGAGCGTTGTCCGGATTTCGCGGAAAGCCGCGAGTTGCGCCTCCCGCCGCGGCCCGTCCGGGACGAGCGCGAGCAGTTCGTCCCGGATGCGCTCCGGCGAGCAGTCTCCCTGGATGAGCTCGTGGCAGACCGTGCGCCCGGCGACGATGTTCGGCAGGCCGATGTGCCGGACCCCGACGAGAAGCCTCTTCATGAGATGGTACGTCGTGGCGGAAACGCGGTACACGATCGCGTGGGGACAGCCCAGGAGCGCCGCTTCGAGCGTCGAAGTGCCGCTCTTCACGACGGCCGCCCGCGCTTCGGAAAGCGCCTGGCGGGAACGGCCGGCGACGACGCGCGCGTCGGAGGGGCGGATCCGGGCCCGCGCGAGGCCGGCGCGCAGGTCGGCGGCGCGGGTTTCGTCCGTCGCCGGAAGGAGGAACGTGCACGGGCCGAGCGTCTTCTCCGCGAGCGCGGCGCCGGCGAGCATGTCGGGGAGAAGACGGCGGACTTCGCCGGGGCGGCTGCCGGCGAAGAGCGCGATTTTCGCGCCCGGGCCCCACGGAAGCGGCGGGTGCGGCGCTTGCGCGAAGGCGGAAAGCTGGTCCACGAGCGGGTGCCCCGAAAATCGAACGTCGAGCCCCGTGCCTTCGAAAAGCGCCGGTTCGAACGGGAAAAAGGCGACGAGCTCGTCAAGCGACGCGGCGATCTTCGGGATGCGGTCTCTGCGCCAGGCCCAGACCTGCGGGCAGACCCAGTGGATCGCGGGAACGCCGAGCGCCCTGGCGTGGCGCGCGAGCCGCAGATTGAGGCCGGGATAGTCGACGGTCACGAGCGCATCCGGCCTTTCGCGTTCGAGATCCCGCTTCAGGTCCCGCAGGAGCCGGGCGAAGAAGCGCCCCCGCTTCGCGACTTCCCAGAACCCGATGACGCCTGTCCGCGAGACGTGCGCGCGCAGCCGCGCGCCTTCCGCCGCGAGGGCGTCGCCTCCGATGCCGGAGATTTCGACGGGCCGCGGCGCGAAGACGCGGCGGAGTTCGCGGACGAGCGCCGCCGCGTAGAGATCGCCGGAGACTTCCCCGGCGCAGACCATCAGGCGGAGCGGAGCCTCCATGGCGCTAGACCGGCTCCCCGGCGAGCCGCAGCAGGTAGCGCCCGTAGTCGTTCTTCGCCATGCGGCGGCCGGCTTCGACGAGCCGCTCGCGCGGGAGCCAGCCGCTCGTGTAGGCGATCTCCTCCAGACACGCGATGCGGAGTCCCTGGCGGTTCTGGATGGTTTCGACGAAATTCGACGCCTCGAGCAGCGAGCCGTAGGTTCCGGTGTCGAGCCACGCGATGCCGCGTCCGAGCAGCTCCACCTTGAGCTTGCCGGCGCGCATGTAGGCGAGGTTGAGATCGGTGATCTCCAGTTCGCCGCGGGCGCTCGGGCGGATGCGCTTGGCGAACGAAACAACGTCGCGGTCGTAGAAGTAGAGTCCGGGCACGGCCCAGTCGGACTTCGGGCGGGCGGGCTTTTCCTCCAGGCCGACGACGTTGCGGTTTTCGTCGAACTCCACGACCCCGTAGCGCTCGGGATCGCTCACGCGGTATCCGAACACGTGCGCGCCGCACGCGGCGTTCGCGGCCGCGTCGCGCACCGCCCGCGAGAGCCCGTCGCCGAAGAAGATGTTGTCGCCGAGGACGAGCGCGCACGCGTCGCCGGCGATGAAGTCCTCGCCGATGAGGAACGCCTGCGCGAGCCCTTCGGGCCGCGGTTGGACCTTGTACGCGAACCGGACCCCGAAGTCCGATCCGTCGCCGAGCAGGCGCTCGAACGACGGCAGGTCCTCCGGGGTGCTGATGACGAGGATGTCGCGGATCCCGGCCATCATCAGGACGGAAACCGGGTAGTACACCATCGGTTTGTCGTACACCGGCAACAGCTGCTTGCTCGTCGCGCGCGTGATGGGGTAGAGCCGGGTGCCGGAGCCTCCGGCCAGAACGATGCCTTTCATAGGGGCAGAGGAGGGAGGGGTTGTGGATGGATCAGTACTGACGTTCGTATTCTCCGGAGCCGATCCGCTTCAGTTTCGTGAAACCGGCGGCCTTGGCCCGGTCGTCGAGCCCGGATTCGCTGAACCCGACGTTGGGAGCGGTGGGCACCCGCCCGACCGGGGCGCCGCAGACGGGGCAGACGGCGGTCGGGGGCGCCGAAAGGGATTCGATTTCCTCGAAGCCGGCGGCGCAGTGCGCGCACCCTTTCCGGCCCTCGGAGACTTGGTAGACGTAAATCGGCATGGCTTGCACGTCCGCGAACCGCGCGGACGCCCCCCATCCTACCAGATGCGCCGTCCGTCCGCAACGATCGTCCCGGACCCCCGCGACGGGTGTGACCCAACGTTGTCGGCGCCGACGTCGCGCCCGCCTTGCCCGGTTCCGCGCCAGAAGCGGCCCAGCGTCCCGTTT
>CAMNCG010000150.1 GCA_946534105.1 uncultured Verrucomicrobiota bacterium
AGCGCAAGCCCGCGTACGGGCGCGCCATGCCGCTGACAACGTTTGGTCACACCCTGGGAAATTCGCCGGGTTGCGGCGCTCCGCGCGCTTTGGTATACTTCGCCGCATGGACATCCCGCAAGATTTCACGCTCTCGGTCGTCATTCCCGTCTACAACGAGGAACGGACGCTGGCGAAACTCGTCGATACCGTTCGCTCCGTTCCGATTCGCAAGCAAATCGTCCTCGTGGACGATTGTTCGAAAGACGGGTCTCGCTCCGTCATGGAGACCTTTTCCGATGACGAAAACAATTCGTTCGTCAAGCTCCATCACGAAATCAACAAGGGCAAGGGCGCCGCACTTCGCACCGGATTCGCCGCCGCGACCGGCGACGCCGTGATTGTCCAGGACGCCGATCTCGAATACGACCCTTCCGAATATCCGCAACTTCTCGAACCGATCTGGAGCGGCAAGGCGGACGTCGTGTTCGGATCGCGCTTCATGGGAGGTGCCCCGCACCGAGTCCTTTATTACTGGCACAGCGTCGGAAACAAGTTTCTGACGACCCTTTCCAACTGGTTTACGAACCTGAATCTCACGGACATGGAGACCTGCTACAAGGTCTTCCGCACACCCGTCATCAAGGAAATCCTTCCGTCCCTCCAGCAGGACCGTTTCGGCTTTGAGCCCGAGATCACCTCCCGCGTCGCCCGCGCCAACCTTCGCGTCTATGAAGTCGGCATTTCCTACAATGGCCGAACCTACGCCGAAGGCAAACACATCGGCTGGAAAGATGGCTTCCGCGCGATTCACTGCATCCTCAAATACCGTTAGGCGGATCATCTGAAAAAAAACAGGAGGCCTTTTTCGGACTTTCGAGACCGCAGTCCGCCGCGCGTCCGACTGCCGCGACGGCAGCGCCTTTCTCGAATGGATGAAGGCCATCCTTCGAAACGAGTGGAGAATGTCCGTGAGGCGCGGCATGGTCCGCTCCGAGACGCCCATGGGCGGATCGGACGACATCGAGCGGATTCCCGGCGCAATGTCATCCGGCGGCGACATCCGCATGACGGTGCTGATGACGCCATGAGCGGTCCGGTCGCGGAGGGCGGTGGGGGCGTTTACCGCAGTCGCGACGAGGGCGAGACGTGGACATGGGAGGGTGCCGGCCTCGGCAGCGGCGTCTGGCGAAGCGTTCTGCCGCCGGAATGACATTCGGCGCCACGCGCCGTCGCTTTGCTCGGGGCGCTTTCACTTCGCCGTTCGTCTCTCTGCGGCTCCGCGCCGCCCTCCCGCTTCTTCCTCGCCGAATCCCGGCCGCCGGACCAGCTCGGAAACACCCGCGGAATTGCACCGAATTCTATATCAAATATCCATTTATTATCAAAGAAATATCTTGATGGAATTTGGTGCGTTTTCGGGCGGGGCGGCCAAGGTCCGGGCGGCGGTCTCGCGCACATCGGGCGTTTGCGGGAGCGGCCTCGCAACCGGCGGCGTCGGTTCGGAAAGCACACGCGCAAGGGCAAAGGCACTGGCCTTTCATGCAAGCGCAAGCCCGCGTACGTGGCGCGCCATGCGCTGACAACGTTGGGTCATACCCTCTGGTCCTTCGCGCGTTGATTCGACGGGGTCTTTTTGGTAACATGAACATCACTTGCCGACGGCCACGAATGCGACGGTCTCGGTGACACGCCATGCCGAACGAAAAGAAAATCTGGTTTTTCCGTGCCGCGGACGGGACCGAAACGGGTCCGCTCGCGGAGTCCGGGTTGCACGAGCGCGTGGTCTCGGGAGAGATCGCCTCCGAAACGCCGGTTTCTCGCGGAGACGGCGTCTGGAAGCCGGCGCTCGCTTTCGACGAGTGCGGCTTCGACTGCCTCGTGCTCCGCACCGAGCCTTCCCTCGACGTCCTCGGTCCGTTTTCGCGCGAGTATCTCGACCGGCCGGATATCCTGGAAACGCTGCCCGGGGAGGGCCGGTTTTTCGTGCGAAGCGGCACCGTGGCCGACGCCGCGGCCTCCGGCACGCCCGGTTCCTCCGGCTCCGCGCTCGTGGAACGCGTCCTTTCCGCCGAACGGGCGCTTCGCGACACGGTCGGAAAACTCGGCGAACTGGGCAAACTCCTTTCCGAACTCGACGCCGCGAAAAAGGCTCTGGCGGCGAAATCTTCCGCCCTCGACACCGCCAACAAGACGCTCGCCGCGACGATGGCGGAGTCCGGGAAATCGGCCAAGGATCTCGCCGACGCGAAGAAATCGCTCGTCGGGAAGGAATCGGAGCTGAAGGCGGCGAAGAAATCGCTCGCCGCGAAGGACGCGGAGCTCGACGCCGCGAAAAAGTCGCTCGCCGCGAAGGACGCGGAGCTCGACGCCGCGAAAAAGTCGCTCGCCGAAAAGGACAAGGCGTTCGCGGCCTTGCACGGCGACGCCGAGTGGATGCGTGGTGCGGTTTCGGATCTGCTTGCGGAGGTCGGCCGGCGTTTCGGCGCGAAGAGCGCTTCCGACGCCGTTCCGGCGCCGGAAGTCGTCGAACCCGAGATCGTGGAAGATCCGCCGAAGCCGGACCCGGCGCCGGATCCTGAACGGGAGCGCACGGCGAAAATGGCCGCGCTCGAATCGCAACTCCAGAAAGAACTCCGCATGGCCGGCTCGGCGCCGTTGCGCAACCTTTTCAAGAAGAGGTAGAGAGAAAATGTCCACATCCAGCGATTCCCAGGTCTCCCAGCAGTGGTGGATCCGTTCCGCGTCGAACGGCGACGTGTTCGGCCCGGTCCCGGTTTCCGAACTCGCGGACTGGGCCCGGCAGAGCCGCGTTTTTCCCGAAGACGCGGTTTCGACCGACCGGCGGTCGTGGCGCACGGCGCGGACCGTGCCCGAACTCGGCATGGACACGGTCATCGCGACCCCGGACGGACGCATCCACGGTCCGCTCCACGCGGCCGCCGCCGCGACGCTCGCGGAGAAGGGAAAGCTCCCCGAGGGCGCAAAGGTGTTTTCGGCGTCCCAGCTGCTCGACATGGGCGCGTCCGAACCTCCTTCCGCACGAGAAGACCCAAAGGCGCGCGAGGAGCGCGACGCCGCGCTTGCGGCGGCCGAGGCCGCCGCGAAGGCGGCGATGGAAGGCAAAGAGGCCGCCGA
Organism: uncultured Verrucomicrobiota bacterium; assembly: GCA_946534105.1. GTDB lineage: Bacteria > Verrucomicrobiota > Kiritimatiellia > RFP12 > UBA3636 > UBA3636. The sequence continues at coordinate 3,118 of CAMNCG010000150.1, forward strand.
GAAGGAACTCTCGAAGGCGCGCGAGGAACGCGACGCCGCGCTTGCGGCGGCCGAGGCCGCCGCGAAGGCGGCGACGGAGGCCAAGGAGGCCGCCGCGGATGCAATCGCGGAGAAAGACCGGGAGATCGAAAGTTTGCGGGACGCGGCGGCGATCGACGCGAAGGCGCGTGGGGAGCGCGACGCCGCGCTTGCGGCGGCCGAGGCCGTCGCGAAGGCGGCGACGGAAGGCAAAGAGGCCGCCGAGGAACAGGCCGCGAAAATCGCGGCGGCCGCAGAAGCGACCAGCGACGAACTCCGGTTGGCGAAATCCTCGCTTGAAAAGGCGGTTTCGGAACGCGATGCCGTGATCGCGGAGCGCGATTCAGCGATTGCGGAACGCGACGCCGTGGTCTCGGAACGCGATGCCGTGATCGCGGAGCGCGATGCCGCGGTTGCGGAGCGCGATGCAGCGGTTGCGAAGGCGGAAGCCGCCGACGCGGCGCTGGCCGAGGCCAAGGCCTCCGCCGCCGAAGCGGAAAAGAAGCGGGAAGAGCAGTCGGCGGAGATGGCCGAACTGGCGGACTTCGCCAACGCGCGCGACCGCGAGTCGAAGGCGGCGATCGCCGAGCTGGAGCGGCGCATCGCGGAAATTTCCGCTCCCGACGTGCCTCCTCCGGGCAGCGAAGACGGCCCGGTCGGCGACGCCCGGCTCGTCCAGACGCTCCAGGACCGGGTGACCGATCTCACGCGCGAGCGCTGTGCGCTTTCCGAGAAACTCGCCGCGGCCGAGGCCGCGCTCGCCGTGGCGACGCGTCCACTCGAAGCCGACACGGCGCTCGTGAAGAAGTTTGCCGACGAGGCGCTCGATTCCCTCCGCGCGGCGCTCGCTTCCGAGAAGGAGCGAAACGACGCCGAACGCACGGCGAGCGTGCAGCGGCAGAACGCGCTGCACGACCGCATCGCCGACCTGGAACGCGCGCTTCGCCGGCAACCCGGGGAAAAGACCCGCGGCGAACTGGCCGAAGAGCGCAGCGAACGCACCATTTCGCAGCTGCGGCAGGAGATCGACGCCCTCCGCGAGCAGCACAAGGCCGATCTCGGGCGCGCTTCGGAAAACGAGCGCGCGCTGGAAGGGCGCCTCCAGGCGCTCCAGCACCGCGAGGCCGCGGTGCGCGAGCAGCTCCGGCGCGTCGAGAAGCGCACAGCCGACTACGATTCGCTCACGAGCCGCCTCCGCCGGCGCGAAGAGGAAATCGTCGAAGCCGAAAAGCAGTTCGGCGAAGCGCGGACCCAGTGGCAGGTCGTCGAACAGATGCTGCGCCGCCGCATCGAGGAACTGGAGCACGGCGCCGGTTCGCTGTTCGAGAACGATCCCGCCGCCGACGCCACGCCGTCCCAGAAGCTCGTGCTTCCGGGATGGGTGAAGAACATGAAGTAGGCCGATTCGGCCGGAAAATGCAACCGGCCTCGCGCGCGGAAGCGCACGAGGCCGGCGGTCGGGCGCGTCGCGCCCTTATTTCGTGCTCGCGATCGCCTTGAACGGGCAGACCTGCGCGCAGACGTCGCATCCGATGCAGGCGGCGGGCTCGATCTTCGAGACGAAGCGGCCCGGCGCCTTTTCCTCGCCTCGGACGATGGCGGGGCATCCGAGCTTGAAGCAGGCGCCGCACGCCTTGCACTTCGCCGGATCGACGGCGTGGGGAATCGCGCCGACCGCCTTCTTCGCGGCAATCACGCACGGACCGTACGCGACGACGACCGACGGCTCTCCGCAGTCGAGTTCTTCCGCGAGGACGCTCTCCACTTCGGTGAGGTTGTAGACGTCGATTTCGCGGACGCGCTTCACGCCGAGCGCGCGGGCGACGTCCGCAATGCTCGTCGCGACCGTCTCCTCGCCGAGAAGCGTCTTGCCGCTGCCCGGGTTCTGCTGGTGTCCGGTCATGCCGGTGATGCGGTTGTCGAGAACGACCACCGTGACGGCGCCCTTGTTGTAGACGACGTCGAGGAGGCCGGTCATGCCGCTGTGGAAGAACGTCGAGTCGCCGAGGACCGCCGCGAGACGGCCCTTGAAGCCGGCCTTGCGCATGCCGAAGGCCGCGCCGATCGATGCGCCCATGCAGATCGTCGTGTCCATTGCCGAGAGCGGCGGGGCGACGCCGAGCGTGTAGCATCCGATGTCGCCGGTGACCGTCGCCTTGAGTTTCGCGAGCGTGTAGAAGACACCGCGGTGGCCGCAGCCGGCGCAGAGCGTCGGGGGGCGGGCGGGAAGGGGAGGAAGTGCGGGGGGCTCGCCGTTTCCCGAATCCCCTGCGGAGGCGGTGGCGGTTTCCGGGAGGAGTTCCGCGCGAAGCGCGCGGAGACGGTCCACGTCGAGCTCCATCATGTGCAGCTCCGTCTTGTAGTCGAAGACCGGGATGCCGGCGAGCGCGATGGCGTCGCGAATCACCGGATCGAGTTCTTCCACCACCACGAGCTTCCCGACGGTCGCCGCGAACGCGCGGATCTTTTCCGCCGGGAGCGGATTCGAGAAGCCGACCTTGAAGGCCGGAAATTCCGGGAAGGCCTCGCGGACGTAGTTCCACGCGACGCCGGACGCGACGAACCCGAACTCGGAGCGGGTTCCGGAGACGGCGAAGTTGAAGACGCTCGCTTCGGATTCCGACGAGAGGACCTTCTGCCGCTCCTCGGCGGCGAAACGCATGCCGCGCGCGTTCGCGGGCACGGAGACGTACTTCTTCGGGTTCTTGACGTAGGGCTTCGCCGGAACTTCGCCGCGTCCGCCGTCCCCGACGTCGACGAGCGAGAACGAATGCGACGTGCGGGTGGTCATCCGCAGGAACACGATGGACCCGGTGCGTTCCGAAATCTCCCACGCGGCTTTCGCCATGTCGAAGGCTTCCTGGGAGTTTGAGGGCTCCAGCGTGACGGCGCGCGCGAATTTCTGGAGGACGCGGTTGTCCTGCTCGTTCTGCGAAGAGTGCATCCCCGGATCGTCGGCGGAGACGACGACGAGGCCGCCGTTCGGCCCCTCGAACGTGAAGGTCATGAGCGGGTCCATCGCGACGTTGAGCCCGACGTGCTTCATGCACACGAGGGCGCGCGCGCCGGCGATGGACGCGCCGATCGCGACTTCCATCGCGACCTTTTCGTTCACCGACCATTCGCAGTTGATTTCGCCCTTGAACTTGGCGATGTTTTCGAGAATTTCGGTGCTGGGCGTGCCGGGGTACGCCGCGGCGACTTTGCAGCCGGCGGCGTAAGCGCCGCGGGCGATGGCTTCGTTGCCGGAAAGGAGAATCTTGGACATGGACGAGAACGGTTGGAAGGTTGAAAGTTCGGAAGAGCGAAAAGAGGGGATCGGGAGACTTTTTTAGGGGGAGGGTCAGCGGAACGAGACGGTGCATCGGGCGGAATGGCCCGCGGAGTCGGTGCATTGGACGACGGTCGATCTCGTGACGCCCGGAAGAGGACTTGGCGCGACGTACGTCGTGGAGGAGCCGCTTGTCGGGCTGACGTGGCCGACGTCGACGGAGGTTTCCCCTTCGCCGACCGAAATGCCGGATTCGACGACGCTCCACGTGTACGGGGCCCCGCCGCCCGGAGAGACGACCCGCAGGAGAACCCGTTCCCCCGCGTACACGGAGGTCGATGTCGGCGTGATCGTGAACCGGGAGGAACCGGAGGATCCGGACGAGCCGGAGGAGCTGGAAGAACCGGAAGAACTGTTGCCTCCCGTCGAAGGACGGGTCGTGGCGCTGTTCTCCGGTGCGGTGGCCGACCCTGGCGATCCTCCCTGCGACATGTGGCGGATTTCGATCGTTTCGTATGCGCCGCCGCCGGAGCCGTCGATCGCCTGGCACGTCACGGTCTGGAGCACATGCGTCGAATTCGTTGCCGGAATTTCAAGCACGGTGTAGACAACGCTTGAACCCTTGGCGTTGGAAAGTCGGCCGATCTGCGCGTTCGAGAGCGACCAGTTGTACTCGCTCCAGCCGGAAGCGGAGAGCGTGACCCGCTCGCCAACCTGCGTCACTTCCCGCGTCGACGTCTTGATCGTCACGCCGTGCGTCTCTGCGGATTCGCAGCCCGCGACGCACAGAACCGCGAGGAGCGCCGTGGCAAAGGTCGCCGTGCGGGCGAAATCGTGCCGGAACTTGCTGCGTTTCATCGGGAAGAAGCGTTGTCGACGGAGTTCGTTTCGGATCCCGACGTCTCGGTTTCCACGACGGTTTCGTCCTCGTGCGTGATGATCGCCTGGGCGGTGTAGCCTCCCGACGATGCGGGGGAGTTCGTGGAAGACGTGGTGGAGGAGGACGTGGCGGAGCCGACGGCGGTGACGGTGATCGTCTGGCGGCCGCCGGAGAAGGTTCCAGACCGGGCGGTGTAGACGACGGACGCGCCCTTCGAAGCCGAAAGGTAGCCGAGCGAGGTGTCGGAAAGCGCCCACTGGTAGTCGCGCCAGCCGGAGGCTGTGAGCGCGACTTTCGGCGAAGCGCTCGTGACCGTCGCGTCGCCGGGCTTCACGGAGATTTCGTAGGAGTCTGCGGATTCGCAGCCGCAGACCGCCGCGACGAGCGCCGCGAGCGGCAAGGCCGCGAGGAGGGCGGCCTGTTTCAATCCGGGGAGTTTCGTTTTCATCGGGTGGCGCGGTTTCGTCCGGGGTCCGCCGCCGTTTGGCGGCGGGCCTTTCGATTCGAGGTTCAGGCCGTGGCGAGGTCCTTGTCCACCATCGAGCAGACGCAGGAGTCGGACCAGACGTTTTCGGCGGTTTCGATCATGTCGATCACGGCGTAGACCGGGAGGATGACGCCGAGGATTCCGATCGGCATGCCCTGGCCGGCCATGAGCGAAAGGGTGAGGAAGTAGCAGCCCATCGGGACGCCGGCGTTTCCGATCGCGGAAATGCAGGCGATGACCACCCACAGGAGCATCGTCGGGAGCGTGAGGGCGACGCCGCCGTTCTGCATGACGAAGAGCGACGTCACGAGGATGAACGCCGCGCAGCCGTTCATGTTGATCGTGCAGCAGATCGGGCAGACGAAGCGCGCGACCTCGGGCTTCGCCTTGAGGTTGTTTTCGGCGGAGGAGACGGTGACGGGGAGCGTGGCGGCGGAGCTCTTGGTGAAGAGCGCCATCATGACCGCCGGGGACATCGCCTTCAGCACGCGGAGCGGGTTGATGCCGCGGACGGCGAGGAAGAGCGGCAGCACGACGAAGAACTGGACGAGGTTGCCGCACAGCACGACGGCGAGGTACTTGCCGAGCGAACCGATGTCGAGTCCGGCTTTCACCTGCGCGGCGAGCTGCGCCGAGAAGGCGACGATGCCGAGCGGGAGGGCCTTCACGAGACCGCGGATCATGGTGAAGAGGAGTTCCTGGAGTCCGAACACGCCCTTCACGAGCGCGTCCTTTTCCGGCGAGTCCTTCATGGAGGCCATGCCGAAGCCGGCGGCCGCGGCGACGAGGAGGATCGAGAGGACGTTTCCGGAGAGGAAGGGATGGACCATGTTGTTCGGGATCACGTTCAGCACGTGGCCGTAGAACGTCTCCGGCGCATACTGGTCCGTTGCGGCGGCATTTTGCGCGATGAGGTCCGCCGGAAGGTTGCCGGGCCTGATCGCGACGTAGAGCGCGAGTCCCACGAGCGCGGCGGCGAAGGTCGTGAGCAGCGTGTACGCGATCGTGTGGAGAAAAAGCCTTCCGGTGCTTCGCCGGGCCCCGAGGGAAGCGAGCGTCGTGGCGACCGCGAGCGCGATCGTCGGCACGGCGATGAACTGGAAGAGTCGCGTGTACGCTGACGCGACGAAGTTCATGAAGCCGTCGAGTTTCGCGGCTCCGAGCGATCCCAAGACGGCGCCGAGGACGAGCGCCGCGGTCCAGATCGCGAATTGGCCGAAATTGCCGGAGGTTGCTTTTTTCATCGTCGTTTCCGAAAAGGCCGGACTGGAGGCACCGCGCCCCCGGTTGTCCGGTAAACGTCCGTAGTCTATCACAAGATACGACGAAGCGCGTCCCTTCTCGTGTCCCGCCCTTCTCCCTTGTCGCTCATCTCCCAGCCCCCGCACTCACTCTTCCCTTCCTCAGGTTCCGACCGAATTCTCACGATTATATTTTGCTTATACTCATTCTATTTCTTGAATTCAGTTTTACGCCGTCCGTCGTCGCACCCGCACGAGCCCGAGGCCGTCGCAGACCACCG
>CAMNCG010000151.1 GCA_946534105.1 uncultured Verrucomicrobiota bacterium
GCCGAGCAGGAGTCTGCCCTCCAGCGACGTGCGGGAGGCGAGCCAGTACTTGCGGTGCATCTTAATAAAATTCTTATAATAAAAGAATATCAAATAGAGATTTCGGTGAAGGATCGGGTTGTTTTCGAGCAGGACCGGGACCGTGTGTTCGGGGAAGCGGACCGCGAGCGGGACGCCGCCGGGACGCCGCCCGGGACGCCGCGAGCGGGGCGCGATTGCGCGCGGACGGCGGTTCGGGTAGAATGGCGCGTCGTGCAACGGCACGGGAGGAACCTTCGAACCATGCAAGCGAGCAACGTCGTACAACCCGCGCGCCGGAACGGCGCCGACATCGCCGGACGGCCGTGAAGAACGCGGCGGTTTTTCTCGCGGCGGCGCTCGTGTGCGCGCTGCCGTTCGTCCTGCGGCCGAAAGCCGGTTCGGGGGACTGGAAGGAGGGCGATCCGGTCCTTGTCGTCGTGTCTCCGCACATCGCGTCGATTCGGGACGCCTTCGCCCGCGGCTTTTCGGACTGGCACCGCGCCCGATACGGGTCACCCGTTCGCGTTGACTGGCGCAACATCGGCGGCACGACCGAGATCATGCGCTATCTCAAAGGCGAATATTCCGCCGCGTTCCGGGCGTGGACGCGTCGCGAGCGCCTTCCGTGGCCGGCCGGCGCGGATCCGTTCGCGAAGCGTCCGCCCGTCCGGGCGGAAGGGGAGGGAGAGGGGGACTTCTCGGCGAGGCGGGCGCTGTGGCAGCGTCTGCGCGAAACCGACGATCCCGCCGCCTTCACCAGCAAGATCGACGTGTTTTTCGGCGGAGGCTCGTACGACCACGGGGCGGCGGAGGCGGAAGGTCTCACCGTCGCGCCCTGGCCCGACGGCGAGTGGCCGGACGGTCTGCTCGCCGATTCCGACGGCGTCGAGATGATCCCCGAATCGCTCGGCGGCGAAACGTGGCGCGGAAAGGCGTTCTGCTCGGCCGCGCTCTCCGGATTCGGCATCTGTTCCAATCCGGACCGCCTCGTCGCGCTTGGCGTCACGAACGCCGACGGCACGGCTCGGATTCCGACGACCTGGCGCGACCTCGCCGATCCTCGTCTCTTTCGCGAGGTCGCGGTGACGGATCCCACGAAGTCCGGTTCCATCGCCAAGGCGTTTGAAATGATCCTCCACGCCGCCTGCCGCGAGCGGGTGCTGGCGTCCGGATGGACCCCGGAAGACATCTCGCGCCTTGAACGCGGCGCCGCCGGGGGCGTTCCGGAGGACTACCAGGCCGCCGTCGAGGCCGGATGGCTCGACGGCATCCGTCTTCTTCAGGGCATCGGCGCCAACGCGCGCTATTTCACCGACGCCGCCGGCAAGCCGCCCGTCGACGTTTCCGCAGGCGACGCCGCGGCCGGCGTGTGCATCGACTTCTACGGTCGCGTCCAGGCCGAGACGACGCGCTTCGGCGGGCGGGACCGCCTCGTCTACGTCACCCCGAAGGGCGGCTCGTCGATTTCCGGCGATCCGATTTCGCTCCTCCGGGGCTCGGAGCGGCGCGAACTGGCCTGCCGGTTCGTCGAGTTTGTTCTTTCGGAAGAGGGACAGACGCTCTGGAACGGACGTCCCGGCACGCCGGGCGCCCCCTCCGGCGCCGCCCTGCGCCGCCTTCCGGTCCGTCGCGATTTCTATCCGGACCCGGAGCATCCGGCCGTGGACGCCCGCGCGCGCGCCCGGGCCGGCACCACCTCGGACGACCTTCTCGACGGCGCCGTGGACGCCTACGCCCTCGCGTCCGCCTTCGAGTACGAGCCGCGCTGGACGGCGTCGCATTTCGCGTTCCTGCGCTCCTTCGTCCGCGCGATGTGCATGGATTCCGGGGACGAGCTGCGCGAGGCGTGGGGCGAGATTCTCGCCGCCGGCGGCCCGGAGGCCGTCCCCGAGGCGGCGGCGCTCCTGCGGCGCCTTCCGGACGCCCCGTTCCCGGTCGACTGGAAACACGTCACGCTCGCCGTCCGGGACCCTTCGCTCCGCGGCGGGCTTTCCGACACCGATCTGCAGACCGAGTGGACGAAATTCTTCCGCCGCTCCTACCTCGAGGCCCGGGACGCGGCGGCCCGCGCCGCGCAGTAGGCGCGGCACGGGCCGGTTCCCTTTCTCCGGGGCGGGGAAGGGGCGTCAGGCGTCGTGGACGCCGGTGTCGCCGCGCTGCGGATGGTCGAACTGCGCGGCCTCGGCGCCCTCGTCGGCGAGGGCGGCGTTGAGCGCCTGGACGTAGGCTCGGATCGACGCCTCGACGATGTCCGTCGAAACGCCGCTGCCGCGGTACGAGCGACCGGCGTTCGAAACCTTGACCGTGGCCTCGCACTGCGCGTCCATGCCGCCGTCGACGGCCGTGAGGTTGTAAACCTCCAGGCGCGCGTCCGGCAGGCCGGCGATCTCGCGGACCGCCGCGTAGCAGGCGTTCACGGGGCCGTCGCCGGTGCCGGTCTTCTCGACGAGCTCGCCGTCGAACTTCACGCGCACCGCGCCCATCGGGGTGATGGCGTCGGAAGCAACCGCCGAGAAGCGGTCGAGGACGATGCGCGCCGGGACGTCGGCGTTGCGCGCGTTGCGCGCGAGCGCCTCGATGTCGGCGTCGGAAACCGTCTTCTTGCGGTCCGCGAGGTCCTTGAACTTCGCGAAGAGCTCGTCCACGCGCTCGCCTTCGAGGTGGAAGCCGAGGTCGGCGAGGCGCTGCGAAAAGGCGTGCTTCCCGGAATGCTTGCCGAGGACCATCTTGTTGCGCGGCAGCCCGATCGACTCCGGCGTCATGATCTCGTAGGTGAGCGGGTTCGCGAGCACGCCGTGCTGGTGGATGCCCGCCTCGTGCGCGAAGGCGTTCTCGCCCACGATGGCCTTGTTGGCCTGGAGCTTCGAGCCGGTGACCGTGCAGACGCACTTGCTTGCGCCGTAGATCTTCGTGGTGTCGATTCCGGTGTCGGCGCCGAAGAACGCGTGGCGGGTCCGGAGCGCCATCACGATCTCCTCGAGCGAGGCGTTGCCGGCGCGCTCGCCGATGCCGTTGAGGCAGCATTCCACCTGCGTGGCGCCGCCGCGGACGGCGGCGAGAGAGTTCGCGACCGCGAGGCCGAGGTCGTTGTGGCAGTGGCAGGAAAGCGTGACGTTCGCGGCGCCGGGGACGTTCGCGAGGACGTCGCGAAACAGGGCCTCGTACTCGCCGGGCATTGCGAAACCGACGGTGTCGGGCAGATTGATCGTCGTCGCGCCGGCGTCGATCGCCGTCTTCACGACGCGGTAGATGAACGGACGCTCCGAGCGGGAACAGTCCTCGAGCGAAAATTCGACGTCCTCGCAGAGCGAGCGCGAGTAGCGGACGCACTCGCCGGCGGCGGCGTCCACCTCGTCGGGCGTCATGCGAAGCTTGCATTCCATGTGGAGGGGCGAGGTGGCGATGAAGACGTGGATGCGCGGATGCCGCGCGTCCTTCACCGCCTCCCACGCGCGATCGATGTCCGCCCTGCGGCAGCGGGCGAGGCTCGCCACCGTGGCGGTCTTCGCGGCGCGGGCGAGCGCCTGCACGGCCTCGAAATCCCCGGGCGAAGACGCCGCGAAGCCGGCCTCCACGACATCCACCCCGAGCGCTTCCAGGTGCTTGAGCACGAGAAGCTTGTCGGCGAGGTTCATGGAACAGCCGGGGGACTGCTCGCCGTCCCGCAGCGTCGAGTCGAAAATCTTGATCTTCCTGTTTTGTTCTTGCATTTCCATGTCGCCTTCGGGCGGACGCTCCGTCGCGCCTCGTGGCTCGCGCCGGGCGGCAAGTATCCCAGAATCCCCGTTGGAATGCAAGCGCAATTTTCGGGGCGCCGGGCGTCCGCGCCGGGTTTGCGCGGGGTCCGGGCGTGTGGTAGGATTGGGGCATCGGACTCAATGCAACCCTGAAGGCCATGCTGGAAGACTGGAACAAACGCGGCGATCTGGTGCGGATCCTCGTCGCCCGGAATCTCAAAATCCGCTACAAAGGCTCGGCGCTGGGCTTTTTCTGGTCGCTTCTCACGCCGGCGCTCACGATTCTCATGTACGCGATCTTCGCGCACATCCTGAAGTTCAACAACGGCCAGCCCCGCTATTTGGAGTATCTCGTCGGCGGGATCATCATCTGGGGATTCACGGCCGGCGCGATGAACGACGCGCTGTTCTGCATCGTCGGCAACGCCAATCTGGTCAAGAAGGTCTACTTTCCGCGCCTCATCCTGCCGCTCACCACCGCGCTCGCGAGCGGCGTGAACTTCCTGCTCACGTTCGTGCCGCTCGTGCTGTACCTCGCGCTCGACGGCGGGCTCGACCTTTCCCGCGGGTACTGGCTCGTCCCGGCGTTCGTCTTCCAGCTCGCGCTCTGCACGGGCATCTGCTGCTTCATCGGCACCGCCAACGTCTTTTTCCGCGACGCCCAGCACATCGTCGGCGTCGGGCAGCTCGCGTGGTTCTTTCTCACTCCGGTCTTCTACTACCCGGAAATGCAGATTGCGGCCTTTCCCGCGCCCGACCCGCTGAAATTCCTCGTCTTCCTCAATCCGATGACCGGCGTGCTCGCGATGTACCGGCGGGGGCTCATGGGACTCGAACTGATTCCTCGGGAGTGGGCCGCCGCCGTGCCGGCCTCTTCGGTGTGGCTCTCGGGGCTCGTCTGCCTCGCGGCGCTCGCCGCCGGGCTTGCGGCGCTGAACGCCGGAAACCGCAAATTCGGAGACGTGCTGTGAGCGAAAAGGACGACAGGACCGTCGCGATCGAGGTCGATCACGTGACGAAGCGCTTCCGGCTCTCCGACGCCGGGCGTTCGCTCAAGGCCGCGGTCCTCGACCGCGTGATGCGCCGCAGGGCGCACGAGTTCACGGCGCTCGACGACGTTTCGCTCCGGGTCTACAAGGGCGAGACGGTCGGCATCGTCGGCGCGAACGGCGCCGGAAAGTCCACGCTTCTCTCGATCATCGCGCGGACGCTGACCCCGACTTCGGGTTCCGTGCGGACGCATGGCACCGTGAGTTCTCTTCTCGAGCTCGGCGCCGGTTTCCACCCGGACCTCACCGGACGCGAGAACGTGATGCTCTACGGCTCCATCATGGGCATCAAGGCGTCGGAGATGCGCCGGAAATTCGACGAGATCGTCGCCTTCGCCGGATTGGAGAGCTTCATCGACCAGCCGGTGCGGTTCTACTCCTCGGGCATGTACGTGCGCCTTGGCTTCTCCGTCGCGGTGCAGGTCAATCCCGACATCCTTCTCGTGGACGAGGTCCTCGCCGTCGGCGACGCGGATTTCCAGCGCCGTTGCATGGACAAGATGGACGAGTTCCGCAATTCCGGCAAGACGCTCCTTCTCATCACCCACGACCTCAACACGATCCGCCGCATCGCGAACCGGATCGCCTACCTCTCGCACGGGCGCCTCGCCGGCCTCGGCGATCCCACGCTCGTCACCGACCGGTACATGTCGGACAGCGTGATGAAGGAGTCGATGGTCGTGGACGACCACGAGTGGGGCGAGCAGTCCGCCGCGCATTTCACAAGCGCCGCGTTCGTGGATCCGAAGACGGGCGAGGAGAAGACGAAGAGCGCGGACTGCCCGACGGACGATCCCGTCTTCCGCCTGCGCTGGCACGCCGACCGGCGGATCGAGCGCCCGGTCGTCGGCTTCGCGATCGACGATTCGATTTCCGGGCGCCGCATTTTCGGCGGCAACACGCAGATTTCCGGGCACGAAATCCCGTTCATCGAGGGCGACGGCAGCATCGACCTCAAGATCGACACCTCCACGCTCCAGGTCGGCGAGTACATCTTTTCCTTCTCGCTCCACAGCTGGGACCACAAGACGAACTACCATCGTCTGGAGCACACGCTGCTGCTTCGCGTCCAGAACCGCAAGTGGTTCGACGGTCTCGTGTCCCTTCCGGTCTCCTGGAGCGGCCCGAACCCGCCGGAGACGTGATGGCGGCCGGTTCCGGAGCGCCCGCGCGCGGCGGGGCGGGGGAGGGCGGCGCCGCGCCGTTTTTCACGGTCGTGACGCCCACGCTCGATTCGGAGCGGTTCCTCGCCGAAACGATGCGTTCCGTCGCCGCGCAGCGCGAGGGCGGTCGCGTCCGCGTGGAGCACGTCGTCGTGGACGGCGGTTCGACCGACGGCACGGAGGCGATCGTCCGCTCCTTCGCCCACCCGGACACGCGCTTCGTGCGCCAGACGGGGAAGGGCGGTCCCGCCGCCGCGATCGAGCAGGGGCTTTCCTCCGCGCGCGGCGCGTTCCTCTCGTGGCTCAATTCCGACGACGTGCTCGCCCCCGGCGCCCTGGAGCGCGCCGCCGCGGTCTTCGCGCGCCGTCCGCGCGCCGCGCTGTGCTTCGGGCGATGCCGGATCGTCGACGCCTCCGGCGCCGAGATCCGGCGGGGCGTCACCGCCTTCAAGAACGCCTGGTTCCCCCTTTCCTGCCACGCCGCGATCCGCACCCTGAACTACGTTTCGCAGCCGGCGTCGTTTTTCCGCCGCGAGGCGCGCGACCGGGCCGGCGCCCTTCGCACCGATCTCGTCGCCGCGTGGGACTACGACTGGACGCTCCGCCTCTGGCGCCAGGGCGGCGCCGCCGTCGTGCCCGGCCCCCCGCTCGCGTCTTTCCGCTGGACGCCCGGCTCCATCAGCGGCGCGAACTACCGCCGCCAGTTCGCCGAGGAGCTCGCCGTCGCGCGCGCCGACGCGGGCCGTTTCGCGCCGTCGGCGCTCCTGCACGCGCTCGTCGCGCGCGGGATCGTGTTCTGCTACGACCGCATGGCCCGGAGGCGCGCGCCGTGAGGACGTTCGCGGTCAACGCGCTCTTTCTCGTGCCCGGCCAGGTCGGCGGCACCGAGACGTACCTGCGGCGCACGCTTTGCGCCCTGCCTCCGCTCCTCGCCGCGGACGAGCGCCTCGCCGTGTTCGCCAACGCCGAAAACGCCGCCGTGCTCGAAGCGGACCTCGCCGGCGCGCCGCGCGTCCGGGTCGTCCGCACCGGATGCGCCGCCTCGTCGCGTCCGCGCCGCCTTTTCCACGAGAACGTCCTTCTGCCCCGCGCCCTCCGGCGCGAAGGCGCGTCCGCTCTCTGGAATCCCGGAAACGCCGCGCTCCTGCGCGCGCCGTGCCCGCAGGTCACGACGATCCACGACATGCAGTACAAGCGCTTCCCGGAGGACTTTCCCCCGGCGGCGCTGCTCGCCATGCGCGTCCTCGTTCCGGCGGCCGTGCGCCGCAGTGCGGCGGTGCTCGCCGTTTCGGAGTTTTCGAAGGGCGAAATTCTCCGGTTCGTCCCGGGCGCCGACCCGGGCGCAATCGCAGTCACGCACGAGGCCGCCGATCCGCTTTTCGAGGCGCCGGACGTCGCAGCCGCCGCTTCCCGCCGCGTCCGCGGCGCGGAACTCGCGGGAGGGGCTCCGTTCGTGCTCGTCGTGTCGAATTCCTATCCGCACAAGAGCCTCGAAACGGCCGTCGAAGCCTTCGGACTCCTCGCGGGGGCGTTTCCGCACCGGCTCGTCGTCGTGGGTCGGCCCCGCCGCGGCGAGCCCGCGCTCCGCGCCGCCTTCGCCGCCCTGCCGGATCCTTCGCGCGCCGCGCGGCTCGAATACGCCTCGCGCGAGGACCTTGCCTCCCTCTACGCCGCGGCGGACGCGCTCGTCTTCCCGTCCCGCTACGAAGGATTCGGTCTGCCGGTCCTTGAGGCGATGTCGGCGGGCCTCCCGGTTGTCGCCGCCGCCGCCGGATCCATTCCCGAAGTCGGGGGCGACGCCGCGCTCTACGCGCCGCCCGGCGATGCGCGCGCCTTCGCGTCGGTCCTTTCCTCCCTTCTCGCCGATCCCGCCGCGCGCCGCCGCGCCGCCGCCGCCGGCCGCGCCCGCGCGGCCTCCTTTTCCTGGGAAAAGACCGCGGCCGCGACCCTTTCCGCCCTGCGCCGCGCGGAACGGGGCTGACGCCCCCTTCCTCGCAGAACTTTTTTTTCTTGCAAAAATTAGAAATATCTAATAAACTTTGGCGCGTCAAACAAACCGGGAGGGTCGGCGGATCGCCGGACGTCCGGAAAACAACCCACAAAAAAAACAATGAAAAAACCGAACATCATGGCCTCGGCCCTTTGCGCCGCGGCCGTCGCCGCCGCGGGGCAGGACGCCGCCCCCGCGGAAGAGGAGTCCGCGTCGTTCCCGCTGCTTTCCGCGGCGAAGGAACTGGAACTTTCCGCGACCCTGGAAGTCACGGCCGGCTGGACCAAGCAGGGCGACGACAAGGATTTCGACGTGAATTTCGACACCGCCGAAATCGACCTCGGCGGAAAGGTGTCGGACCGCCTTTCGGTCGCGGTCGCGCTCCTCTACGAAGAGGGCGAGGACCTGTGTTTCGATTCGGCGGAATTCGAGTACGAATTCGCGGAGGTCGAGGGCGTCGTCCTGCACGGCGGCCTGCTGTACCTGCCGTTCGGCACGTTCGAAACCGCGCTGATTTCCGATCCGCTCACGCTCGAACTCGGCGAAATCTCCGCCGCGTCCGTCGGCCTGAAGTGGGGCGACGACGTCTTCGAGGCCGGCGCCTACGTCTTCGGCGGCGAGCTCAAGGGCGATCTGGAGGACTACACGGACGATCCCGACGACGCCGGGTACGCCGCGTTCGCGAAACTCGCGCCGGCCGAGGGCCTTTCGTTCTCCGCGGCGTTCCTCTCCGACATCGGCGAAGCGGGCCTGCGCGACGCCATCGCCGACCTCTACGACGACCTGTCCAAGGAGGCGGAGAAAGAGGGGCTCGACGTCCCGTGGAGCTACGACGGCGCGCCGGCCGTCAACCTCGCGGTCGTCGCCGAACTGGACGCGCTTACCGCGAGCGCCGAATGGGTCGCCGCGCTCGACGACCTCGAAATCTGCGGCGAAGAGGCCGGCAAGCCGCAGGCCTGGGCCGTCGACCTCGCCTGGGCCGTCGCGGACGACTGGACGCTCGCGTGCCGCTACGAAGGCTCCAAGGACTTCCTTCCCGAGGAAATGCCGGAGACGCAGCTCGCGGCCGGCGCCGAGTGGGCGTTCGACGAGCACGCCTCCGTCGCGCTCGAATACGCGTGGGGCCGCTTCGAGAAGGACGAGGAAGGCGAGCATCCCGACGACCGACACATGGTCACCGGAAAGCTTGCGGTCACCTTCTGAGCCGCGCTTCCGGGAAATTCGCCACGGACCCGCGCCGCGTTGCGGCGCGGGCCGTTTTTTCCCCGCGTCCGGGTTTTCCCGGCGCCGAGGCGGGC
>CAMNCG010000152.1 GCA_946534105.1 uncultured Verrucomicrobiota bacterium
CCATCGGCGTTGCGTTATCGGGGGAGGCTTCTTGCATTTCTATGGGATGGTAGTGCATCAAGATAGCGAACGAGCCCCTCTCGTGTCATCCACGAAGCAGGAAGCTTGAAAAAGTGGTCGTTATCTTCATTGACAACCAACGGGCACTTGTCGGCAGAAAGCCAGTCAGCACCGATGGGCGTTGCCGCATTTGCGCTTGCGGCAACGCCCCGCCCAGAAAGTTCGCTTACATTGGACATGCGTGCGCCAGAGGAATTTCACCAGCCCAAAATCCTACCTGATTATCAAGGTAAAAGGTAGCGGCGGCCGGTACAGCATCCCGCCGACCGTCAGCACACCCTCCGAGACGCGCCACATGTCAAGGCTTCCGAATCACCTCACAGTGAGCACAAATGCCGACAGGGAACTGACCGTCGCGGACTGGGCGATGACGCCCGTGCCCATGAACTCCATCTCGCCTACGGCGAGCGTTCCCGTATGCGGCACCACCTCATGCGTCTTGAGATCGACCAGCGCGACGACACCATTCCGCCGGCACGGCACAATGTCAAAAAGCAGCGTCTCGGCGGTCCTGTTCCGGTAGTCGCTCCAGGCGCGGCTGCCGCAGAACATGCCGGTCATGTAAGAGCCAATGCTTCCGCCGCCCGCATGCATCGACAGCAAGTAAAGTTCGCCGCCGGCCGTAAACGTCTGCTCGCCCGGCGGGTCGGCAACACGTTTCCAAAGGAGTAGTCCGCCATCGGGTTGAAAAGCCACAGCCGCCAGTCGGGCCGGACAGAGGCGTAGCGCAGGATTCCCGCGAGGTAGTCCGCGTTGGCCTTGTGGACGGTCGAGGAGACCGCCAGCACGTCGTATGTCCTGCTTCGAGTTCTGCCCGCCATGATGCGCTCCGTGTCGTTCACGGCTTCAATTCTAGCAAACGCCCAACCGGAGCGCAATCAGGGATACGGGCTGGGGCAATCGGTCATCCTTTTCCAAGGAGAAGCAGAGGGTTGTCCCTCCCCGAGCTCCTACGCCTCCTCCTTCCCGCAGGGCAATTGCCACTACCCCCAAGCCGAACGGAGCCTCTCCGCTTCAGCAACAGAGCCGGTTGTTGGAGACTTTGGGGAAGACTGCCGGTTCGATACCGCAACGGTCACACAGCGCCAGCGCGTCATCGAGCCTCTGCACGATTGATTCGGGCAGATGGGCATCTGAATTGATAATCAAGGTCGCGCCTTCCTCGGCCACCGCTTTCCAGAAAGGCTCCCATGGATACTGGGCGCGCCGCTCTCCCGTGCCGGCGTCCACCTTTAGTGGCTTGTTGTAGCCCGACGTGTTGATTTCAAGAGGAATTCCGCAGTCGCGCGCGGTCGCCGCTATCTTGCGCGTGGCCTGCTCGCATTCTGGCAGCCAGCGGTCGCAGAAGCAGCCGATGAGATCCGGATGCGCGATGAAGGCGTAAATCCCGGACTCAATCATCTCGACGACAAAGTCTCCATATTCAAGGGCGCGCCGCGGCTGCTCGCTTTCGGCAATTTCGTTCCATGCGGAGAGCTTTTCGCCATCGCGCGACATGAAGAAGTGCGTCGCTCCGGCAATGTATTCGACACCGCGCGAAAGCAACTCCTCCGCGTATGCGGGAAGGATGTCGCGGTAGTGCTCCAGTTCCACGCCGAGGTGCAAGTTCACGCCTGGCACGGCGTCGCGCGACGCGCGGAAGCCGTCGATGTAGCCCAGTAGGTCGGAGTGGAACATCCTGACGCCAATGTCGCGATCGTCGGGCGTGGGACAGTGGTCGGAGACGCCCAGGACGGTGATGCCGGCGTCGATGGCGGCGCGCGCGTAGTCGGCAAAGTCGCCCCGCGCATGGCGGCATCTGAAGTTGTGGGTGTGCCAATTGGCAGTGAAATCGCTTCGGTTCATCGGCGCGACATTATAGCAAAGATGAGGCGCGGGAAGCGGCGTTGGCGAGCGCAAGCCACGATTCCTGACCGAGGCCGTCCCGGATTTCAAGGAACATTGGCGCCCGCGGCAGGATGCCGCGCTGCCGTGCCATGACAAGCGAGGCAAGCGAAATGAGCGGCTCGAAGAAGCCGCGCAGGGGCCTGTGGTTGCGGAAGGAGCCGTCTGAATTCCGCTCGACCTGGTGGATATGCATGCCATTGACCTCGGCGCCAAGCTGTTCGTACCAAGCCCCGACTGGAAACTGCGTGGAGAATGGCGCGTTGTTGCGGGCGTGGCCGATGTCGATGTGGAAGCCGACGCGCAGGCCAGGAATATCGCGCAGCAGTGCGATTTGCCGTTTGCACTCCTCCGGCGTGTAGCCGAAGCGGCGGCGCGAAAAGTCTTCTTTGTCGGCTGGGGTGGTGTGCATGTTCTCCACGCCGATGGCGATGCCTGTCCCCGCAAGCGGGGCCAGCGACTCGGCGTAGGCGCGGCGCATGAGATCGATGGAGGCGTCGTAGTCTGCGGCTGGGATCTTCGGCACGTGAAGCGTGACGCGGTCGCAGCCGAGCGCGACCGCATCGCGGCAGTCTCCGCGAAGGCCATCGACGCCCTGCGCGGTCGATGGTAGGGTGCGACCTTCGAGTGCGCCGCATGCGAACGACAACTCGTTCAGGTGCAGGGAGAGGATTCGCCCCCCAGACGCGCGCCATTCGCGAACCTTGGCGCGCAAGACGTCGGAGTCCTCCGGTTTCCAGCTGCGGGCGCGGAACTCGATGCAGCGGACGCCGTTCCTAATTGCGAAATCGAGGCCGCCAAATGGGTCGTCCATTGTGGCGAGACCAAGATCGTCGAGAAAGTCGCGGCGGAACGATGCGTCCCATTCGCTTGGGGAGACGCCTGGGAAAGCCACATCTTCCTCGCGACGCCAAGCGCCGTCGGCATCGCGGCCGTAGATGGCGAAGGCGGGAGGTCCGCCCAGGGCCTTGTCGGGATCGAGACCGCGCACGATGGAGAGGCCGGGCGCTTCGGAGTCGCGGTGGGTGTGGCCCGCGACGACGAGGGGTGGGGCGAGCACTCCGTGCGAGCCGCAAGGTGGCGGAACGTGCGTGACGACCAGCATCCCGGCTGGTAGGGCGCGATCTCCGAGCGCGCCGTCCCACCACCCCCGCGACGAATCTGCAAGAATCACGCCATCTGGCGGTGGCGCGCCGGCGAGAATGGCCAGCGCCTCTGCACTCTCGGCGGGGCAGCGCAGTTCCGCATTGCCGGGGGTGAAGGAGACCGGGAGCGCCGATTCGGCGAGAATCGCCGCGACGGCGTCCGCCTCGGCCTTGCGGCCGCTGCCGATCATGTCGCCGGCGCAGACGATGGCCTCGCACCCGCGCCGCGAGGCCTCCCTGACGGCCCATCGCAGGACTTCGCCCTTTAGTCTGCCGGACTCAACCGTATAGTGCAGGTCGGCGAAAATGGCTATTCTATTTGTTCTGTCCATTTCACATTTCCACGTTGTCCAGCATCGTCACGTCGGCGGAATTGCGGAGGCGGAAGGGCGCTTTCACACTTTCGAAACGGTTGGACGAAATTTCAATCCAGCGGATCGGCGTTTCGTCGTGGACGCCGCCATTCACGTCAGTAAAGCACGAAGTAACGCCCCAGGCACAGTCGCGGATGGTGTTTCCGCGTAGCACGACATTGTGCGGCGGGAATCCCTCAAGGTGGTGCGTGTAGCCAGCCAGTTCGACGCCCTGCAAGATGTTCTCGAAAATGCATTTCTCGATGACGGTGTTGGAACATTGCACAACTGCGCCACGCCCGCGCATGTCGTGGATTCTACAGTCGCGCATGGTAAAACCCGTTCCATATGCAAGCGGAGCAAAAAGCAGATCGGCGGCCGTCTTGGCTTTGCCAAATCCATGTGCAATTTCCTTGTGCGTTGCAAGATCCATCGCGCCAGCATCGAAGGCCGTTGTCATATCCTCTGGCAGATCTCGGTCGTATGTGATGGCGATGGTCGCGTCGTCGGCGCGCGGGACGCCCGCGCCGGAGACGGATGAGAGGCGCGTGTCGCCCTCAACGGCGACGACGCGGAACTCCCCGAGGATGCGACTGTCCATCGCGTGGACAATCAGGTGGATGTCGCCTTCGCGCAGGCGTCCGGCGAAACGTCCGACGACGAGCGTCCTTGCGTCGCGTCGCTCCAGGATTTCGGAACCTTCTCCGAGGCAGTTCGCGCCATCGTCGCCCATGCGCTCAAATTCGCAATGCGCCAGATGCGAGCCGCACGGGGAATAGAAGGTGTCGGCGTTTGTGGAAAGAAAGAGGTCGGGCGACTTGGGGAAGACGCGGCAGTGGTCTTCCGTGAAGCCGCGCGCCCAGCGGCTGGAACTCGTCCCGCCCGGGGAGTTGTGGAACCAGACCCGGTGCAGATTCAGGAACTCGGACTGGTCGATGTGCACCGGTTCGCCATGTCCGCGCTCGACGATGCAAAGCACGTCACCTGGAACGGGACGGTATTTTCTAATGTCCTGGGTAATCCAGCGCGGACGGCTGTCAAACCAGATGCGGAAGAGGCCATCACCAAGGTCCTCTGCCTTCATCGCGAAAAACGGGTGCGAGATTCCGCGCTCCTGAAGGTATTTTCCGTCCTTGTCGAACATGATGCACACCTGGGCTTTCTTGCTGCGCGAAAGGAAGCGCGGATCGTCGGGGCGCAGCGTTCCTGGATGGTGGCGAACGACGGCGGTGAAGTTGACGCTGTCGTAGGATTCAATTTGGACTTGTGAAAAAGGAGCCTCGCTCCATGAGAGGTCGAGGTTCGCGACCGTGCAGTTGCGCGAACCGTCGAGGTTGAC
This sequence comes from uncultured Verrucomicrobiota bacterium, assembly GCA_946534105.1. Lineage (GTDB taxonomy): Bacteria > Verrucomicrobiota > Kiritimatiellia > RFP12 > UBA3636 > UBA3636. The sequence continues at coordinate 4,782 of CAMNCG010000152.1, forward strand.
GCCTACGCGGGAATAAACGCCGAACTCGATGCGCGTCGTCTCGGGGGAATCGCCGATGATGGCGCAGTTGGTGACGCCGCCGAAGTCGAGGTGGCAGAGTCCTCGTATGACGTGGCCCGTCGCGACAGAGCCGATCAGGTAGTCGCCGGCCGGAACTCGCAGGACGGAGGGCGCGCCGCCAAGGGCGCGGACCGCCGCGATGGCGTCTGGAAACGATTCAAAATCGGCGAGGTTCAGTTCCACCGCCTTGACGACTGGATTGAGAGGGTCCTGCTCCCAGAGGGCGAAGGCCTCCTCGAAGTAGGAGCGGAATTCGTCAAGCTCCGCATCGAGCAGCATCGAGCGCTCCGGAATGTCGGCAAGCCGCTCGGCGGCCTCAAGACGCATCTCCAGACGTTCGCGGTGGAAATCGCCCTCCATTCCCGCGAACTCGGCGGCTATGCGCTCGCGAACAGCGTCGAGCCACGCCTCCGGCGCCGGGGGTGGAGACTCTTCCGCCGCGAAGGCAAGGCAACATGCGCCGAGGCAGATGCAAAGCGGCACGCCGGCTTTCATGGTCCCCCTATCGCACAAAGACCACCGTTGCGTCGACATGGCGGAGATAGACGGCATTGTCCGTATAGCGCACGTCCCATCCTCCAGGCAGGTCGAGCGCCGCGAAACGCGCGCCGCCGGCTGCGAAACCGTTCGGGGCGTCGACGACTTTGTAGAACGCCCCGCCCTTGTCCTGCGCCAGCGCGGAGGCGTCCGCGACGCGGAGCGTGAGGTTGGCGAGGCTCTGCCCCGCGCCCTCGAACTTCACGCACCCGCAGCCGTCGGCGTCGCCCGGGATGTCGAGCGACCCGCTCAGGTTGCACGGTTTGCGGAAAGAGAGCGTCCCGTAGCGCCCGCCGAAGACTGGCGAGACGCCCCCCGTCACCGTAAGTCCGGAGTTGTTGTAGATGAGGCCCGTGCCCTCCGCGCGGGCCACAGTCTGCGCCACGTCTGGAGACTCGCCCGCGTAGGTGTTGAAGCCGACCCGGCCATCGGTGCCGACCTTCAGGACCGTGCCGGAGGGGAGTCCGTTCGCGGCGCGCACCTGGAGTTCTCCGCTTTCGACGACGGTCGGGCCGTTGTAGGAACTCCCCGCTACGGCCATGACGAACACCTTCGAATTGCCGCCACGCACCGTGATGCCGCCATCCCGTTCGCCCGCGGATACGCCGCTTACGAAGGGAAGGTTGCAGTAGGCGGTCTCTTCGACAGTCTCGAAGATCGCGCCGCCGGACAAAACATTTAGTGAAACGTTGTTCCAGTCGCTGCTGTTCTTTTCGCCGAGGAATTTCGCCTTGTCGATGGAACCCACGACCGGAAGAGGATGGACGATGCCGCCGTCGAAGTTTATTTCGCAGGGATAGCCGCTGGCGGACGAGCCGATCTCGAAATTGCGGAGGCTGAGCGTCCCGCCTCCGGCGAGGTTCACGACGGAGAGTTCGTCGCCGCTGCTGAGGCGCAGGGTCCCGACGAGCATTTCTCCTCCGCCGCCGACGGTGAGCGTCGAGGCGGAACCCCTGGCGTTGAACCACTTGACGTTCGGCAAATGGACGCGCCCGTAAACCTCAACCTGAGCGTAGCGATTCGCCTGTGCCTGCCAGTCAATCCCGTCAACGGCGTTTACGGTGCCGCACCAGGTCTCCTCCGGCGTCGCAATCTCCGCGCCGGCGGCCACGACAAGGCGCCCGTAGGCGTCGTCGTAGCCGGAGCCGTTGCCACCGACAAGGATGAGGGCATTGCCGCCATCGGTTTCACCGCTGCCGTCGCCGATGTTGAACTTGCCGGAGGAGACGCGCACGACGCCGCTTTGGACGAGAAGCGAACTGCGCACCGAGAGAGTGCCCACGTCGTTCGTGACGCCGGCGCCGGATTTGATCATGGCGCCGCCCCCGGCGGCGGAAGAGGAACTCCGCTCGGCAAGGAAGTGCGTGTTGGTGGGCCACGAAAAACCAACCGGACATTCGCCGATTATGCGGCCGGAAACGGTGTTCGTATTGCCGGCCGAAGCGCCAAGCTTGAGCCACGCATCGTTGGCGACATAAATCGGACAGGCCGCCGAGCCGAGCGGAACCAGTATCTGGACGCTTTTGTTGATGGAAAGAGTCCCGTCCACGGCGAGGGGGCCGTTACCAATGAACTTGTATCCGTTTTCGTTCAAGGTGAAGTTGCCGACGGCGCGCTGGGTGTTGAGAGTTATCGTCTTCGTGCTCGACCCATTAAACACGGCGTCGTTCGGCGGCGAATCGTTGCTCCACGCCACGGCGGTGCCAGCGCCATTCTCCCAGTTGAGGTTGCTGGTGTTCCAGGTTCCGTTTACGGCACCGGTCCACGTGTAGGTGTCGGCGGATGCCGTGAGGACAAGTGCCAGGGCCGCGCCGGACGAGGCCGCGAGTGATTTTGTTCTGTTGTGCATGGCGTTTTCCTTTCCACGAACGCCGCCAGTCGGATTGCCCGGACCCAAGCGTTCGTAACGCGAACAATGATACTACGCCGCAGATGCGATTTGGTGCCAAAACGGGCTTTTCATAAAAACACAAATAGGACACACCGCCTCATGGCTTCTTCAGCCAATGTCTAATCGTTGTGCCGATGCGCCGCTTGAAGACGCGGCGGAAATCGTTGACGGAGCTGTAGCCGCACTCCTGTGCCACGATGTCCGGGAGCATGCCGCTCGCGAGCATTTCCTTCGCCTTTGCGAGGCGCACGGCGTGGATTTCGGCGAGAATGGTCGTTCCCGCCTTTCGGCGGAAGAGGCGCTTCGCCAGCGTAAGGCTCACGAACATCGCCTTCGCCACGTCGTTTGGGACGATGCCCTCGCACGCCTTTAGCCGGATGAACTCCAACCCGCGCCTGAGGCGGGCGTCGCCGTAGGCATCAAATCGAGTCGATTCGCGCCGCACGACCGCCGCAAAGCAGCATTTGCGGGGTGGAAACGCCACGCGCGGCGCGTCCAGCATTTCCGTGAGCAGCCGCATGGCGGCTTCGCCTTCACGCTCAAAATCGATGGCAATGCTTGAAAGTGTTGGCTTCGCAGATTCGCAGAGATTCCTTTCATCGTCCACGCCAATTACGGCCACCGTCTCCGGGACGCGAAGTCCGAGTTCGCGGCAGACGCGCAGAACGTTTGCGGCCGCAATGTCGTTGGCGACGAAGACGCCAATTGGTTTTGGCATGGAGGCAAGCGCCTGCGCGCCCGCCGCGCAAACGGCGATGCGCAATCCGGCCGCGCCGATGATGGCCGCGAAGCCCTTCCCGCGATCACGGCTCCAGAGCGGATCGTCAAAGCACGGGACGAACGCATAGCTGGCGTAGCCTGATTCCAGTAACTCCCGCGCAGCTATTGCGCCGATGGCGGACTCGTCCCGCATTACGGCGGAGCGGTGTCTGCCGCGTGGCGGCGCACCAGGGTCGATCAGCACAGTTGGCAAAGTCCCGAACTGCGCAAGCGATATGCGCCCGTAGCGAGCCTCGTCGCATTCCAGAATGACTCCATCAAGCGACCATTTGCGAGCCATGCTCTGAAACGGCAGCATGTCCTTTGCGCGTCGAAGCAGACATCCGCCGCATTCGTCCACGGCGTAGCGGCTGGACCGCAAAACCCAACCATTCGCCACGGCGATTCGTTCAACGGCATTCCTTCGTCGAACGGAATGCATGCCGTCGCTGGCTTGTAGGAAAAGCACATTGCGCAGAAGCGTTGGTTTCATTCAAACTGTCCCGATTGGGCAAGGCAACAATCCGACGGCGGCACGTTTCCGCGGAAGAGGACCGCCATGTCCGCATTTCACCTGTCTTCACCGACGCGACGCGGCCGGCGGCGTGCAGGCTGCCTGCGGGAGTCACAGCCCGATCACGTGAATCGTCTTACCGTCGAATGTTTCGTCGCGGGTGTAGATCTTCTCGTCCCAGGACTTCGCGGAATCGACGTCGAACACCGCCATCCAGCCCTCGGAAAGGCCGAGGGTGTCGAGATACTTGGCAAGCTGCCCGTAGGACTTTTCCCCGGCGAAGTTCTTCGACGTCTTGACTTCCACGGCGTAGCGGTGGCCGCGGAATTCGACGCAGAGGTCGAGACGGCCGCTGCCGGACGCCATTTCGCGCACGATGCGCCCGCCGCCGTTGACGACGCGCTGGAGGAAGGCCATCAGGACGAGATGCGGCGTCGCCTCGCGGTAGTCGAACACGTGGCGGTCCGCGCCGCTGTTCTCGCGCCAGAACGCCTGGAACGCCGCCATGAGACCCGGCATGTCGAGGCCATCCGGCGTCGCCCACGGCACGTCCGGAATGGACTGGAGCATGCTCGTCTGCTCGTCGCGCGTGAGGTAGCGTCCGATGATTTCGGAATACATCCGGTTGGACGGGACAAGCGCCCCCTTCTCCTC
>CAMNCG010000153.1 GCA_946534105.1 uncultured Verrucomicrobiota bacterium
GCACGGAGGGAGAACGCTAGTCGAGGTTCTCGGGAACGCCCTTGCCCTTGAGAAACTCGATGACCGAGCCGACGGTGTCGAACTTCGCGACTTCCTCTTCGGGGATGTTGTCGCCGATGTACTGCTTGAACGCGTCTTCGATGTTCATCATCAGTTCGGCGGTGTCGAGCGAATCGGCGGCGAGGTCGTTGAGGAACGACGCGGCGGGCGTCACCTGCGAAGCCTCGACCTTGAGGCTGTCGACGACGATCTGCTTGACTTTTTCTTCGAGTGTCATGGTGTTGGATCCTTGGTTGGGTTGGGGTGGTTGGGTTGGTCTTGCGATCTGGAAAATCCTGCGGCTCGGCTCTGGAGGGAGCCCGCCCGCGCGCCTACGGCATGAGCATGCCGCCGTTCACGCTGATCACCTGGCCGGTGACGTAGGCGGCGTTGTCGGAAGCGAGGAAGGCGACGGCCTTCGCGACGTCTTCGACCTTGCCGAACTTCTTCATCGGGATCACGGACAGCATCTGCTGCTTCACGGCGTCGGGAAGCACTTCGGTCATCTTGCTGTCGATGAAACCGGGCGCCACGGCGTTGGCGCGGACGCCGCGGCCGCCGAGTTCGCGCGCCGTGGTCTTCGTGAGCGCGATGAGGCCGCCCTTGCTGGCGCTGTAGTTCGCCTGCCCGGCGTTGCCCATGAGGCCGACGACGGAGGCGATGTTGACGATCGAGCCGGAACGGGCGCGCATCATGATCTTGCCGGCCTCGCGGGTGACGAGGAACGCGCCCTTGAGATTGATGTCGAGCACCGTGTCCCACTTCTCCGCGGTCATGCGGACCAGCAGGTCGTCGCGCGTCACGCCGGCGTTGTTCACCACGATGTCGAGCGATCCGAACAGCTTCGCCGCCTCGGCGACGCCGGCGACGACCGACGCCTCGTCCGACACGTCGAGCGCGAGGGACTCCGCCTTCACGCCTTCGATCGCGCGGAGCGCCGCCACCGTCTCGTCGCACCACTCTTTCTTCACGTCGCAGACGACGACGTTCTGCGCGACGCCGCTCCTCGCGAGCTCTTCGCAAATGGCGCGGCCGATGCCGCGCGCGGATCCGGTGACGAGTGCTGTCTTCATGTTCGGACGGTGCTGGAAAAGGACGTTGGTTCCGGTCCGCCGGAGCGACGGCCGGGCCCCGCGGAAAGGGTTCCGGTGCGGGACGGGCGGGAATTATCGCACAAAAAGCGTTTTTTGTGTACCGGGCGCGCGATTGAAATCGGAACGGGCTTTTCGTAGACTGGTGCGAAGCGCCCGCGGAACGCACCGGCGGCGCGGAACCGAGTCCCACGATGAACAAAACATCCCCCAAGCCCAACGGGTTCGCCCTGCTTCCCTTCCTGGTTTTCGTCGCCTTCTACCTGGGCCTTTCGCTCCAGGCCGGGGACTTCTACAAGGTTCCCATGCCCATCGCGTTCGTCGTCGCTTCCGCCGCGGCGCTTTTCCTCGGGCGCCCGAAGTCCCTCGAAGAGAAGATCGACGCCTACGCGGGCGCGATGGGCGAACCGAACATCATGATCATGTGCATGGTGTTCATCCTCGCCGGCTCGTTCGCGACGATCGCCAAGGGCTCGGGCGCGGTGGACGCCGCGGTCGCCGTCGCGAAGGCGCTCGTCCCCGCCCGCTTCATGCTCGCCGGCATGTTCCTCGTGTCGGCGCTCGTCTCCCTCGCGATCGGAACGAGCTGCGGCACGATCGCCGCGCTCGTCCCGATCGCCGCCGGCCTCGTCGCCCCGCTCGGCGCGAACCCCGCGGTCATGGTCGGGGCCGTGGTCGGCGGCGCGATGTTCGGCGACAACCTTTCGCTCATTTCCGACACCACGATCGCCGCCACCCGCACGCAGGGGATCGAGATGCGCGCCAAATTTCTCGCGAACGTCCGCATCGCCCTCCCCGCCGCGCTCGCGGCGCTGGCGCTGTACGCCGCGCTCGGCCGCGGGACCGCCGAGCTCGCGCGCGACGCCGTCGGCTGGCGCGAATGCGTGCTCGTGCTGCCGTACGCGCTCGTGCTGGCGCTCGCGCTCGCGGGCATGAACGTCATGGCCCTGCTCTTCGGCGGGACGCTCCTTTCGGCCGCGCTCGGGATCGCGTTCGGGAAAATCGGATTCTGGGACGCCCTCGACCTCGTCGGCAAGGGAACGCTCGGCATGAGCGAGACGCTCATCGTCGCGCTGCTCGCGGGCGGCCTGCTCGGAATGATCCGCCACAACGGCGGCATCGACTGGCTGATGGAAAAGATCGGCTCCGCCGTCCGCGGCGCGCGCGGATGCGAACTCGGCGTGCTCGCGCTCGTCTTCGCCGTCAACCTCTTCACGGCGAACAACACCGTCGCGATCATCGTCGCGGGCCCGGTCGCGAAGACCCTTTCCGAGCGCTTCGGCGCCCGGCCGGAGCGCGTGGCGAGCGTCCTCGACACGGGCTCGTGCATCCTCCAGGGCGTGATTCCCTACGGCGCGCAGCTTCTCATGGCGGTGTCCCTGTCGAAGGCCGCCGGCGTCGAAGTCGCGCCGATCCCGCTCGTCGGAAGCCTCTACTACCAGGCGCTCCTGCTCGTCGCGGTCCTCGCGGCCATCGCCATGCCGCGCCGCGGGCCCGCCGCGGCCTGATGGGAGGTTTTTGCAGGCTATGGGATGGTAGTGGAGCATATTCTATGGCGTTCGCGAAAGCCACGTTTTTCTGCGAAAATCGTAACGATGCCGAAAAGAGACTTCAATCGCAAAAACGAGAAATAGACATTGCCATCGCATCCTGCAACATGTGCAATTGGAAGCTCGACAGATCTGGAGGGCCACATGGTCATTGAACAGAACGGCCTTGCGGGACGAGCATCTAATTGCATCTTAGCAAACATATCCACTTGCCTGCGCGTTGGATTGTCATGTGGTGCTTTGACGCTGTCGCTGTCTTGTCTCAAAGTGCCATGTCAATTGTCGGCGGGAGAGGTGTATGCAACCGAAGAACATGCTGACAATTGGGAAGATTTATTGGTTGATGGATACTTGGACTGCGACCAACGCGACAACACGGCGGTCACGCAGGCAATGACTCTCCTTACGGCCTATGACATGGCTAGGCTTAATTCTGCCTTACGACATGTCGGAGAAACACAAACGAATGGACTTCGTTATCCTGAGTCGATGAAGACGTATCAAAACCAAAGGCGTCCTGATGTACACGTCACAATTCGCCGGAAATCCATGTCGTTTGTGAAAGAAGACGAAGGAGCCAGTGATGAAGCAATTGATTGTTCCGAACAATTGTCGTCGGCTTTCCTTGCCATCTCGATCATTTGCGGCGAAGACCAGTCAACGTCCAGCCGGTACGATTTACGGGATGACGCATTGTCGTACGTTGCGAGCATGCGGGAGCTTTCAACGAACGACATTGCCAGACTTGTTTCGTATCTCAAGGAGCCTGACGAAACTATGGACGAGGAGTATGTCGTTGCGCTGAAAAACGGAGTGAAGAAGCTTGTTCAACGACACGTTGGCGAGAATTGACAGAAAAGGTTCAGTTTAATGTTCCGGCTGTCGATCATGAAAATCATGGGGATTGCTATTTGTTTGATAATGTCTGGTTGTTCTGACGAACAATCTACATTAGCAGAGAAATCGGCTTTTTCCTCTGTTGAAATTGCGTACTATTCCGAAAATACATTGGTTAACACATTGACATACGAAAGTATTCCCCAATGCGAAAAGACCCGGCTTCTTCAGTGGGCATCGGCCTCGCCATTACACGGACAGTTGAGTTTCGTCACGTATGCACCCAAGCTCGTAATAAAGAGCGAGAAATTCAATGTCAATTTCACCGCAGACAAGGTCATTTGCAACTTCGTTTCGAAATCTGGTAAATGGAAACAAGTTTCTAGGAAGATGAATGCCAGAGACGAAGAATTACAGAAGCACCTTATTTTGTTGTTCCAATGCAAGGGTTTCAAGTCGTCAGGCGAGAACCAAGAAAGAGAATGAACCTAGGCAACTCTGAAGAAGAAAGTATCTGCATTGCTTTTTGCATTGCGGTATTCGTATTCGTTTTTCAATTGGTTGGGAACATTTATTACTGGGATGCTGAAGGTATTTTCGAGCGTTTTCTATATTTGATCCTCGGCATTGTTCAATTTCCATCCTTCTTTCTGATTGAAACAGGCTATCAGCTTTCTTCAAAATGTGGGCTTGTCGATATGGCTCACTATTTTTATTCTATCAGCCTCTTCAAGTTTCTTCCAATTTGCCTCTTGTATGGATTCGTTACGTTTCGGGTGCTGACGCCTAAACGATGGCCGGTATGGAAGTACTTTGTTTATGTGGCGGGTGTGCTTGTCTGTGTGATGACGACCTCGGCAAAAAGCCTTGTATCCCAGAATCCGTGTTTGACAATCTGTACCATCCCATTGGACGTAGTATTCACGGTTGGGTATTTTTACTTACCAGAAGATGGACGCCTGAAAAGCAAGGCAAAAATGCTGCAAGTCCTACAAGTCGAGGAGGATCGAATAACTATCCTCCAGGATATACCTATAAATGATTCATTGATTTTAGGAGTGATCAAAAGAATGAAAAAGCATGGCTGTTCCCGATTTTTTGTTTTTGTTTGCCTGGTACTGGGGTTCAGATATCTGTCTTCAGACTATGTTGATGCCAAATTGTACTCATCGGAGGAGTTCAGATTTGCGATAGTGAGGAAAGGAACGCTCCTAGATTGTTCTGGTTCCTTTTGGATTGAGCGAGATGGAAAATGGTTTGAGTTCTACCTCGATCATGAGTTTTTCCGTTGGGAAAGGTTCGATCTTTCATTGGACGATGATTCATTGATGATAACAAAAAACCGAAAACCTTTTGCCGTGTTTGACCAAGACAGGATGGAAATATCGCGGTGGAAATGTCCGAACCGGATTTCAAAACCGCACACGGCTATTTGGAAAGTCGACGATGGGACCATTCGATGGGCTTATCTTGATTCTCGACGAGATGAAATTCGATTGGGCGATGTTCATGTTGCACACTCTGGTGACTGTTTCTCCAAAGTGTGGATTGCAATTAGCAAGGAATCGATCATTCCCTTGTAACGAAAGTCAACGAAAAGTCCTCATGTCTAGATTTGTGTTGCATTTCCACGGTACTCCTAGTTTTCCTGGTCACTGCCTTGATGACGAGGCGTGGAAGGCACGAGCCGGACATGCCGCCGCAACGGGGGTCAGCGCCCGAAGCGCACGACCGACGCGGCCCAAGTGAGGCCGGCGCCGAAAGCGGCGAAGAGGACGTTCTGGCCGGGTTTCACGCGGCCGTCGCGGACTGCGGCGTCGAGCGCCACGGGGATTGACGCCGCGGTGGTGTTGCCCGTGGTCTCGATGTTCGTCACGACCTTTTCCATCGGGGCGTCGAGCGCCTTCGCGACGGCCTGGATGATGCGGATGTTGGCCTGGTGCGGGACGATCCAGTCGATGTCCGCCGGCGAGAGCCCGGCGTCGGAAACGGCCTTGAGCGCGACCGAGGCCATGTTGCGCACGGCGTGCTTGAAGATGGTGTGCCCGTCCATGCGGACGTAGCCCTTGCGGGCGGCGAGCGTCTCCGCAGATGTCGGGAGCGCCGAGCCGCCGGCCTCGACGAAGAGCAGCGGCGCGAGCGACCCGTCGGTACCGGTCGCGCAGGAAAGGATGCCGTTCGGCGAGCCTTCGTCCGCGCGCCGCACCACCGCCGCGCCGGCGCCGTCCCCGAAGAGGATGCACGTGGTGCGGTCGGTCCAGTCGGTGATGGCGCTCATCTTTTCCGCGCCGACGACGAGCGCCGTGCGGACCGTCCCCGCCATGACGAACTGCCGCGCGACGTCGAGCGCGTAGAGGAAGCCCGAGCAGGCGGCCGTGACGTCGAAACACGTGGCGTTCGCGAGCCCGGCCTTGGTCTGCACGTGGCAGGCCGTCGCGGGGAGCGGGGAGTCGGGCGTGATCGTGGCGACGATCAGCAACTCCACTTCTTCCGGCGCGACGCCGGCGGCGGCCATCGCCCGGCGGGCCGCCTCCGCGGCCATGTCGGACGTATTTTCGCCTTCCGCGGCGAGGTGGCGCGAGCGGATGCCCGTGCGGGGGTAGATCCACTCGTCCGACGTGTCGACCATCTTGGAGAGGTCGTCGTTGGTGAGAATGCGGGACGGCAGGTACGAGCCGGTTCCGGCGATCGCGGCGCGGAAAGTTGGAGCGTTCATGAAAGCAGGTGCGGGACTTCGGGACGGACCGCGGCGCCGGCGTCTTCGGCCGGGAGTGCGGAAACGCCGGACGTGCGGGCCTTCTCCATGTCGGAGAGGCGGGACGTGATTTTCTCCGCCACGCCTTCGCGGACGCACTCGGCCGCGACGCGGATCGCGTGGTAGATCGCCTTGTGCGAGGAAGCGCCGTGCGTGATGATCACGGTGCCGTTCACGCCGAGAAGCGGCGCGCCGCCGTAGATTTCCGGATCCATCACCTTCTTGAGGTGGCGGACGCCGCCGCGCACGAGAAGCGCGCCGAGGATCCGGATCGGATTGCGGGTGAGTTCGTGGCGGAGCATCGCGGAAATCGCCCGGGCTTCGCTCTCGATCGTCTTCAGCACGACGTTGCCGACGAATCCGTCGGCGACGCAGACGTCCATCTCGCCCTTGAAGAGATCGTGCCCTTCGACGTTGCCCGCGAAGTTCACGAACGGATTCGCCTTGAGAAGCGCGTGCGCTTCCTTGGTGCGGGAGTCGCCCTTCTCTTCCTCGGTGCCGATCGAGAGAAGGCCGACGGAGGGTTTTTTCTGGCCGAGGACCGCCCGGCTGTAGATCGACCCCATGACGGCAAACTGCTCGAGTTCCAGCGGCGAACAGTCCACCGTGGCGCCCATGTCGAGCAGGAGGTACGGCTTGCCGAGCGTCGGCAGGACCGTCCCGATCGCGGGACGCTTGAGCGAATGGACGCGGCCGACGAAAAGGAGCGCGCCGGCGACCATCGCGCCGGTCGAACCGGCGGAGAGGAACGCGTCGGCCTCCTTGTGCCGGAGCATCGTCATGCCGCGGACGATCGAGGAGTCGCGCTTCGTGCGCACGGCGTGCGCGGGCGCTTCGCCCATTTCGATCGTCTGCGTCGTGTGCACGACCGAAAGCTTCGGCGACGGCGCGGCGCGGCACGCCGCGAGTTCGGCCCTCACGGCGGCTTCGTCGCCGAGCAGGACGATCTCGAGGTCCGGCCACGCGCGGGACGCCTCGACGGCGCCCTTTACGATTTCGCGGGGGGCGTGGTCGCCCCCCATGGCGTCCACGGCGATTCGCATCGCAGTCGGGGCGCCGCGCCGGAAAGGGCGCGGCGCCGTCCGGTTCGCGAATGGCCGTTACTCGGCGGCGGGAGCGCCGATCGACACCACCTTGCGGCCGCGGTACGTGCCGCAGGACGGGCAGGCGTGGTGGGACTGCACGGGAGCGCCGCAGGCGGGGCAGGTTCCGACCGCCACGACGTCGGCCTTCTTCTGGGCCTTGCGCATGCGGATCTTCATCTTGGATTTCTTGCGTTTGGGTACTGCCATTTTCTAGCTCCTGTGCTGGTGGTGTTTTTTCGGGGTTTTGGGTGGGTTCCGGGGGCGTGGTTTTTCGTGAGTCGTACCCCCGAAGAGTTCGTCCAGCGCACCCCAGGGACTGCCGGGAAGAGGCGCTTCGGGCGCGTCCCCGGGGCCGGACTCCGCGACGGCCGGCGCGGGGCCGGGGCAGTCGTCGGAACAGACCGGGTGGTTGGGCAGGGCGAGGAGAATAGCTTCTCTCAAGTCCGAAGTCAAGTCCGCCTCCGCGGCGTCGGGCGCGACGGGCCTCTCGACCGAGACTTCCGCCTCGTAGACGCGCCGGAGCGGCCCCCCGCAGCGGCAGCACGTGCCGCGAAATTCCGCCTCGGCGGTCCCTTCCGCGAGAAGTTCCGCGCCGACGAGCCTCACGGAGAGTTCCCACTTCATCGGCCCGGACGGCCGCACGACGTCGCGCGGACCGTAGTCCCACGCCAGCGCCTCCGCCGGATCTTCGCCGGAAACCTTCGCGACGGCCCCGTCCTGCAGCGATTTGAGGTCGATTTTCACGGGTGGCCCTCCGGTGAGCGGCCGTTGAGGCGCGAAAGGACGACGCGGCGCTCGATGTGGCGCTGGACGGGCGGCGGAACGAAGGGCGTGGTGTCGCCGGCGTAGGCGGCGATTTCGCGGACAGTCGAGGAGGAGACGCAGCTGTGCTCCTCCTTGGGCATGAGGAAGAAGGTTTCGATGTCCGGCGCAAGTTTGCGGTTGGTGAGCGCCATCTGGAACTCCGCCTCGAAGTCGCTGTACGCGCGCAGGCCGCGGAGCACGACGCGGGCGCCGTGCGCGTGGCAGAAGTCGACGAGCATCCCGGGCAGGGGTTCGACGGAGACGTTGGGAAGGCCGGCGACGGTCTCGCGCGCCATTTCGAGCCGTTCGTCGAGCCCGAACATCGCGCCGGGCTTGGCCGACGAGGCGGCGACGGCGAGGATCACGCGGTCGAAGATGCCGCTCGCGCGCTCGACGAGGTCGAGGTGCCCGAGCGTGATCGGGTCGAAGGTGCCCGGATACACGATGAGCCGCGGCGAAGGCCGGGGCGGGACGGGAGGCGGAGTGTCGTTCATGGAAGGCTCGCCGCGGCGGCGGCGTTTTCGAGAAGCAGGTCCCAGAGCGCGAAGGCGACGGCGCTCTCGACGAGCGGCACGGCGCGGGGCACGACGCACGGGTCGTGCCTCCCGGGAACGCGGATTTCGGTTTCGCGTCCGGTCGAAAGATCGACCGTGCGCTGCGGACGGGAGACGGACGGCGTCGGCTTGAAGGCGACGCGGGCGATCACGGGAAGCCCCGTCGAAATGCCGCCTTCGGCGCCGCCCGCGCGGTTCGTCGCGCGCGAGACGCCGAGCGGCCCGGGCGCGCCGGAGGGCGCGGGCACGGGCGGGGCGACGACCCGCTCGCGGCCTCGCTGTTGGCCTTCGCGCTGGCGTTCGGAGCGGTCTGGGCGGGCGGCGTCGACGTCCTGGCGCCCGTCCTCACGATGATCAACCTCCTCGTCTACGCGCTGCTGAATCTCGCCGCGGCGCTCGAGGAATCCCTC
>CAMNCG010000154.1 GCA_946534105.1 uncultured Verrucomicrobiota bacterium
ATCCGCCTCGCTGTCGAGCCGGCAGACCTGCTGCCGGCGGCACACGACGCGGGTCTTCACGATCGTCGGCACGCCGTCGGGCGTTTCGGAGCCTTCCGCGAGCGCGACGCCGCCGCGTTCGAGAAGCCCGCGGAGCCGATCGCCGTCGGCGTCGCGCCCGATCCGCCCGAAGAGCGTCACGCGCGCGCCCAGCGACGCCAGGTTGAACGCGACGTTGGCCGCGCCGCCGGCGACGGCCGTTTCCTTCGAAACGCGCACGACCGGCACGGGCGCTTCCGGCGAGAGCCGCGAGGCGTCGCCCCAGACGTACTTGTCGAGCATCGTGTCGCCGATCACGAGAATCTTCCGTCCTGCGACGCGCCGCAGGGTTTCGCTTGTGGGTGCGGAGTTGTTCATCGGCCCCGATTCTACCATAGGGCAGTGCCGTTCCGCCGTCCCCGCGCAAGAACTAGTTATGTCGCATAATATAGATTATGTTAAATTTTCCGGGCTGGACTTCGGGCGCGGCGCGCGGTAGAATGGCGCGCGTCCATCCAACCCGCGGCGGGGGCGCCGAAATGCCGCCGTCGCGACAACGAATCGAAACGGAGATTCCAAATGGCCGACTGCAAAATCAACGTCACGGGCGGAGAACTGCCCGCCGCGGAAATCGAAAACTACAAGAAGCGCGCTGTCGAAAAGTTCGGCGAAATGCCGTCCGCGATCGACATCCGCGTCGATGGCGAGGAGGTCGAGCTTCGCTATCACCTGCATTCCGAAAAATTCGACCGCATCCGCCGCATCACCGGCTATCTCGTCGGCACGCTCGACCGTTTCAACGACGCGAAGCGCGCCGAAGAGCACGACCGCGTGAAGCACGGCGTCGGCTGCTCCTGCGGCTGCGACCATGCCTGAAAAGGTCGTCACGGAGGCCGCGCCGGAACCGTCCGGCCCGGCCGTCGCGGCGGAGGCGCCGGCACCGCGCCGCCGCTTCGCCGCGCGCCGGGCCGCGGCCGCCGTCGGCGGCGCCGCCCTAGCCTTCTGGCTTTTCGTCCACCCCGCGTCGGACGAAAAGCTGTTGCTCTCGCTTCCGCGCGGCAGCGTCGCCGCCGCGCTCGTCCGCGGCCTCGCGTCCCAGGAAAAGGCCCTTCTGTCGAATCCGGCCGTCGAGGAGGCTCTCCGGGCGTTCGGGGAGGATCCGGAGGACGTTCGCGAGGAAAATTCGGGCGCCTACTGGACGATGTTCTGGCTCACGGGTCGCCGCTCGGCGCTGTCGATCGTCCCGAAGGACGGCGAATGCGGAGAGCTGGGCTTCTACCTTGCCGGCGCAAGCGCGGTCGGCTGGAAGACCCGCATTCTGGAGTTTCTTTGGCGCGTGAAGTACGTGCCGTTCCTCGGACCGCTCCGGACGACCCCGCGCGGCACGCGCTACATGGAGTTCAGCGGCCACGGGTATCTCCCCGAACACGGAATCGTCCTCGGGCTCGACATCGTGGACGGCGTCCTCGTCGCGGTTCTCGCGGAGGATCCTTCGCTCGTCGAGGAGGTCGCCGCGCGCGTCCGCTCCGGCACCCCCGCCGACGCCGCGCCCTGCCTCCGCGCCGGGAGCGAACCGCGCTGGACCGACACCCCGCTGCGCCACCGGGTCTGGATCGATCCTTCGGCCGCGGGGCTCTCCGCTTCGCCGTTCACGCTCGACCTCGGTCCGCTCGGCGGTCCCGGGCTCTCGTTCCGCGTCGCGTGGGACGATCCCACCCCCGACGAATCGCCAGTTCCCCCCCGTCTTGCGGATGTCGCTTCCTCTCTGCGGGAACGACTCGCCGTCGCGGCCGACGGCACGTTTGTCTTCGCGGCGGGGCACCTGCCCTCCTCCCCTTCCCTTCCCTTTCTCGGCGACGCTTCGCCCGCCTGTCCCGGAGGTCCCGCCGCCGTTTGGGCGAGCGCCGCTCCGTATGCCGGACGAATTTCCATCGTCGACGCGCCTTCCATCGGCGCGATCCTCCCGTTCCCGCCTGCGGAGGGACCGGTCGACCGTCCCCTCGACGCGCTCAAGGCGTCTCTCTCCGCCGCCACGCAGAGCCTTCGCCCCCGATGGCGCGTCTCGCAGGACGGCGCGACGCTGCTGCACTTCAAGAACCTGAAAACCAATCTCTTCGGCGAAACGCCGGACGACGACTGTTTCTGGATGCGGCGCGCGCCCGACGGCGGTTGGCTTGAATGCGGGACGCATTTCGGAAGCGCGTCCGCCCAGCGCGCCGACGCCGCGTCCGGCGCGCAGTCGCTGGCGTCGCGTCTCGACGAGGCGTTGCGCGAAGCGCCGCGCGCCCATGCCGTCTTCGCCGTCGATTTCGCCGCTCTTGCGGATGTCGCTCGGCAGGCCGGAGCCCTTGTCGCCCTCGGGCGCCGCTTCGGCCTTCACATGAACGTAGCCGAAGCCCGTGCGACGGATACGGCGCTTGCCGCCGTCGCCGCCCTCCGCGGACTGGGCAACGCGCTTTTCGCGGCGAGCACGATTCCCGCGTCCGCCGACGCACCTCGCAAAACGGTCGTTTCGGGACGCTGCGCTCCCTAGCGGATCGCAAATCGCGCCGGAGCCGGGCCTTTGCCACGGCTCCGGCGTTTTCGCAAGCTCGTTCCGAACACGGAGGGTTAGCGGGACATGCAAAGCCGGCCGCCGTCCACGACGTGGTTCGAGCCGGTGACGAAGGCGCCCTTCTCCGACGCCAGATAGAGGATGAAGTCCACGACTTCCGAGGGTTCGGCGGCGCGACCGAGAAGTGTCTTCATGCCCGCCATGCCGGGGCGCGTGAGAACCGGTCCCGGGGAAACGCAGAACGCCCGCACCCCGTGCGGCGCGCCGTCCTTGGCCAGGCTTTTCACGAAGTTGAAGAGCCCGCTCTTCGCCGTGCCGTACATCGCGCCGCTGCCGTCGCCCTCGAAGCCTGTCACGGACCCGAGGAGGCAGATGACGCCGCCCTTTTGCGCGACCATGGCCGGGAGGCAGGCCCGCGCCATGTAGATGGGGCCGCGCAGATTGACGTCGAGTCCCCAGTCGATCACTTCCCGGGGCTGTTCGTGGAACGGGACGTGGCTGTTGCAGACGCGCGCCTCGTTTCCGCCCGCGAAGTTAAAGAGCAGGTCGATGCGGCCGAAGCGGTCCAGCGCGAACGCGGCGGCCTTCTGCGCGTCGGCCCAGTCGCGGACGTCGCACGGGCAGGGCGCCGCGACGCCGCCCTCGCGGGCGACGGCGGCATTCCCGGCGATGGCCGCCGCCTCGCGCTCCAGCGCCTCGGCGTTCACGTCGCACAGGACGACCTTCGCGCCGGCGGCGGCGAGTTCTTTCGATGCGAGAAGCCCCATTCCGGAGGCCGCGCCGGTCACGACGGCGACTTTTCCCTCGTAGTGCAGTTCGATGGTCTTCATGGCATTGCGAATCTGAGGTTTTCGAACACGCCTTTCATGTTGGCGAGCGGAGGCTGCGGCATCGGGAACGCGCCGCGCTTGTCGAGCGTGGCGAACGTGAGCGCGATTCCGAGTCGCGGCGCAATCATCCGGTGCAGGTCGCCGAACGCCCCGGAAACGAGGTGGACGAACGGCGTCTTGAGCTCGCGGCGGCAGAGCATCGTCGCGCGGAGCGCGTCGAGAAACTCCTCCTCCGTGTCTGCCTTCTGGACCAGTTTCACGATGTCCGCGCCTCGTTTCTCGAAGTCCTTGAGCTGCGCCAGCACCTCTTTCGGCGGCAGGGCGACGAGCGGATGCGACGAAACGATCGCCTGTGCTCCGGCTTCGTGGATCTTCGCGATCAGGCGCTTCTGGCGGGCGATGGCGGTGCGGCTTCGCGACCATTCGCGGGGCGACGGGTCGAAGAGGTCGCCCATGACGTCGATGCAGGCGGCCCCGGCGTCCAGGGCGGCGAGGAGCGTCTTCGTGCGCGCGGCGTCGTCCGCGCCGTCCAGAATGTCGTTGCGGTAGAGGCAGCACATCGTGGGCAGGGGCGAGGCATCGATGAGGGCGCGCAGCTTCGCCACCGAGCGCTCGTCGCGCGGAAGGTTGCGCAGCTCGACGCACACTCCGTCCGCTCCTGCGAACCATGCGGCGCGGGCCTGCTGCGAGAGCGAGTCGATGGACGCGTCGCAGAAAATCGCCGTGAACAGCGGCGCCTTTTCCAGAGGAAAACGTTTTCTCATTGGGATGACTTGCCGGATGGTTGCGAAGCGAGAACGGGGAACCTCGAGAAGAGGGACCCGCCCCGGATCCCGTTGCGCTTGACATCCTACCCGAAATCGACGACCAACGAAATGACAAAATCATCCGCCGACTTGTGTTTTTCGGGAATTCTTTCCGGAGCGGTCGCACGGCGGTTCTCGGCGAGGCGACGCGTGGTTGCCTTTTTTCGGGCGCTGGATAAAATGCAACACAAACGGCAACGAATGTGCATTTCGGCCATGAACGCGGGATGGGAAACGACGTCGACTCGGACGGACTGCTCGGGCGGGCGAACGGTCGGCGCGACGCGGAGCGACGATGCGCTCGCGGCGCGTCTTTCCGGGATGCGTCTTGAAGTCGGCGCGGTGCATTCCGGGGAGTGGGCGGGGCGCTGGCGCAGCCGGTTTCCCGTTGCGCGCCTTTTCTACGTTCTCGCCACGGGGCCGGACGCCGGTCTGCTCGACGATTCCGAGCGGCAGATGCCGTTGCTGCCGGGTCGCTGGGCGCTGCTGCCGCCGGGGCGCGAGATCCGCCATGTTCAGCCGTTTGGCATCGATGTGGTTTCCATCCATTTCCGGCTTCTGGCGCGCGACCATGTCGAGGCGCTTGGCGACTGCGGCCTTTGCGGCGGCTTTGCTCCGGATTGGCGCGACGCGTTTCGGGCTCTGGAAGACGCCCAGGCGCGAAGCGCCGAGCCGTCGCTCCATCTGGCCTGCCGCATCGAGTGCTGCCTTTGGGAGGCGATTGCGGCGCTTTTCGAACGCGATGGCGCCCGGATCGAGTCCCGTCTCGCCGGCGCGGAGCGCTTCGCGCCTCTCGTCGAGGCCGTGGCCCGGAATCCGGAGCGTGATTTTTCGGTGCGGGAGATGGCGCGGACCATGCGGATGGGCGAATCCGCGTTTGCCAAGCACTTCACGGCCATCATGGGGGAGGCGCCCAGACGCTGGTTTAACGGCCGCCGCGCGCACCTCGCGGCCCTCGCCCTGCTGGAGGGCTTTTCCGTCGCCTCCGTCGCGGAAAAATTCGGCTTTTGCGACGAATACTACTTTTCGCGCTTCTTCAAGCGCCATTTCGGCCAGTCTCCCGTCAACTGGCGTCGCCGCCATCTCTGATTCGGGGATTTGCAGCCTCGCCGCGCGATTGGCGGCGCCAGGCGTCGGGGGAGAGTCCCGTGCGGGCGTGGAAGATGCGGATGAAGTAGTTGGACGAGGAGAAGCCGCACCGCGCGGCGATCGTGGAAACGGGTGCGTCCGAGGATTGGAGCATGCGCCGCGCCGCCTTTAGCCGCGTTTCCTCGATGCTTCCGCGGATGGTCGCGCCGGTGGCGGCGAACATCCGGTCGGCCTGGCGGCGCCCCAGTCCCATCGCCGCCGCGACGTCGCGCGCGCCGACGAACGGGTCGGCGGCATGCGCGGCGATGAAGTCCAGTCCCGCCGCCAGCCTTAGATCCGTGCCCTTCTCGACCGTCCGCGTGCTGTCGCGCCGCGCGACGCCGAGAATGCCGTAGCGGACGATTCGAGACCGGGCCGGCCTGCGCTTCCGGAAAAGCGTCGCGAGCGTTTCCGCCGCAAGCCGTCCGGCCCCCTCGAAGTCGATGCGGACGCTCGTGAGCGTGGGCGAAGAGGTGAGGCAGAACGTCTCGTCGTCGTCCGCCCCGACGATGGCGGCGTCCTGCGGCACTTCGATTCCGGCGGTGCGGCACGCGTCGAGCGTGAGTTTCGCCAGCAGGTCGTTTCCGGCGAAGATGCCGAAGGGGCGGGGAATCCCCGCCAGCCAGCGCGCCAGGTTTTCGCGCTCCTTCACCCACGCCCAGTCGGTGACGGTCTCGTAGTGGTGCGCCTCGCAGCCGGCGGCGCGGATGCGCTCGAGAAACGCCTCGCCGCGCGTCCCGGTCCACGGATAGCGCCGCAGCATCGGCACGAAGACGAAGTGGCGCCGCCCCGTGGCGAGAAGTTCGTCCGCGGCGGCGGTGGCGACCTGGCTCTGGTCGCAAAGAATCCTTGCCCAGAGAACGCCCGGGATCGGTTTGCGGCGCCCGTTGCCCATGTAGAAGCCCGTGTCGAGGCCGACGATCGGAGCCTCCAGCTCCGCGAAGATCCCGATCCCGCCGGTCAGGACGTCGTTCAGGCGCACGGCGACGCCGTCGGCGCGCGCAAGCAGTTCACGGTAGGGCTCAAGCGTTCTGCCGACATGGACGAAATCGATCTCTTCGAGCGTCCAGCCGCGCCGCCGCGCCTCCTCCGAAAAGCCCCGCAATTCGGCGCGCCCGGGCCAGAGGTCCGTCGGAATCACCGCGACGACGAGCGGCGCGTCGTTTCGGTCCGGCGCGTTTTTCGCCGACGATTCACGAATTCTCACTTCGCACACCCTTGGTTTGCGCTGGTCAAAACACGGCCCCGGACCACAATTCGTATTCCACCGTTCCGGGTTCCAGCGACCTGCGGCCCTGGAGGCGACGCGTCACTCCGCTGTCGAAGAGGTGAAATTTGGCCGTTTCGACCGTCTTGCGGCTCCTGCCCTTTCTCCAAACGGGAACCTCGGTCGCCAAAAGCGTGTCCCTGAGAATCTGGAAGTATTCCATCGTTGTCTCTTTCGGACCAGAAGAACGGCCCGTTGTCGGTCACGGGCCCGAAGAATAGCAGGAAAAAAGTCAAAAATCAAGCAAATCGCCGACATACCCGGCGATTTGACTGAAGAATTGCGGATTTTTCCGGGCGACACTCGCCTCGCAGGGGCGTGGAATCAAAGCACAAATCGGACTTTATGTCTCAAACGTGCTACTTGGTGCGACCTATCTTTGTGATTGCGCGGAGCGCGGCTGCGCAGGATAATCGGAGTCGTTCAAGCACCCACTTTCCGAACACTTCACCAACGGGAAAACACCATGCACGACCATCGAATTCTCAGAGCCTGTCTCGCGGCGCTCGCTCTCTCCGTTCTTCCGGCCACGGCCGCAAACACGTGGTTCGTCTCGCCCGGCGGCACGGACTCCGCCGGTCGCGGCACGGCGGAGTCCACGCCCTTCCGCACGATCCAATACGCCGTGAATGCGGCGACGGCTGGCGACACGATCGTCCTTCTTCCCGGCGACTACGGCGCCGACCAGGGAACGACGACCACGACGGTGAGCGGCAACTCCTCCGCCAACCGCGTCGTCATCGACAAGCCGCTTACGGTCATCGGCCGCGACGGACGCGACAAGACCCGCATCGTCGGCGCGTGGGACACGACCGAATACGCCGATCTCCCCTGGGGCTTCGGGCCGAACGCGGTGCGCTGCGTCTGGATCGCCAATGCGGCGTCAGGGACGCGCCTCGAAGGCATCACCTTCCAGGACGGCTCCGTGCCGATATGGAACACTCAGGGCAACGACATCGGCGGCGGCGGCGGCGTGGTCGTTTACGACCCGAGTAGTGCTAGCGACGTTTCGGTCGCGGTCGTCGATTGCGCCTTCATCGAATGCCAGGGCTTCAACGGCGGAGGGCTTGTGTCGCAGAGGCAAGCCGCTAATGTAAAAGCCGTCCGCTGTCTCTTCAAGCGCTGCCGCAGTTCCAAGTTCGGGACGGCCATGCGCGGCGGCTCGGCCTACAACTGCGTTTTCGACGACAACGGGCGCACCCGCTTCAAGAATGGGGAACAAAAGGTCGTTGGCGCTCAAATGGGGAACGGTGGAACGGAAGGGGCGATGTCCTACCCGCAATATGTCGTGAACTGCACCTTCGTCAACAACGACAACTACGCCATCGGAAATGCGAATGCCAGCTCGATGAAAATCTACAACTGCGTCTTCGCCAACAACGGCTTCGTGTCGGCGGCAACTGGAGCCAAGACGGCAAGGGCGTTCTCCACCGCCGCAGCATACGGGAACTGCGTGAGCGACATCAGTACCATCACGGCGAACAACTGCAAATACGCGGTATTCACGGAATCGTCGGAAGTCTATTCCCCATACGACGGCGACTACCGCCTCATCCCCGGCGCCAGTTCGCTGACGGCTGGGAACACAACCTGGCTGAAGAACATTCCCGAGGAATTCCGCGCCGTCGATTTCAACGGCAATCCGCGCACAACGGACGACGTCGTCTATTGCGGCGCGATGCAGGCTGTCGCCGACGCAGCGGCAAGCGGCGTCGCCATCGGCTACACGGCCGATGGAGACTGGTACCTCGACGGCGAGAAACTGGAAATCCGCACCCGCACATGGAAGGCGGAGGAGGGCTGGCCGAAGCCGCGCCACGTGAAGTTCGTTCCTGTCGATGGCAAGGCGCTCGTGCGCTTCTCCATCGGCGGGTCCACCGTGTGGCCGCTTCGCGACGACTCTGCATGGTTCACATCGTCAAAGGCCGGCCAGGTCCAGACGGTCGCGGCGACGACGACCTCCAACATCTTCTACGCCGACCCGGTGAACGGCAGCGACGATACGGGCGACGGCTCCGAGGCGAACCCCTACAGGACGCTCAACAAGGCCGTCAAGAAGACGACGGCCAGTTTCGTCGTGCGCGCCAAGGCAGGCGACTACAACGAGGGCGGCGAGAACGTGGGCGACGACATCACCACGCGCGTCGTCGTGCCCAAGGCGCTTGAGGGGACTCTCCGCGTCATTGCCGTTGACGGCCCTGAGAGCACCTTCATCAGCGGGGCGTCCGATTCCGCCACGGACAACGGGACGGGCGCCAATGCCGTGCGCTGCATCGCCGTCGTCTCCACCAACGCCTATCGCGCCGCCTTCCAGGGCTTCACGCTCCGCGACGGCCGCACGGGGCCGAACTCAAACGTGCCCTCGCAGGGCGCGGCACTTTACAACGTCAATGAAAACGCCACAAGCAGCATCGGCACGGGCGTTCTGCTGGATTGCGTCGTCACCAACTGTTCCGGTAACCGCGCCGGGTGCATCGCCGGCGGCAACGCCTACCGCTGCAAGTTCTACGACT
>CAMNCG010000155.1 GCA_946534105.1 uncultured Verrucomicrobiota bacterium
AGTCGCGCCCCGGCGTTCGTCACCGTGGCCCGGCCTGCCGCGAAATCGACGCCGGCGAGGCCGGCGAGGTGCACGCCGCCGTAGACGGAAAGCCGGGGCATCCGCAGGAAATCGGCGTCGGGCGCGTAGCGAAACGGGCGATCCCCGCAGATCACCGCGGTCCGGTAGCCGGCCGCCGCGACCGCGTTCGTGAGCCCGGGCGCGGCCCACTGCCCGAACGGATGGCTGTAGTCGCGGCTCTTGACGCCCGTCCGCGCGAGCAGCGCGCGGCGCGACGACGGGATCTCGGAGAGGATGACGGCCGGCGAAGGGGAATGGGTGCGGGAATGGACGCCGAGCGAAACCACGCCGCGCCGGGCCATGGCCCGCGCTTCCGCGGCGGTCATGAGCGGCCCACTGTCGAACGTCTCGCGCACCGCGGGATTCGTGGAGAGCCGGTCCGCGATCGCATAGCAGATCGCCTTCATCCCGCGCCGCGCGAGCTCGGGTTCGGCATGGCGCAGGACGCCCTCGTAGCCGTCGTCGAACGTCACGACGACCGGTTTGCGCGGGAGAAAACCGCGTCCGCGCGCGGCGCGTTCGAGATCGCCCGGGAGCACGGTTTCGTAGCCGGCGGCGAGGAGATCGTCAAGCTGCGCGGCGAACTCGTCCGCCGCAACCTTGTAGACGTCGTCGCACGCTTCCGGCGGCAGCACGTTGTGGTACATGAGCACCGGAACCTCGCGCGGCCGTCGGGCATCGCGCAGGGCGGAAAGCGCCGCCGCGCATGCGAGAACGACGGCTCCGGCCGCGACCGCCGCGCGGCGCGCGGCGCGGCGGATCGGGCGCGGCGCCGTCACCGCGCGCCGGCTCCCGCCCGGCGGGGAAGGCAGAGCCCGTGGCGCTCCATCGCGACGGCGACGCCGTCTTCGTCGTTGGAGAGCGTGGTCTCCCGGGCGGCGGCGAGGACCTCGGGCGCGGCGTTCGCCATCGCGACGCCGATGCCGGCGTCGCGGACCATCGTCAGGTCGTTGAGGCCGTCGCCGAAGGCCATGACGTTTTCGATGCCGAATCCGAGATGCTCCGCCAGGCGCGCGAGCGCGGCCCCCTTGTGGGCGCCGGCGGCGTTGAACTCGAAGAGACGGGGGTTCGACGCCGTGGCGAGCACGCCCGGCGCGGCCTTTTGCACGGCGGAAACGACGGCGCCGTACAGCGACGGGTCTTTCGCGAAGGCGAGGATCTTCTGCACGTCGTGCCCGGTCGCTCGCAGGTGCGCCGCGAGGTCCGGCACGTGCGTGCGAAGCCCGCGGATCATTTCGGCGTAATGCGCGTCGGGCGCGTATTCCGCCGCCTTCGCGGCCGTTTCCTCGGAATTCCAGCCCCAGTCGTCCATGTAGCACTCCGCCGCGACGTCGAACCGCGACAGCGCCTCGAAGACGTCGAGCGCGACGCGGAGCGGAATCGCGGAGGAGGAGACGGTGCGGTTTTCGGCCCGGTCGAAGACGGACGCGCCGTTGATCGTGACGGCGTAGCGCACGAACGGCAACTCCCGGATTTCCGCGGGCATGCCCCCGAAAAAGCGGCCCGTCGTCGGCACGATCCAGACGCCGCCGGCCGCGGCGCGTTCGAGCGCGGCGCGGTTGCGGGGCGAAAGCCGCTTGTCCGAGTCGAGAAGCGTTCCGTCGAGGTCGAGGGCGACGAGTTTCGTTTCCGGTTCGTCTTTCATGGCGGTCATTCGTGGAAATCGGGATCGTCCGGCGGGGGCCCGGGCGGCAGCGCCGCCACGGCCCGGATCGCCTCGCAAATGCGGGAAAGCTGCGAATCCGAGACGACGAAGGGGGGAATCGAATAGACGAAGCCCGCGAAGGGCCGCAGCCAGATGCCGGTTTCGAGAATCACGCGGCGCACGTCCTCCGGCGCGGGGGGCGAAACGAGCTCCACGACCCCGGCGGCGCCGAGCACGCGCACGTCCGCGACGTTCGGGGCGCCGCGGAGCGGCTCCAGCCCGGTCCGGAAGGCGCGTTCGATCCGCCGGGCCTTTTCGGCGTAGTCGGACGCCGCGAAGAGGTCGAGCGAGGCGCACGCCGCCGCGCACGCGAGCGGGTTCGCCATGAACGTCGGCCCGTGCATGAACGCGGAGGGCCGCCCGCCGGAGATCGTCCCGGCGACGCGGTCGGAGGCCAGGACCGCGGCGAGCGTCATGGCGCCGCCGGTGAGCGCCTTGCCGGTGCAGAGGATGTCCGGCGCCGCGCCGTCGCCGGCGTGTTCGTGCGCCCAGCGGCGGCCGGTGCGCCAGAGGCCGGCGGCGATTTCGTCGTAGACCAGCAGCGCGCCCCGTTCGTCGCAGATGCGCCGCAACCCGCGCAGGAAGCGCGGATGGTAGAACCACATCGCGTTCGCGGCCTGGAAGACCGGTTCGCAGATCGCGGCCGCGATTTCGCCGCCGTGCTCGTCGAACGCGCGCTCGACCGACGCAAGGCAGGCGTCATCCCATTCTCCGTCGAAGGGGACGGACGGCTTGTCGGCGAAAAAGTGCTTCGGCATGATGCCGCGGAACAGCACGTGCATGCCGTCGGGGTCGGAAAGGGCCATCGCGCCGGCGGTGTCGCCGTGGTACCCGCCCCGGAGCGCGAGGAGCTTGCACCGTTCGGGGCGCCCGAGCGCGCGCTGGTACTGCACCGCCATCTTGGAAGCCACTTCGACGGCGATCGAACCCGAGTCCGCGAAGAACACGTTGTCGAGGCCCTCCGGGGCGATCGCGGCGAGACGGCGCGAAAGCGCGACCGCCGGTTCGTGGGTGAAGCCGCCGAACATGACGTGCGTCATGCGCGAGGCCTGGCGCTTCACCGCTTCGACGATCGCCGGATGGTCGTGGCCGTGCGCGACGGACCACCACGAGGCCACGGCGTCCACAAGCCGCGTTCCGTCGGCGAGCTCGACTTCCGCGCCGAGACCCCGCACCGCCTCGAACACCGGCGGCGGCGTGCCGAGCGAAGCGTACGGGTGCCAGATCTTGCGGCGGTCCCAGTCGAGGTCCGCGGCGGAGCGCGCGGCGTCCGCGCCGCCCGCCCCCGCCCCGGCGGAAGGCCCGTCCGGCCCCTTCGACGCGAAGATCGGGGAAAAATCCACGTCCGGGACGGTGCCGGACGAAACGTCGAATCGCGGGAGCCGGACGAGCGGAACGCCGGGAAAATCGCGTTCGAGCGCGCGGCGAACGGCGCGCTCGGCGTCGGCGTCGATCCGCGGATCGGTCCCGGCCGGAGCCTCCACGTGCACGACGCCCGCGAGCGCCATGCCGCGGGCCTTCACGGCCTCCAGCGAAAGCAGGGTGTGGTTGATCGCGCCGAGACGTCCGTCCGCGACGAGCACGAGCGGCCACCCGCGCGCGGCGGCGAAGTCGATCGCGAGCGTTTCGCCGTCGAGCGGGACGGCAAGGCCGCCCGCGCCTTCGACGAGCACGACGGAATGCGCCTCCGCGCAGGCCGCGACGGCGCGGTCGATGGCGGAAAAATCCACGCGGCGGCCTTCCAGCTCCGCGGCGAGAAGCGGCGAGGCCGGAAAGGCGAACACCTGCGGGGCGGTGAGCCCGGCGGCGTCCTCCGGAAACGGCCCGCCGCCGGCGAGGCGCCGGTGTTCCTCGACGTCCTCGGAAAAACCGGCGTCGCCGGTCTGGACCATTTTCACCGTGATGGCGTCAACGCCCCGGCGGGCCAGGTCGCGCGCCGCGAGCCCGGTGGCGACGGTCTTGCCGACGCCGGTGCCGGTTCCCGAAACGAAGTAGATCATTCTTTTGACTGGTGGACGAGGCGGGAGTCGAACCCGCACCCTCTCGGAACAGATCCTAAGTCTGTCGCGTCTGCCATTCCGCCACTCGTCCGGTGCGGGAGCGCCCTACCTGCGCCGGTTGCCGCCGAGAAGACCCGAGCGGACGAGGAAGTACAGGAGGGTCGAGATCGAGGAAACCGCCGCGGCGATGTAGGTCATGAACGCGGCGTTGAGGACCGCGGCGGCGCCGCGTTCCTCGGAAGGGGAAAGGATTCCGCACTCCATGAGCGCCTTTTTCGCGCGGGCGCTGGCGTCCCACTCCACGGGAAGCGTGACGACGGAGAACGCGACGGCGGCGCCGAAGAGCACGATGCCGGCCTTGACGAGCATGAGGCCGAGCCCGGAGCCGCCTCCCACCGCCGCGCCGGTGGCGGGATCGACCTGCGTCGCCGCGCCGCTGAGGGCGAGACCGGCGAAAAACACGATCATGGCGAACTTGGAGCCGAAATTGGCCGCCGGCACAAGCGCCGAGCGCACGCCCAGCCACGGATAGGCGGTCGCCTTCTGCATCGCGTGGCCCGCCTCGTGGCAGGCGACGCCGAGGGCCGCGAGGCTCCGGCCCTTGTACACGTCGGGCGAAAGGTTGAGCGTGTTGTCGAGCGGGTTGTAGTGGTCCGTGAGGAAGCCGGAGACGGGCTTGATCCGGACGTCGTGCACGCCGGAGCGCGCGAGCATGGCCGCGGCGGCCTCCGCGCCGGTCATGCGGCACGCGGCGGGCACTTTCGAATACTTCGCGAACGTGGACTTCACGCGCGCCGAGAACAGCATGGAAAGCAGCAGGGCGGGAAGCGAAAAGAGGTAGTACAGCGGATCGATTCCGAACATGGTGGGATTCCCCAGACTTCCGTTGCGCGCGGCCGGACGGCCGCGCGCGCCGCGGCGGGCGCCGCAACGGAGCGCCATCCTAGCAGAAACCGGAATTCCGGGCAAACGCGGTTGTGGTAGGATTCGCGCAACGTCCGCCAAAAGGCCTCTCCGCGAAAGCGGCGCCCCTCGCGCCCAAACGAAAGCGGCGCGAGCGGGAAACCGGGATTTCTGGTAGACTGGAGCGCCGTTCGGCGGTTGAAAGAAGAAAAAGGACTGAACATGGCCGGAGAATACGCGATTTCCCTCGTTTCGGTGACCAAGCAGCACGGCGCCAAGACGGTGCTGGAGGACGTCAACCTTTCGTTTTTCCACGGCGCCCACATCGGCGTCATCGGCGTGAACGGATCCGGCAAGTCGAGCCTGCTGAAGATCCTGGCGGGCGAAGACAGGGAGTTCATGGGGCAGTGCATCATCCCGGCTTCGACGAAAGTCGGGTACCTTCCGCAGGAACCGCGCCTCGATCCCTCGAAAACCGTCGAGGAGTGCGTCCGCGAGGGTGTCGCCGAACAGCAGGCCAAACTCGACCGCTACGACGAAATCTGCGGTCTTCTCGGCGAAGTGACCGACGACGCCGAGCTCGACCGGCTCAACGCCGAAATGGGTCGCCTGCAGGACGAAATCGACGAAAAGAACCTCTGGGACCTCGACCACCACGTGGAGCTCGCCATGGAGTCGCTCCGCCTT
The DNA here is from genome assembly GCA_946534105.1 of uncultured Verrucomicrobiota bacterium. GTDB lineage: Bacteria > Verrucomicrobiota > Kiritimatiellia > RFP12 > UBA3636 > UBA3636. The sequence goes on from CAMNCG010000155.1 coordinate 5,356, forward strand.
CCGCCCGCCGACGCCAACGTGGCGCCGCTCTCGGGCGGCGAACGCCGTCGCGTCGCGCTCGCCCGGCTCCTGCTCTCCAACCCCGACATTCTCCTCCTGGACGAGCCGACGAACCACCTCGACGCGGAATGCGTGGCGTGGCTGGAGGCGTACCTCAAGAACTTCAAGGGCACACTCATCGTCGTCACGCACGACCGCTACTTCCTCTCCAACGTGACGGAATGGATTCTGGAGCTCGACGGCGGCCGCACGTACCCCTGGAAGGGCAACTACGAGGCGTGGCTCGAGCAGAAGCAGGCGCTCATGGCGCGGTTGCAGAAGCAGAACGACTCGCGCCGCAAGCTCCTCGAAGACGAACTCAAGTGGGTCCGCACGAACCCCTCCGGCCGCCACGCCAAGAGCCAGGCGCGCCTGAAGCGCTACGAAGAACTCGCCGCGCAGCAGGTGGACACGCGCGAGGAGGAGCTTCGCATCCGCATTCCCGCCGGCCCCCGCCTCGGCGACCTCGTCGTCCGCGCCCGTGACCTCAAGATGGGTTTCGGGGACAAGCTGCTGTTCGAAGGGCTCTCCTTCGACCTGCCGCGCGGCGGCATCGTGGGCGTGATCGGCGGCAACGGCGCCGGCAAGACCACCCTTTTCAAGCTCATGACCGGCAAGGAGAAGCCGCTGGGAGGGTCGCTGGAAGTGGGCCCGACAGTGGAAATCTCCTACGTGGACCAGCTCCGCGACGCGCTCGACCCGGACAAGACGGTCTACGAGGAAATCACCGGCGGCAACGAATACGTCGCCCTCGCCAAGAGCCTCATGAACGGTCGCGCGTACTGCTCGCGCTTCAACTTCAAGGGAACGGACCAGCAAAAGAAGGTGGGCACGCTCTCCGGCGGCGAGCGCAACCGCGTGCACCTCGCCAAGCTCCTGCGCAGCGGCGGCAACCTGCTTCTGCTCGACGAGCCGACGAACGACCTCGACGTGGCGACGCTCCGCTCGCTGGAGGAAGGTCTCCAGGACTTCGGCGGCTGCGTCATGGTCGTCTCCCACGACCGCTACTTCCTCGACCGCATCGCCACGCACATCCTCGCCTTCGAGGGCGACTCGAAAGTGACCTGGTTCGAAGGCTCCTACAGCGAATACCACGAAGACCGCCGCAAGCGCTTCGGCGACGCCGCCGAGAGGCCCGTGCGCGTCCGCTTCAAGCCCGTCGGCGCCTGAGGCCGATTCGGCAAGGCGGGGCGCCGTTGTAAACGCATGGGGGTTCTGCTATCATCGGCCCCATGAAGATACTTCCCGCAATCGATGTCAGGGGCGGCCGCTGCGTGCGGCTCCGCCAGGGCCGTGCGGAGGACGAAACCGCGTATGGAGACGACCCGGTCGAAATGGCCCTGCGCTGGCAGGGCGAAGGCGCCGGATTTTTGCACGTGGTCGACCTCGACGGCGCGTTCCGCGGCCGGCCGGCCGCGCTCCCGCTCTGCAAGGCCCTCGCGGCCGCGCTTTCCGTGCCGTTCGAAATCGGCGGCGGCCTCCGCACCGACGAGGACGTCGCCGCAGCGCTCGAAGCCGGCGCCGCGCGCGCGATCGTCGGCTCCCGCGCCGTTTCGGATCCCGCCGCCGCCGCCGCCCTCGCCGCGCGCTTCGGCGCGGAACGGGTGGTTGTCGGCATCGACGCCCGAGACGGATTCGCGCAAGTGGCGGGATGGACGGAGACGACGGCCGTGCGGGCGACGGACCTCGCGCGCGACCTTGCGTCCCGCGGCGTGCGGCTGTTCGCGCCCATGATGCTGGCCATGGTCTTCGCCCCGAACCAGCTGCCCCAGTACTTGGCTGAAAAGGGCTTTGACATCGAATTCGCGACCGCCGACATCCCGCACAACGAGGGTGCCACCGGCTCCTCCGTGGGCGTGATGGACCGCGTGATGGCCTTCCGTGACGACGCGGCGCCCGACCAGGCAAAGCGCAACGAGGCCATCGGCAAGTTCCTGAAGTTCTTCTATGATCCTGCCAACTATGTGGGCTGGGTCTCCATGGAAACCTTCCTGCCTGCCGTGAACTCCGCGGTCGGCGCGCTGGTTGAGGCGGATCCCTCCTTCGAGGCCTGGCTGAACGTGCTGGGCAACTGCCGCTTCTATCCGGCCGCCAAGTCCGAATGGGCGGATGTGCGCAACGGCATTGTGGTGGATGTGGAACAGCGCGCGCTGACCGGTGAGGAAGTGCGCCCGTTGCTTGACGCGCTGCAGACCAAGATTGCCGGCAACTAATCTCGCCTTCAGGGGGCCCGGCTGAGCAAACCGGGCCCCTTCTTTTCAGCCGCACGGACCGGAAGCCTCACGTGCGGCTTTCTTTTTAAAGGAGGTCAGACCTTGAACCAGATTCTTGTGCGCCATAAATGGGAGCCCTATCTGTGGCTGCTGCCCAGCCTGCTCCTGATGGGGATTTTTGTGGTCTATCCCATCGGGATTGTGTTCAAGCTGTCCTTCAGTGAGATTTCCCGCTCCGGCATGGTGGGCGGCTTCAACGGCCTCAGCAACTATATTACCGCTGTTACCGCGCCGGAGTTCGGCAGTGTGATGCTGAACACGCTGATCTGGGTGGTATCGGTGGTGGGCATCTCCACGCTGCTGGGCTTCATTGTCGCGCTGGTGCTGAACGCGGAATTCAGGGGCAGAAAGATCGCCCGCTCCATCGTGGTCTTTCCCTGGGCCGCCACGCTGGTTGTGCAGGCCTCCATGTGGAAATATATCATCAATATTGAGTACGGGGCACTGAACAACACGCTGCTGAACACCGGCATCCTGAGCCGCGCGGTCAACTGGCGGCCCAGCTATATCATTGATTTCGCGTGGGAATGCGGCATCGGCATTTTTGTCACCGTGCCCTTTGTCACCTTCTGCGTGCTGGCCGGCCTGCAGTCCATTGACCTGAGCTATTACGAGGCCGCCACGGTGGACGGCGCGGGGTTCTGGAAAAAGCTGCGCCACCTGACGCTGCCGCTGGTCCGACCTTCCCTGACCGTCTCAACCGTGCTGAACATCATCTATGTGTTCAACTCCTTTCCCATCATCTATACGATCACCCGCGGCGCGCCGGCGCACAAGACAGACACGCTGGTCACCTACCTGTACATGCTGGCCTTCTCCGAGCAGCGGAAAGGACCGGCGACCGCGCTGTCGGTGGTCGGCTTTGTGATCCTCTGCATCTGCGCGGGGGCTTACATGATCATCACCATGCGGAAGGAGGATGCGGAATGACCGTCCGCAAGGGCAATCTTCTCAGCCTGTCCGCGGTAATTTTGCTGGCGCTTCTGTCGGTGCTGATCCTCTCCCTGCCTGTTTACCGGTTTGACGCAACCGTATTCACAAAGCGCAGTGGCAACACCTTTGTGGGCGACGAGCGGTATCAGGCCGCCCGCGCCGAGGTGGACGACACGGTGGCGGACTACACCCGCCGCGGTATCCATACGGAGGTATCCGAGGAGGTCATCGAGCGCGTCAATTCCAAGGGAGACACCACCTCCCTGGTGATCTTCCGGGTGAACCGGGAGATTGGCTGCAGCGGGTGGGATTTCATCCGCACGGGCTTTCCCTCCGGAAGGGGGCTGGTCTGGATGCTTGCCGCAGAAGGGCTGGCGCTGCTGCTGGCCTGCGGCGCAGGCATCAGGGATTCCCGAAAGCGGAGCGGAGAAACCTGGCGCAGGCGGGTCCGGCAGGCGGCGGCGTGGGCCGCGCTGCTGTGCATGCTGCTCACGGTTTTCTTC
>CAMNCG010000156.1 GCA_946534105.1 uncultured Verrucomicrobiota bacterium
GACTGGCGGAACTGGCGGAGGCCCCGCCCCTTACGTGTGGCCAATTCTCGCAGAACCCTCCCCCTTCCGCCAGTCCAAAGTTGCGTCAACCGGTATGCGATTTCGCGACATCATGTCGCAAAACAACGGGGTCCGGGAAATGTTGCGCTACAGAAAGAGCATGAAAGATTTTCGAGTTCGGAAAGGACGAGCGGGACGAGCGGGACATGCGCGACTGGCGCGACCCTCGCCGGTCCCGCCGGTCCTTTGAGAGGACATGCGGGACGAACGCCGGTTGCCTATCGGAAGAACACGACCGTGCCCTTGACGGCGTTTTCCTTCGCCCTGCCGTATGTCGCGAAGGCGGCGTTGGCGATGGTGTCGTGCGACGCCTTCACCCACGCCTCATTGCGCGCCACGTTCGAGATGCGCACTTCGTCGATCTTTCCGGGGAACGTCTGCGTGTCGTTGCTGCTCGTGTACGCGCCGACGAACAATTGACGGGCGGTGCCCGTGTCTTCCGTGAGCGTGCCGGAGGGCTGTGCCAAAGACGGCGCGACGTTGCCGTCCAACAGGGATGTTCCGCCAGCGGTTGCATCGTAGGCGAACGCGAAGTGGTGCCAATCACCCCGGGACGGAACCAACGACGACCACGTTTTCGTGCCGTTCTCGAACCTCCCCTGCGGGGCCATGATGCCGGTCGCCGTCTGTTCGGAAATCCAGAACAGGCTGCCATACGACGAAGTCATCTCCCGGAAAAGCACGTATTGAGCGGCGGCGGAACCGGGATCATGGTCATCCTGCCAAGCCCAGACTTCAACGGTGAACTCGGAGGCGGCGGACAGGGAAACGGAAGCGTCCTTCGTGGAAAGAGCGCCTTTTCTGTTGTCCTGTCCGAAGAGGACGGCATTGCCGATCACGCCGGCCTGTCCGGAAACGACGGAATCGACGGCCGCCGTCTTTTTGCCACCGGCGACCCAGAGGTCAAGAGGCGCGGCGCCGGACACGGAATTGGCCCAGGACACGCCGACGTCGCCCAAGTGCCAGACCGCCTTGAATCCGTTGGCCCAAACGTCGGAAGCCGTCACGGTGTGGGGCTTGGCGTTTCCGTAATACGCGGTGATTTCTGTGGAGGCCGTGAGTGTCGGCACCTTCACCCAGACGAGCGATTCGCCGCTTGAGTTCCACGTGTCCACCTCGCTGGCGAGCAGGTTGCCGTCCGCGTCGGCGAACCGGAGGTCGCCGCCACCGGAGATCTGGCAATCGTCGTAGTCGAAGCCTCTGATGCCCTTGCCTGTCGCTTCGTCGTATTCGGCGACGCGGACGAGCACCGGAAAGTTCGTGAGCGACACCCCTTCGTCCACGCCGGTGAACGTGACGGAAAACCGATGCGAGTAATCGTCCCACGTCGTGTCGAACGAGAATGCGCAGAAATCGTCGTTCGCCACGGTGTCGTGCGTCGCTTCCATCCAGTCCTTGGAATGGGCCTTGTTTGAAATTCGGACTTCGTCGATCTGCCCCGGAAACGGGAATCCGCCGGAAATCGTGCCAAGCAGAAGCGGGGCCGCGCTGGCGTGGATGGGAGCGATGGTTTTGGAAACGTATTGCTTTCTCTCTCCGTCCAGCCATGCGATCGCCCTCTTGTCGGTGGAATCGTACTGATAGGCCACGTGATGCCACGCGCCGACGGCCGGCACCGCGACATAGTCCCACGCCTGGCGGGCTTCCCCCGCCGCGCTCGGATTCACCGTGAAACGCAGAGTGGAGGTGTCTTTGTTCGCCATGAATTGGTAGGCCGTGTCCGTCGAGGAGGTCTCGATTTTGGAAAGGATGCGCGACGCCCGAGCCAATTCCGAAGAGAGACGCAACCACATTTCGACCGTGAAATCGGAAAAGCCGTCCAGATCGTCGTCGTCGTCGGCCGCCAGATTGGCACCCCACGACGCCCCGGAAAAATCGACCGCACCGCCGACGGGCCCGGCATACTCGAATTGGACGGCCCCCGTCTTCGACGAAAACGGCGTTGAAATGCCGCTGGATTCGCGCATCGGGATGTCGCTTTGCCCCAGGTGCCACACGCCCACGTAGCCCTCGCTCCAGACGTCGGTGGGAGATACGGCGGGGACGGCGCCCGGGCTCTTCCAGCCGTAGTATGCGAAGATCGTCGCGGTCTTCGTGAGTTCCGGGACCTTCACCCACACGAGCGAGGTGCCGCTTGGGTCCCACGTGTCCACCTCGCTGGCGAGCAGGTTGCCGTCCGCGTCGGCGAACCGGAGGTCGCCGCCCTTTTCGAGCTTGCACTTGGCATATTGGAAGCCCTTCTCGGCGGAGAGCTTCACCAGGGCCGGGAAGTTTTCGAGCTTTTCCGATCCGGAATATCCGGTGAACGAAATCGCGATCTTCGCCGCGAAGGCGGCCGGATCGATCTGCGTCGCGCGAGCGCCGGCGGCGGCAAGGAGGCAGAGCGCCACGAGCGCGACGCGGAAGCGGCATGCGCGGCTTTTCGCCGACTTGGGGGCGCGCCGCGAGGACGTCCGGCGCGGCATCTCAATCCGAAGCTTGCTCTTCATGTCAGGAATGTTTTTCGAGGAGTTGGGCAACAGGGGATTCCGGGATGCATCCGCATCGTCCGGGTATCTCTTTCGCTTCCGATTATCGCAGGTTGCCAGCCCCCCCGCAATTCCAATGTCGCGTCAACGATTATGCGATTTTGCGACATCATGTCGCAAAATAAAGTCATTTTTCGTAGAATTCCCGCCGACGTGAAACGCCAAACGGGGGATGAAACATGGCAGCAGATGGAAAGAAGAGGCCGCTTGTCGTGGCGATCGTGACGTCCGACTCCGGTGTCGGCCGCGCGGTGCTGGGCGGCGTCGCCGGCGCGGCGCGCAACTTCGACTGGGCGCTTGAGACGATCGACCCCTCGGTGACCGGGGCCGACTTCTCGCAGTTCGCCGAACTGCTCGCCCTGGCCGACGGCGTCATCGTCCGCCTCCGGCAGATCTGGCTCGTCGTGCGGCCGTTTCTCCGGCCGGGGACGCCGGTCGTGGGCATCGACATCGCGCCCTTCCCCGGTTCCGGGCTGTGGGCCGTGGTCAATCCCGCCAACCAGCGGATCGGCGAAATGGCGGCCGACGAACTCATGGCGGACGGATGCGCGTGCCATGCGTTCGTCCCCGCCCTCCCGCCCGTCCCCTGGGGTGACGCGCGGGGCAGGGGATTTCTCGAGCGCGTCCGCGCGGCGGGCGGCGACGCCCGCCGCTACGAGCCGCGCACCACGTGGAAGGGCGTCGCGGAGCGCGACGCGCTCGCGGCGTGGCTCTCGGAACTGCCGCGTCCCTTCGGCGTCTTCGCCCGCAACGACGTCATTGCCGGATTCGTGCTGCGCGCCTGCAAGCGCGCCGGCATCGACGTGCCGCGCGAGGCGAAAATCGTCGGCGCGGACGACGACGAGACGCTCTGCCTCTACGCCTCCCCGTCGCTTTCGAGCGTCCGCATCGACCACGAAGGCGGCGGGCGCCGGGCGGCCGAGGCCCTGCGCCGCTCCTTCGGCAAGCCATGTCCGGCGCGACCGGTCGCGCTCGTGTTCGACCCGTCCGGCGTCACGCGCCGCCTCAGCACGGGAAGGCCGGGACCGGAAGGCGACGCGCGGCTCGCGGCCGGACTGGCGTTCATTTCGCGGCATTTCGGCGAACGCCTCGTGGGCGCGACGGACGTCGCCGCCGCGATGGGCCTCGGGCGCCGCCAGGCCGAGCGGCTTTTCCGCAACGCCGGAAAATCGATCCGCGGGGAACTGGAGGCGGTGCGCCTCGCCCGCGTGAAGACGCTTCTCGCCTCGACCGGCATGACGCTGGAGAGCATCGCGGTCGAATGCGGTTTCTCGACCGGCATCTACCTCTCCGGGCTCTTCCGCCGCCGCTTTGGCGTCTCCCCCGGATCCTGGCGGCGTGACGCCCGCGCGCCGGGCCGTCCGGCGGAACCTGACGCGCGGCGTCGCGCCGGGAAACGGTCTCCTTGCGCGCGCTCGCTCAACTTTTCGGTTGATTCTCGACGGGAGATTTGATAGAATGGCGTGCGTTTTCACGCACCACCCCAGGAGTTTTCCATGAAGCAGCTTTACCAGCCCTCGAAGATCAAGCGCGTCCGCAAGGTCGGTTTCCGCGCCCGCATGGCCACCGCCGACGGCCGCAAGGTCCTGAAGCGCCGCCGCCAGAAGGGCCGCGCCCGTCTCACCCAGGTCTGAGCCGCTTCCTTCGGCCGTGCCAGTGGCTGAGCCGGAGTCAACGAGCGGCCTTGCCGCCGGGGCGCGTGCGTCCCGGCGGCGCGCCTTTTCATTTCCGAAGTCCGCCCGCATCGTGTCGCGCTCGGATTTCGAGGCGCTTTACGCTTCGGCTCCGAAGGCCGCGGGGCGCTTCGTCGTGGTGTGGGCGGCGCCGGGGAAAACCGGCGCAAGCCGTCTCGGCGTGGCGGCCGCGAAGCGGACGTTCCGCGACGCGCACCAGCGCAACCGGGCCAAGCGGCTCGTGCGGGAGAGCTTCCGCCTGCTGCGGCCGTCGATGCGCGGCGGTCCGCTGGACGTCGCGGTGGCGGCGCGCTACCGGATCCTTTCCGCGAAGGAGGGCGACGTGCGGGCCGACCTCGCGCGGACGCTCGCGAAGCTGCCCGCCGCCGCGGCGGCGCCCGCCGGGGAGGAGCGGCGGTGAAGACGCTCGGCGTGCTGCTCATCCGGGCGTACCAGATCGTCCTGGGGCCGTTCCTGGGCGGTTCGTGCCGCTTCGAGCCGTCGTGCTCCAACTACGGCATCGAGGCCATCGAGCGCTTCGGTTTCTTCAAGGGCTCGTGGCTCGCCGGGCGGCGGATCCTGCGGTGCCACCCGTTCGGGCGGTCCGGTCCGGACCCGGTTCCGGAGACGTGGCCCGGTTTTTTCTGAAACGACTTTCTTCAACGATTGCACTCATGAACCGTTCCGACAAAATCATCGTCGCGATCCTCGCCGCGCTCGTGTGCGGCTGGTTTTGGATTTCGCGGCAGGACGCCAAGCGCCTTTCCGAATGGCGCGAGGCCCATCCCGAGCTGTTCTCGGCCGAGACGAACGAGACGTTCGGCGCGATTTCCTCGCCGGAGGCCTCCTCGATCCTCGCCGCGCCGGATGGCGCCGGCGAGGGCGACGAGGTCGTCGATTCCGGCATTGCGGACGCCGCCATCGCGGCGGCGGCTCCCGCGCCGGAGCGCACGCTCACGGTCTCCAACTCCGTTCTCGACCTTGTGTTTACGAGCCGCGGCGGCGCGGTGAAGGGCGCGACGCTTCGCGACTACGACCTCACGCTCGACCCGGCGGACGGTCCGGTGGTCTTCGATTTCGGCGATTCGCCGGCGCTTGCGCTCGCGGGCATTCCCGGACTCGGCAAGGACGGCGACTTCGTGCTCGACGAACCCGCTCCCGGCGTTGTCCGCATGACCGCGACGGCGGCGGACGGAACGCGCCTTTCGCGCACGGTCGCGGCGACGAACGGCTACCATCTCGCGGTCACCGACGAATTTGTTGCGGCGCCCGGGTCCGGGCTGCCCGCGTTTTCGGTCGCGCTCGGGCCGATCGCCACGGCTTCCGGCGGAACCTCCTCGCGAGCCGCAGGTCCCGTGGACGGCGTGGACGTCCGCGTTCGCGACGTGCAGACCGGCAAGGCGAAGTCTCTCGAACAGAACATGACGCGTCCGCTCGCGAAGAACGTGTCCCGCTCGTTTTCCGGGATGTTCGGCGCGGCGGGCGGCGGTTGCGCGGCCCCGAGCGTCGCGGCCGGCGCGCCGCTGGAAGCGTCCGAGACGTTCTCCCCCGCCGGTTCAACCGTTGACTGGGTGGCGGTCCGAGAACGCTTCTTCGTGGAAGTGCTGACGCCCGGGCTCCCCGCTTCGTCCGTGCGGACCTCGCTGCGGCGCAAGGGCGGCGCGGCCGGCCCCCTCCAGCTCGAATCCCTCGCCGCCGACGCCGGCTGGCCCGATTCGGCCGCGGCGGCGGACGGCAGGACCGTGCGCACGTACTCGCTCTACCTCGGGCCGCGCAAGATGGACGAACTGCTGCGCGAAGACGCCGAAACGGGCGTCGGCGGGCATTTCGACATCATGCGCTTCGGCACGTGGTCGTGGTTCTGCCGGTGGCTCCTCGCGATGCTCAACGGCATCCACCGCGTGATCCCGAACTACGGCTGGGCGATCGTCGTGCTCACCGTGATCGTCCGGCTCATCCTCTTTCCGATCAATCGCAAGAGCGCGCAGGGCATGCGCAAGATGTCCGAGCTCCAGCCGAAGATGAAGGAGATCAACGAGCGGTACAAGAACGATCCGCAGAAGCGCCAGGCCGAGACGATGCGCCTCTACCAGGAGAACCACGTGAACCCGCTCTCCAGCTGCCTGCCGATGTTCATCCAGCTGCCGATCTTCATCGCGCTGTTCACCGTGCTGCGCTCGGCGGTCGAGCTGCGCTACGCGCCGTTCCTCTGGATCTCCGACCTTTCCGAGCCGGAGAACTGCTTCCGCGACACGCTCGGCTTCGGCGTGAACTTCCTGCCGATCGCGATGGCCGCGACGATGACGCTCCAGAGCCGCCTCACCCCGTCGGCCGGCGATCCGCAGCAGCAGAAGATGATGACGATCATGATGCCGGTGATGATGCTCGTCATGTGCTACTCCTTCGCGTCGGCGCTCGGCCTCTACTGGTCGGTCTCGCAGGCGCTCGCGATCTTCGGCATGTGGTACGCGCGGCGCGGCGCGAAATCCGCGGCTCCCGCGAAATGACGGACCGGCGCGGCGGGGAAAAGCGAAAGATCCGCAGGGACGACCTGCGGACCTTCGCGCGTCTCGTTTCCTACGCGAAGCCGTACTGGTTCAAGCTCGCGGTCGGCGCCGTCGCGTCGATGGTCGGCGGCGGGTCCATTCTCGGCATGCTCCTCGCCGCGCAGACGACGCTCGGCTACCTCGTGGACCACCGCGAGGCGATGCGCGGCGAGCCGGCGGCGGTGTCGGCCCCCGCCGAGGCCGCCGGCGTTTCCGGAGCCCGGGACCGGGATCCCGCCTCGGAGGCCTCATCCCGAACCCGCTCCCCCGACGCGGGTTCCGGCTCCGATCTCGCCGGGAAGCTCGCCGCGAAGATTCCCGGCGGCGCCGCGGCGGGCGGCGCGAGCGTCGAATTCCTGCGCCGCGAAGGCGTGAAGGGGCTCGTCCCGCTCTGCGGCATCCTGATGCTCTTCATCGCCCTCAATTCGCTCTGCCAGTTCGCGAGCATGTACTGCCTGCAATGGGTGGGGCAGCGCGTGGTGATGGACCTCAGGGAGGCGATTTTCGCGCACCTGCAGCGCCTGCCGCTCGCGTTCTACAACGCGCAGAAGGCGGGCGACACGATGTCGCGCACGGTCGCGGACACGCAGCTGCTCCAGACGACGGTTTCGAACGTCATCACCGACGCCATCCGGCAGCCGGTGATGATCGCGCTCGGCCTCGCGACGGTGCTCGTGCTCAACTGGCGCCTCGCGCTCTTTTCGGTCGTGCTCGTGCCGACGGTCGTGGTGCCGATCGTGGCGATCGGGCGCAAGCTCCGCCGCATCAGCCGCGACGGGCAGAAGCGCCTCGCGGAGCTCACGAGCGTCATGAAGGAGGCGCTCGACGGCGTGTCGGTCGTGAAGGCGTTCGGGCAGGAGGAGCGCATGGAGGCGGCGTTCGACTCGCAGTGCCGCGGCTTCTTCCGGCAGATGATCCGCGCCGTGAAGGCCAAGGCGCTCAACGAGCCGATTTCGCACACGATCGGCGGTCTCGGCGGCATGGGCGTGCTCGTGTACGCGATGGCGACCGGGATGCCGATCGAGCGGTGCTTCATCTTCGCCGCGGCCATCTGGTGGCTCTACGAACCGATCAAGAAGGTCGGCCGCATCTTCATGGAGATCCAGCAGAGCAGCGGCGCGGCGGACCGCGTCTTCGAGATCCTCGACGCCCCGGTGACGGTCTCCGACGCGCCCGGCGCGGCCGAGCCGGCCGGCCCGCTCGAAAAAATCGAATTCCGCGGCGTGCGCTTCCGCTACGGCGACAAGACGGTGTTCGACGGCCTCAACCTCGAGATCCGCGCCGGCGAAAGTCTCGCCGTGGTGGGGCCGTCGGGCGGCGGCAAGACGACGCTCGTGAACCTCCTGCTGCGCTTCTTCGATCCGGAGGGCGGCTCCGTGTCGCGCAACGGCGTCGACCTGCGCGCGCTCCGGCTCGACGGCATCCGGGCCCGCATGGGCCTTGTCCTGCAGGACACGTTCCTTTTCAACGACACCATCGCCGCCAACATCGCGTTCGGCAAGCCGGACGCCACGCGCGCGGAGATCGAGGAAGCCGCGCGCCTCGCGCACGCCGACGAGTTCATCCGCGCGAAGCCCGACGGCTACGACACCGTCGTGGGCGAGCGCGGCACGGCCCTTTCCGGCGGGCAGAAGCAGCGCATCGCCATCGCGCGCGCCCTCATCCGCAAGCCCGAACTGCTGGTGCTCGACGAGGCCACGTCGGCGCTCGACACCGACAGCGAGCGCGCCGTGCAGGCGGCGATCGACGAACTGATGGCGCGTCTCACCGTGGTCGTCATCGCGCACCGCCTTTCGACCGTCGCCAAGTGCAGGCGCATCGCCGTCGTTTCCGGCGGAGGCGTCGCCGAGTACGGCACGAAGGACGAGCTGCTCGCCATTCCCGGCGGCATTTTCGCGCGCCTCCACAAACTCCAGTTTTCCGTGCCGTGAGCGCCCCGCCCGAGCCTCGCTCCGGGCGTCCGGGCCCGACGCCGGAGGAGGCGCTTTCGCTTCCCGGTCCGGTGCATTTCGCCGGCGTCGGCGGCGTCGGCATGGCCGGCGTCGCCTATCTCCTGCACGCGCTCGGCCGGGAGGTTTCGGGCTGCGACGCGGCGGAGGGCCCCCTGTTTCCGTGGCTGCGCGCCTGTGGCGTAGACGCCGTGCGCGGCCACGATCCCGCGCACGTCTCCGGGCGTCCGCTCGCGATGGTCGTCCGCACCCCGGCGGTGCGCGATGACGCGCCGGAACTCGCCGC
>CAMNCG010000157.1 GCA_946534105.1 uncultured Verrucomicrobiota bacterium
CGGACCGGATGGACGCCCGCGGCGCCGCGGACCGCGCCGTGGTCGACGTGCCGGTCACGCTCGTCCGCCGCTCTCCGTGGCAGCCGCGCCGGTTCTTCGACGAAGACGCCCTCGCGGAGCTTGCGGAATCGATCTCGGCGCACGGTATCATCCAGCCGCTCGCCTGCCGCCGCAAGGACGGATTTTTCGAGCTCATCGGCGGCGAACGCCGCCTCCGCGCGGCCCAGAAGCTCGGCCTCGAAACGGTCCCCGTCCTGCTCGTCGACGCCGCCGACCGAGACGCCGCCGAACTCGCCCTCGTCGAAAACCTCCAGCGCGAAGACCTCAACGTCATCGAGGAGGCGGAGGGCTACAAGGCCCTCGCCGACGAATTCAAGCTCACGCAGGGCGAGATCGCCGAGCGCGTCGGCAAGGCCCGCGCGTCGGTCGCGAACACGATGCGCCTGCTGGAACTCTCCGACGAAATCAAGCAGATGCTCGGCGAGGGGCTCCTTTCCACCGGGCACGCGAAGGTGCTCCTCGGCGTCGAAAGCGAGGCCGAGCGCACCGAACTCGGCCGCCAGTGCATCGAGGAGGGGCTCACCGTCCGCGCGCTGGAGAAGCGAATCGCGTCCCGCGCGAAGGAGACGGTCCACCGCACGCGCCCGGCGTCCGACATCCCGCCGGACTACGTGAAATCGCTCGTGGACAAAATCGGAGGCCGCTTCTCCGCCCCCGTGCGCATCGTCCCGTCCGTCACCTACGCCAACGGCCGCCACGGCCGCGGACGCCTTGAAATCGACTACTTCGACAACGACGACCTCTCCCGCATCCTGGAGCTTCTCGGCGTCGACGTGAACGAGTGAGGCCCGGAGATCCCGCGAAAATGGAAATCGTCAAATACGGAGACCCCGTTCTCGGGAAGAAGTCCGTCCCGGTCGAAAAGGTCACGCCGGAACTCCGCGCGCTCGCGTCCGAAATGCTCGCCGCGATGTACGCCGCCGACGGCGTCGGGCTCGCCGCCGAGCAGGTCGGACGGACGGAGGCGCTGTGCGTCATCGACGTCCCGCCCGACGCCCAGGGCGCGGACGCCGCCGCGAACGCCGGGGTCCGCATGCCGATGGTCATGTTCAACCCCGTCGTGAGCGATCCCGAGGGCGCGCAGCGCGGCTCGGAGGGATGCCTGAGCTTCCCCGGGATTTCCGCGCAGGTCACGCGCGCCCGCACGGTCACCGTCGACTGGATGGGCGAAGACGGCAAGCACTACTCCGCCCGGGTCCGCGGCCTGCTCGCCCGCGCCGTCCAGCACGAGGTGGACCACCTCGGCGGCGTCGTGTTCGTCGACCGCGTTTCCTCGGCCCAGGCGCTTCTGCTCCGCGCGAAACTCGCCCGTCTCAAGAAGGCGACGCTTTCCGCGAAGGGGAAGTAGCAGGCTTCACGCCTTCAGCAGGATGTCGCCGGCCGCGGGAAGCGCGACGCCGGCGAGCTTCGCCTTGAGGGTCTCCGGATCGGCGGCGAACGCCGGGTCGATCTCGATCCGGCGAGCGGGATACCCCTTCGCGTCCGTTTCGAGCGCCACGCCCGCGGCGGCGAGCCAGCGGGCCCACTTGCGCGAAAGGTCCGCGCGGCACGTGGCCGGCGAATCGGAGCCCTCGGCGTTCTTCACCGGCGAAAACTCGGCCTCGCGGTCGAACGCCACGCACACGCTCTTCTTCGCGTCGCGCAGGGCGTCGAAGATGAACTTCTCGAACTTGTACGCGTTCGGGGAGGAGGGCTTCACGACGCGGCCCGAGGCGTCCACGTGCGGCACCTTCTTGTGCGCGACGTGCAGCGGAAGCCCCGCCGCCGCTTCGCGCGCGAGGAACGGCACGGAAAAGACGTGGATCGCGACCGAGCCGTACTTGTAGCGTAGCTCGCCGTCGGCACCGCGCTCGTTCTTCTGCTCGTCCGTGAATTCCGTGTATTCCACGATCTCCGTCCGCCCGCCGCGTTCGACGACGACGCCCAGGCCTTCGTTCGGATCGCGCTTCGCGCAGACCTTGACCGAGTAGTCGGACCCGGTCGCCACGTGATATCCGACAAACGCCGGATCGGCGACTTCGACCATCGGGTTGTCGACCTGAAAGTAGAAGACGGACGAAATGCCGCGCGCCTCCATGTCCGCGAGCGCGCCGGAGCGGCGCAGCGCCGAGAGGGTGCCGCCGTGGCCGTCGGGACCGAAAAAGACGTGATCCCGGCCGTCGAGGATGATCCGTCCCTCCGGCGAGAGCGCCGGCCACATCCCCTGGACGAAGAAGAAGACGTTCTTCTCGTCGAGTCCGAAGAACCCGTTTTCGCGGAAACAGGCGCGCGTCGCCGCATCGTTCGTTTCACTCGTCATGATGTAGAACGGAACCGGTCTGCCGAAGCGAGTCTCGAGCGCGAGGAGCTTGCGCGCATGAAAGAAGAAGAGCGGGGCGTCCGTCACCGGGCCGACCGGGAAGCAGCCCTTCGGGCCGTCGAAGCCGAGGCGCGAACCCTGACCTCCGGCGACGACGAGCGCCGCGACGCGCCCGGCGCGCAATTCCGCTTCACCGCGCGCCGTCGCGTCCGCGAGGGCCTTGCCCTCCAGCACCGCCACGGGCGCCGGCGCCATCGGCGCGGCGGTGCCGGCCGCCGAGCCGGAGGCGCCGGCAAGCGCGCCGTCAAGCGTCCTGCGCAGGAGCGCGAGGTCGTCGAAGTCGATCTTGGAAAGCTGGCCGGCTAGCGCCGCCCTCCCCTGTTCGTCGAGTTGGTCCCAAAAGGCGAAGACGTGGGACTGGCCGTGCTGCGCGAAAGCGAGGCGGAGAGATTCGATGTCGGGCATGGTGCGATCCGGGTTGGGGCGGCGCGGCGGCGGCGCCGCGGGGAAAGATGGTCGGAGCGGTGAGATTCGAACCCACGACCTTCTGGTCCCAAACCAGACGCGCTACCACTGCGCAACGCTCCGCGAAAACGGCGCGCGATTCTAGCACAAAAAACGCGCTACCGCGCGGCGGCGGCGGAGAGAATCCGGCCGAGCCCGGGAACGAGCGCCGGCTCCGTCACCACGAGGCGGGGGGACCCGCCCTCCCCGTCCGGCGCCGCCGCGTCGAGGAACCCCACGAGCGCGTTGTCCGGATCCGATTCGCGAACGGCCGCGCGGAGATTCACGGCGTGGCCGTCGTCGAGCACGAGCAGCAGCGCGTAGTCGTCGCCTTCGAACGTCCCCGACACGTCGCCGGCGTCGGCCGCCGAACGCAGCGCCGACACCGCCTCGCCGAGCTCCTCCGGCGAAAGCGGGCGCATCGCGCCGCGCCCCGCGGCGTAGCCGCCCTTCGCCAGCGCGGCGCCCGAGATCCGGGCGCCGCCCGCGATCGCGCGGAGCGAGGCTTCGGTGCTCGCGAGCGATTCTTCCGTGAGCCCGGCGACTCCGGCGCGGCGGACGAGGTTCGTGAGCGCCCGGGCCCCGCCGCCCTGCACGAGCCGCGCGCCGCGGAGCGACGCGAGCGAGCCGGAATCGATTTCGTCGAACACCTTACCGAGCCCCGTCACGAGCGCGGGCGAGGACTCTACGAACGTGAACGATTCGTCCTTCGCCCCGAACCCCGACGTGCGGCGCGGCTCACGGAGGGAAACGAACGCCGAGTCGGAGCCCGGTTCCCGGCGCGCCCGCATGAAAACGCGCGAGCGGTTCGTGAGGAAGAGAAAGAGATCGTACGTCCGCGAGGATTCGCCGAACGCGGGGACCTTCACCGGCTCGGCTTCGGCGAGACGCGAAAGGATGTTGGACGCGATTTCCGGCGAACACGGCTCGTAGAGCGGCCGGTCCGAGACCGCCCCGTCGGGCGCGGCGCGGAGCCCCATCCCGAGCACCGACGCCCCGGCGACGTACCGGACCGCGCTCGCGCCGCTGGCGCGCCGGCGCCCGGCGCGCAAGTCGTGTGCGTAGAGAAAGGCCGCGGCGACGAGGAGAAGGGCGCCTACGATCCGGAGCGGGAGCGTTCCGCCTTGGGCGGGGGACGCCCCGGCGCGGTTCTCGCCGGAGTCGCCTTCGGCGCGGTTCGTGTCGGATTCGGGAGACATGTGCAGTGTGGATTCCGGTTTTCGAGGAGCGGCCCCGTGCGGACGAAAGCTCCTGTACGCGGACCATCATAAACGAAATGCCCGAATTTGTCCACACGGGGCGCGCGCGGCGCGCCGCGCCGTTTTGCGCCGGTCTGCCGTATAATCGGGGCTTGCCCGGCGGTTCGGCGCGACCGCGCCTCCGCCGCGTCGCAAGGAGAACACAGACAATGGATCGTCGTTTCGTTTTGCAGACCGTCGCCGCGACCGCGGTTTTCGCCGCGCTCCCGGCTTTCGCCCAGCAGGGCTGGGGCTCGCAGGGGTCCGCGCGCAGGCGCGGACCGGAGCTCCCGACCGTCGCGGTCGCGGACATTCCGTACACCAACAACGTCGTCGAAAACGCCGGCTTCGAGAAGGGGTTCGACAAGGATCCCCGCGACGGATGGATGGAGCGCGAGGGCGACGGCGCGGAGGCGAAGATCGTCGCCCACCAGCCGAACAACCCGTCCTCCGTCGAGCCGGCGGAGGGCCGCAAGGCGCTCAAGCTCGCCGTGAAGAAGCCCGCGCGGTACTCCCCCAAGCAGCTCAACGGCGATTGGGCGACGTTCATCGCCGTGCCGCCGGTTTCCGCGGGCGCCACGCAGATCGTGGAGGTGAAGCCCGGCGCGAAGTACGCGCTGCGCTACCGGTGGCGCGGAACCGGGTTTTTCCAGACGGACACCATTCCCGGACCGAACCGCGGGCAGATGAACACGTCCGTCGCCATCCAGTGGCTCGGTTCGAACATGCGCCCCCTGCCCAAGGACAAGATGGAGGACTCGGAATTCTCCTTCCAGCAGCACTTCGCGCTCACGACCGGCAAGGCCATGCAGGACGGTTCCGAGGAGTGGAAGACGTTCGCCTACCCCGCGTTCCCGAAGCCCGAAGAGGTGGCCGCCGGCAAGAAGAAGGTCCCGGCCGGGATCTCCGTTCCGAAGGAGGCCAAGTACGCCCGCATCGTCATCGGCCTCACGAGCAAGCACCCCAAGGCGAAACCCGAACTCTGGATCGACAAGTTCGAGTTTTCGGAAATTCCTCCGGTCCCCGTTCCGGTCCCGGCCTCGCCCGCCGCTCCGGCCGCGCCGGCGAAGTAGGAAACCGCTTCCGCGGACGCGAGGCGGAAACCGAAGCGCGCGGCCGGGCGGCCGCGCGCTTCCCGTTTCGCCGCCCGGCGGCGCGTCACGCGCCGAACGTCAGCGCGAGGCGCCAGCTCTTCGCCTCGCCCGGCGCGAGGCGCGTCATGCCGCTCTTCGTCGCGAAGTCTTCGCGCACGCCGTCGAACGACGGAAGGCCGGACCACGGCTCCAGGCAGACGAAGGGCGCCTCGGCGTCCGGCGTGTGCCACATCCCGAGATAGCGGAAATCCGCGAATTCCATCCGGACGCTCCGTTTTGAGCGCGCCGAGCGGAGCGTCGCCGCCTTGGAAACGCCGGCGAGGAAGATGCCGCCGGCGTCGAACATCCCGTGCTCGAGCGGAAGCACGCGGCGGTCGCGGAGCGGAAAGGCCCTGCGCAGGCCCGTCGGAAGGCTCCGCTCCGAGAAGAGGACGCGGTCCGGGTCGCACGGTTCGTCGAACGCGACCTCCCAGTCCGAGAAGGCGCCCTCGCCGCCAAGCGGCACGGCGAAGCCCGGATGAAAGCCGAGCTGGAACGGCAGGACCTCGCCGCCCGCGCCGGCCTCGTTGCGGACCGTCGCCGCGATGCGGAGCGTCGCCCCGACGAGCCGGTATTCCACCGAGAGCAGGAACGAAAACGGGTAGCGCGCACGCGTCTCCGGCGCGTCGCGCAGCTCGAACCGCACGCGGTCCGGCGCCGACCCCGCGGTCTCGAAACGCGCGAAACGCGCGAACCCGTGCAGCCCGAGTTCGTGCGCCTTGCCGCGCCAGAGGTACGTTTTGTCCGGAAGCCTTCCGCAGATCGGAAAGAGGATCGGACTGCGCTCTTCCCAGAACGCCGGGTCTCCGCCCCAGATGTATTCGGCGCCGCCGCGGCGCGCCGAGAGGAGTTCCGCGCCCGTTTCGGAGATTTCGGCGCGGACGGTTCCGTTGTCCAACACGATTGCCATGCCCCGCATGATACCACAGCCGAAACATGGTATCATTGCCGCCATGCAAGGACAACGCCGCAGAGCCGCTCCGGCGCGGGGGAGCGCCAAGCCGTGAGGATGGTCGACGCACGGGACCTCGTCCGCGGGTTCGGCGGTGAGCCCGCCGTCGCGGGCGTGTCGTTCTCCGCGGAGTCCGGGGAGCGCGTCGCGCTCGTCGGCCGCAACGGCGCCGGCAAGACCACCCTCCTGCGGCTCCTCGCCGCCGTCCTCCCCGCCGATTCCGGCGCGCTGGCCGTCGCCGGGCACGACGTCTTTTCCGACTCCCTCGCCGTCCGCGCTTCCGTGGGCTACCTTCCCGAAGGCGCCCCGCTCGATCCGGATCTCGACGTCGCCGGCTGCCTCCGCTACGGCGGCGCCCTGCGCGCCATGCCGCGCCGCCGCCTGCGCCGCCGCCTCCACGAAGTGGCGGAGTTCTGCGACCTGGCGCGGCTGCTCCGGCTTCCGGTCCGCGCCCTCTCCGCCGGCCAGCGCCGCACCGTCGCGCTCGCCGCCGCGATCCTGCACGATCCGCCCGTCCTGCTCCTCGACGATCCGCTCGCCGCGCTCGATCCGGTGCAGGCGCGCAAATTCGCCGCGATGATCGCGTCCCCGCAGGTCTCCTCGGGCCGCCTGCTCGTCTTCGCCACGCACGACGAAGCGCTCGTCCGTTCCGCCGCCACCCGCGTGCTCGTCCTGGAACGGGGCCGTCTCGTCGGCGATCTGCCCTCCCTGCCGCCCGGCACCGACCTTCCCGGCGCGTTCGAAGCCTGCGCCAAGGCCGCCGCGGCCCGTCCGCCCGAAGAATCCGGCAAATGAAATCCACCGTGTTCGTCATCGCCCGAAAGGAGCTGTCCGCCGGGCTCCGCGGCGCGTCGTTCTGGCTCTCCCTCGCCGTTTCGGCGGCCCTCGCCGCCGCCCTCGGAGCGCTTTTCGTCCGGCTCCGCCCCGCGCCCGCCGACGAACGCGCCGCGCGCCTCGTCGAAATTCTCCTGCTCTCCACCCCGCCGCTCGCCGCGGCCGTCTCTTCCGGTCCGTTCGCCCGCGAACGCGCGAGCGGCGCGCTCGAAACCCTGCTCGCCGCCCCGGTGTCCGACGCCGCGGCCGTCCTCGGCAAGTTCCTCGCCGCCGCCGCGCTCTGCCTCGGCGGCACGCTCGTCCTCGCCCTCGTCGCCGCCGCCTCCGCCGGCCCTCTCGGCCTTCCCCGCCCCGACGGCGGCGAAATCCGTCTGGCCGCGATCGGCCTCGCCGCCGCTTCCGCCGCGCAGCTTTCCTGGTGCGCCTGCGGACTCTTTTTCTCCCTCGTTTCCCGCCGCGAGGGCGGCGCCGCCGCCGCGACGCTCGTCGCCGCGGCGGCCTCCGCGATCGTCGCCGCCGGCGAGCTTCCGTTCACGGCGCCGGACGGCTTCGCCGCGCACCTCGACCTCGTCCAGTTCGCGCTCGGGATCGCCGACACCCGCCCCGTCTTCGCCTTCCTTTCCGCCGCCGCGTTCTTCCTCTTCGCCGCCGTGCGGATGCTCGAAAGCCGCTTCTGGCTCCTCCGCCGCAACCCCTGAACCGCCATGCACCCCCGCAACGACAACGGTCCGAACTTCTTTTTCATCGGCCTCTCCGCCGCGGTGCTCGCCGCCCTCGTTTTCCTTTCCCGCAACCTCCACCGCCTCCTCTCGGCCCTTTCCTCCTCCTGAGGCTACGTTGCCCCTCCCTTCTTCGACTTTGGGCTGACAAGACGGCGAGACGGCAAGACGACGGAAAAAACGCCCATCCCCGCACTTTTCAACCTTTCGACTTTTCAACCTTTCGACCTCTCCGATGTCCACCCTTTCCATGACCGGCTTCGGCCGGGGCTCCGCCGAAACCGGAGGTTTCCGCGCCGAAGCGGAACTTTCGTCCGTCAACCGCAAGCAGTTCGACTGCGCCGTCTCCCTTCCCGCCGGACTTTCCGGACTGGAGGAAAAATGCCGCAGGCTCGTGGCCGCGGGCATGACCCGCGGCCACGCCCAGCTCGCGGTGCGCGTCGAGGCCCGGACCGGAGACGTCGCCGTCGACGCGGAATTCGTCCGCAACCGCGTCGCCACCCTCCGCGCCATCGCCGCCGCGGCCGGCGTCCCCGCGGAAATTTCCCTCGCGGACCTCGCGCGCATGCCGGACGTCCTCTCCGCCGTTTCGTCCTTCCCGCGCCCCGACGACGCCTGGCCCGCCGTCGAAGCGGCGGTCTCCGCCGCCGTCGCCTCCCACCGCGCCATGCGCGAACGCGAAGGCGCCGCCCTCCGCCGCGATCTCGAAGGACGCGTCGCCGCCCTCCGGACCCTCCGCGACCGCATCGCGGCGCGCGCCCCGCTCGTGCCCGCCGCCTACCGCGACGCCCTCGCCTGCCGCGTCGCGGAGCTCGGCTCCCCCCTTTCCCCCGACGACCCCGCCCTCGCCCGCGAAATCGCGCTCTTCGCCGACCGCTGCGACGTTTCCGAAGAGCTCACCCGCCTCGCGGCGCACCTCGACCACGCCCTCGCGCTCTTTGAAGCCCCCGAACCCGCAGGACGCAAACTCGACTTCCTCGCCCAGGAAATGCACCGCGAATCGAACACCATCGGCTCCAAGGCGAACGACGCCGCCATCTCCTCCGCCGTCATCGAAGCCAAAGCCCTCGTCGAAACCTTCCGCGAACAAGTCCAAAACCTCGAATGATCTCCCGACCCGGCGTCGCTCCCGATTGATCACATTCACGCGCGCCCGCGCACTTGTGCGCGGGCGCGCGCTATGCTAAAATTCGGCCCATCATCACCCATCCCACCGTCCCCATGTCCGACCCCACCCCCGCCTCCCCCTCTTCTGCCCCCGCCACCCCGCCCGCCGGCCCGGCTCCGT
>CAMNCG010000158.1 GCA_946534105.1 uncultured Verrucomicrobiota bacterium
GCCCCGCGGCGGCCGCGCGACCCCGACGCCGCCGCGCTCCGCCGGCCGCCCTCCCCGCTCCTGCTCGCCGCGCTCTTCGTCCTCGCGCTGCTGCTGGTGCCCGCCCTTCCCGGCGAGGTGCGCGCGCTTCGGCTCTCCGTGCTCTTCGCGTCCGGCGGCGGCCGCACCGCGCTGGGACTCCCCGTTCCGTGCGCGGCGTTTCTCGGTGGCTTTCTCGCGTTCTGCGCCGCGTTCGCCACGCGCCGAATCCCGACGGCGGCGTACGTCGCGGTGCACGAGGCGACGCACGCGCTCTTCGGACTCGCGTTTGGCGCGCGCGTGTCGAAATTCCGCGTGGGCGCGGAAGGCGGCTCGGTCGACATCTCCCGCCGCAACGCGGTGATCCTGCTCGCCCCGTACTTCTTCCCGCTTCCGCTTTTCGCCGTGCTCGCGATCTTCGGGTCGATCTCGCTTTTCTCGCCGCTGAGCGGAACCGTCGGCGGCACGGCCTTTGCCGCGGTCGCCGGCGCCGCGTGGGGTTTCCACTTCTGCTTCACCGTGAACGCGCTGCTGCAGTACCAGACCGACCTCGACGCCTACGGCTTCTTCTTCTCGTCCGTCGTCCTCGCGCTCCTCAACCTCGCCGTTCTCGGCGGGGCCCTCGCCGCCGTGTGCCCGGTTCCGGCCGCCGAGCTCGCGCGGACCGCCGCGGAGTCGGTCGCGGAAACCTATCTCTGGACGCTCGACCTCCTGCGCTGACGCGCGGACGTTTTTTTCCGCGGGCGCTTGCGCGTCGGGCGCGGTCGGTGCTATTCTTACCGCCCCGAACCAGCCCGGGCCCGCGCGCGGCGCGCACGCTCCCGCTCGGAAACAGGGTCCGGCGACAACCACACAAAACCATGACATACGCACAGAAAGTCCTCGCCGACGTCAAGGCGAAGAACCCCAACGAGCCCGAGTTCATCCAGGCCGTCACCGAAGTGCTCGTCTCCCTCGAGCCCGTCCTCAAGGCCCGTCCGAAGTACGAGAAGGCCGGCATCCTCGAGCGCCTCGTCGAGCCCGAACGCGTGATCATCTTCCGTGTTCCGTGGACCGACGACGCCGGGCGTCCGCGCGTCAACCGCGGATACCGCGTCCAGTACAACAGCGCGATCGGTCCCTACAAGGGCGGCCTCCGCTTCGACTCCACGGTCAACCTTTCCGTGCTCAAGTTCCTCGGTTTCGAGCAGGTCTTCAAGAACTCCCTCACCACGCTCCCGATGGGCGGCGGCAAGGGCGGCTCGGACTTCAACCCCAAGGGATGCTCCGACGCCGAGGTCATGCGCTTCTGCCAGAGCTTCATGACGGAGCTGTACCGCCACATCGGCGCGGACACCGACGTGCCCGCCGGCGACATGAACGTGGGCGGCCGCGAGATCGGCTACCTCTTCGGCCAGTACAAGCGCATCGTCAACGAGTGGACCGGCGTCCTCACCGGCAAGGGTCTCTCCTTCGGCGGCTCCCTGATCCGCCCCGAGGCGACCGGCTACGGCGACGTCTATTTCGCCGAGAACATGCTCGCCACGAAGAAGGACTCGCTCGAAGGCAAGGTCTGCGCGATCTCCGGCTCCGGCAACGTCGCGCAGTACGCCGCCGAAAAGCTCGTCCAGCTCGGCGCCAGGCCCGTCACGTTCTCCGACCGCTCCGGCTGGATCTACGTGAAGGACGGCATGGACCAGGCGTTCATCGACGAGGTGAAGGAGCTCAAGCAGGTGAAGCGCGGCGAACTGGCCGATTTCGCCAAGGGCCGCAAGGGCGTCGAATTCCGCGCCGAAGGCCGCCCGTGGGCCGTGCCGGTGGACTGCGCGTTCCCGTGCGCCCGCCAGAACGAGCTCGACGGCAAGGACGCCGACACGCTCCTGAAGAACGGGTGCAAGCTCGTCGGCGAAGGCGCCAACATGCCTTCCACGCTCGAAGCCGTCGACAAGTTCGTCAAGGCGAAGATCCTCTACAGCCCGGGCAAGGCCTCGAACGCCGGCGGCGTCGCCACCTCCGGCCTCGAAATGTCGCAGAACTCCGAGCGCCTCTCCTGGAGCGCCGCGGAGGTCGACGCCAAGCTCAAGGGCATCATGAAGGCGATCCACGACAACGCCTACGAAGCCGCCAAGGAGTTCGGCAAGAAGGGCAACTACGTCGTCGGCGCCAACATCGCCGGCTTCGTCAAGGTCGCCGACGCGATGGTCGCGCAGGGCTGCGTCTGAGTCCCTCCCGCGCCTCCGAAGGCGCGCCGCGTTGCGGCCCCCGGGCCGCGAGCGGCGCGCCTTTTTCCGGTTCCCGGGCTTTTTCTCCGGTTCAAGACCAATCCGACATGAAAGACAAACTCCCCGAAATCGGCACGATGTGCCGCATCGCGGACGTCGGCGGCGAGGAATCGTCCGTCGACAAGATCGCCGCGTTCGGCCTCCGCTGCGCCCAGGCCGTGAGCTGGGACATGGAGCTTGCCACCTCCGAGGTGGCCCGCACCCTGAAAAAGCGCGCGGCCGACGCCGGCGTGCGCCTCACCGCGATCTGGGGCGGCTACTCCGGTCCCCGCGCCTGGAACTTCACGCGCGGCCCCGTGACGCTCGGCCTCGTCCCCCCCGCCTACCGCGAGGTCCGCGTCCGCGACCTCAAGAAATGGGCGGACTTCGCCGCCGAAGCCGGCGCCCCGGCCGTCATCACCCACTGCGGGTTCCTCCCGGAGAACATGACGGACCCGGAGTTCGAGCCCGTGGCGGTCGCGATCCAGGACGTGGCCGAATACTGCAAGCGTCTCGGGCTGGGCTTCTGGTTCGAGACCGGGCAGGAGACGCCCGTCGTGATCCTCCGCTACATCGAGGAAATCGGCACCGGAAACCTCGGGATCAACCTCGACCCGGCCAACCTCCTCATGTATGGCAAGGGCAACCCGATCGACGCGCTCCACGTCTTCGGCAAGTACGTCCGCGCCATCCACGCCAAGGACGGCCTGCCCCCGACGAACGGCCGCGAACTCGGCCGGGAAGTCAAGGTCGGGACGGGATGCGTCCGCTACCCGGAATTCATCCCGGCGCTCCTCGCCTGCGGCTTCGAAGGCGACCTCACGATCGAACGCGAAATCTCCGGCGCCGAACAGGACCGCGACATTCGCGACACGATCGGCTACCTCCGCGGGCTTCTCGCCTAGCGGGCGGAACCGGCCTCTCCCGCCGCGGCGCCGCGGCGGGAGAGCGCCCACCGGGTCTGCGCCACGGCGCCCATGACGAGTTTCATGTCCGCCTCCGTGAGCGCGCCGCGCGCGAGGATGCGGCCGAAGCCCTCCATCATGCGGTCCGCGTCGGACTCGGACATGAACCCGACGGAGAGCAGGTGTTCGCGAAGCTTGCCGAGCGCGCGGGCGCGCAGGTCGGCCGTCGCGGGCGGCGACGATTCGAACTCGGCGTTCCGGACCGGACCGGAAACCGCGCGGTACAGTTCGTGGCAGAGCAGCACGACGCTCTGCGCGAGGTTGAAGCTCGGGTAGTCGGGAGACGCCGGAATGCGTAGCACGTGCGTGCATTCCAGCAGTTCTTCGTTGAGCAGCCCCTTGTCCTCGCGGCCGAAAACGAGCGCCACCGGCCCGCGCCGGGCGAGGTCCGCGAGCGCCGGAGCGGCCTCCCGCGCGTCGGAAAAATGGCGGCGGTAGAGCCCGCCGCGGCGCGATGTGCCGGCCACGGCGACGCAGTCCGCGACCGCTTCGCGCAACGTGGCGAACGTCTTGCGCGCGTCGAGGATCCCCGTCGCGTGCACCGCCATCTGCCGGGCGAATTCCCACGTGAGGTCCGGATCCGGGGCGACGAGGCGCAGGTCGGACATGCCGCAGTTCGCCATGGCGCGGCAGACGCTCCCGACGTTGCCGCCGTAGAGCGTGCCGACGAGCACGACCTTGACGTTGCGCAGCGCCGCGCGGTCCGCCGCGGCGCGCCCGGCGCCGGTAGAGCCCTCCATCGCGCGGCCTACCGGCGTTTCCATTCGCGGAACCAGCGGGCGAAGGCCGGCACCCCGACGTCGATCGGCGTTGTCGGCGCGTAGCCGAGCTTCGCCGAAATGAGGGAAATGTCGGCGTACGTCGCCGGCACGTCGCCCGGCTGCATCGGCAGCAGTTCCTTCTTCGGCTCCACGCCGAGGGCCGCGGCAAGGACGTCCACGAGCCGCCCGAGCTCCTCCGGACGGTTGTTGCCGATGTTGAAAATCTCCTCCCGCCCGAGGTCGGGAGACTCGACGCACGAAACGACGCCGCTCACAATGTCGTCAATGTACGTGAAGTCGCGGCGCATGTTCCCGCGGTTGAACAGCTTGATCGGACGGCCGGAGAGCATGGCGTCGGAAAAGAGCCAGAGCGCCATGTCCGGACGGCCCCACGGCCCGTACACCGTGAAGAACCGCAGGCCGATCGTCTGGAGGCCGAACAGGTGCGAATAGACGTGCGCCATCAGCTCGTCGCTCTTCTTCGTGGCGGCGTAGAGGCTCACCGGGGCATCCACGCGGTCGTCCTCCGAAAACGGCATCTTTTCGTTGCCGCCGTACACGCTGGAACTCGACGCGTAGACGAGGCGCGGCACGCCGCAATGGCGGCACGCTTCGAGGACGTTGACGAACCCGACGAGGTTGCTCCGGACGTACGCGCCGGGATTGACGAGCGAGTATCGGACTCCGGCCTGCGCGGCGAGGTTCACCGCCACGTCGAATTTCGCGCCGGCGAACAGGGCCTTCACCGCGGCTTCGTCCGCAAGGTCGCCGCGGACCATGCGGAAGCCCGCGCGCGGCGCGAGCAGGGCCGCGCGCGCCTCCTTGAGCGCCGGATCGTAGTAGTCGTTGAAATCGTCGAACCCGACGACCTCGTGCCCGAGATCGAGCAGTTTCGCGGAAAGCGCGGCGCCGATGAACCCGGCCGCGCCGGTGACCAGTATTTTCATGCGCCGGATTATACCGCCCTCTCCCCGATTTGCAAACCCGGCGTTTCGGCGGCCTCGTCAGGCCTCCGCGGAGCCGGGACCGGAGGCGAGGTAGCACTTCGGGAAACCGGCGCAGCGCTCGGTCCAGACGTCGCATCCGGGAAAGAGCCGCGCGAAGGCGCGGCGCGTGAGCAGACGCGTGTCGCGACAAAACGCGACGGCTTCGCGCCAGTCCCGATGCCTCGGCATCACGCCAAGCCGGAAGCGCCAGTTGAAGAAGGCGCGGACCGGAAGGGGGAGCCACGCGAAAAACGGAAGCCGGAAGTGGGCTTCGAGCGGGAACTCCTTCGCCGGAGTCTGCACCCACACCCGGCGACCGAGCCGGCGGAGCGCGGCCGCGAAGGCGGCCTGCGCGGCCGCGTCGCCGACATGCTCGATCGTGGAAACCGAGTGCGCCACGTCGTAGCGCGCGTCAAGCGCGGAGGCCCCCTCCCCGGTGGTCACGTCCGCCGCGACAAACCGAAGCGCCACGCCGCCCAGCGTCAGCTCGCGGCCGGCAAGGTCCCGCATCTGCCCCGGGAGATTCACCACGTCGATGCGCGAAACGGCCCCGGGAGGGAGAAGCTTCGCCCATTCCCGCCAGTACCCGATCGTGCCGCCGACGTCGACGATCGTCGCGCCGCGCCGCCCGGCGGGATCCGCTTCGAGAAACGCCGCGAAGCGCCGCATGCGCGCCTCGCGGCTCGCATGGGACGCCCCGGCGCTCGCGCGGTTCACCCAGTCCGTCGGATTCGGCGGCGCCACGGCGGCTACTCCGCGCCCTGCGGGGGCAGCGGACGGTGCGTGAAGCGCATCGTCCCCTCCGCGAACGGCGCGACGGTCTGCCCCGTGCCGCGCAGGAGCCACCGGTACGTCGTGAGGCCTTCGAGCCCGACCGGGCCGCGCGCGTGAAGCTTGCCGGTGGAGATGCCAACCTCCGCGCCGAGTCCAAAGCGGAAACCGTCCGCAAAGCGCGTCGAGCAGTTCCAGAAGGCGTCGGCCGAATCGACGCCGGAAAGAAAACGAGACGCGACGGCCTCGTCGCGCGCGACGATGGCGTCCGTGTGGTGCGAACCGTGCGCGTTCACGTGCGCGACGGCCTCGTCGAGCGAGGAGACGGTCTTCACCGCGAGGACCGGGGCGAGGTATTCGGCGTCCCAATCGGCCTCCGTCGCGGGCGCCGCGCCCGGGAGGAACGGAAGCGCGGCGGCGTCCGCCCGCAGTTCCACGCCCTTTTCCGACATGGCCCGCGCGAGCGCCGGCAGGAAATTCGCCGCGATGCCGCGATGCACGAGCAGCGTCTCGATCGAATTGCAGGTCGCCGGAGCCTGGGTCTTGGCGTCGACCGCGATGCGGACGGCCATGGCGACATCCGCCGAGGCGTCCACATAGAGGTGGCAGATGCCGGAGGAGTGCCCCATCACGGGGATGCGGGTGCTCTCCTGCATCCGGCGCACGAACTCGTTGGAGCCGCGCGGGATCAGCAGATCGATGTCCCGGTCGAGCGAAAGCATCGCGGAAACGTCCTCGCGCGATTCCAGCAGCGCCGCCCAACCGTCCGGAATCCCGGCGGAGGCCGCCGCGCGAGAGAGGGAGGCGAACAGCGCGCGGTTCGTCCGCAACGCCTCGCGCCCGCCCTTGAGGAGACAGGCGTTGCCGCTCTTCAGGCACAGCGAGGAAATCTGCACAAGCGCGTCGGGTCGCGATTCGAAGACGACGCCGATCGTCCCGATCGGACAGGTCTTCCGGGAAAGCACGAGCCCGGGCGCGAGTTCCGTGCGCAACGTCTCGCGGCCGACCGGATCCGGCAGCGCGAGGAGGGCGAGCAGACCCTCGATCAGGCCATCCAGTTTCTTTTCATCGAGCGAAAGGCGGGAAAGAAGGGGCGCCGCGAGGGATTCGGCGCGCGCCGCCGCCACGTCTTCGGCGTTCGCCGCGAAGATCGCGGCGGCGTCTTCGCGGAGCGCCAAGGCCATCGCGCGGAGGGCCTCGTCGCGGACCGGCCCCGGCGTCCCGGAGAGTTTGCCCGCCGCGGCGTGCGCGGCGCGGGCGAGAGTTGCCACGTTGTCCATGGCCGCCATGATAGCAGAAAGCCGCGGCGTGCGGACGCCGCGGCCGGAAAAGGCCGGAAAACCGGCGGGCCTACAGGCCGGCGAGCAGCTCGCGGATCTTCGCGGGCGCCTCGGAGACGGGGACGAGGAACGTCTCACCGGTCTTGCGCACGCGAATCTCGACGCCGCCCTTTTCGAGCGAACGGGCGCCGACGGTGACGCGGAGGGTGCAGCCGACGAGGTCGGCGTCCTTGAACTTGATCCCCGGGCGCTCGGCGCGGTCGTCCACGAGGACGTCCGTCCCGGACGCTTCGAGCGCGTTTTCGAGCGCGTCCACCGCGGAGGAAACCGCTTCGTTCGCGGGATCGAGCGAAAGGAGCGCGACCTGGAACGGCGAGACCGACGCGGGCCAGACGATGCCGTCCTTGTCGTTGTTCTGCTCGGCGATGGCCTGCACCGTGCGCGAAACGCCGATGCCGTAGCAGCCCATGACCGGAGTGACGGACTGCCCGTTCGAGTCGAGGACGGTGAACTTCATCGACTTCGTGTACTTGAGCCCGAGCTTGAAAACGTGCCCGACCTCGATGCCGCGCTCCAGCTGGAGAGGCGCGCCGCAGCGCGGGCAACGGTCGCCGGCGACGACGCTCGCAAGGTCGCCCCACGCGGCGATCTTGACATCGGCATCTTCCATCAGGTTGCAGTGCACGACGTGGAAGCCGTCCTCGCCGGCGCCGACGGCCACGTCGCGAGCCTCCTGGAGCGCGTGGTCGGCGTAGACGGGGATCGAAACGCCAATCGGACCAATGGAACCGAACGGACCGGCAACCTTCGCGGTCGTCTCGGGATCCGCCATCTCGAGTTCGGAAGCGCCAAGCAGTCTGCGAAGCTTTGGCTCGCAAAGGTCCGCGTTGCCGCGCACGAGGACCATGACGGGCTTGCCGTCGGCGACGTAGACGAGCGATTTCACGACCTGGTCGGAGGGGATGCCCAGCGCGGCGGCCGCCTCATCGACCGTGTGCGCGCCGGGCGTCGCGACCTTCGCGCGGGGTTCGGCGGAGGGCTTCGACCAGTCGCAGGGCGGCGCCTGGCGCTCCGCGCGCTCCTGGTTGGCCGCGTAGTGGCACTGCGGACAGTGCAGGATCCCGTCCTCGCCGGAGGGCGCGAGCACCATGAACTCGTGCGAATGGTTGCCGCCGATCGCGCCGGTGTCGGCTTCGACCGGATGCGCGTCGAGCCCGCAACGGCGGAAGATGCGCAGATAGGCGTCGTACATCTTCTGGTAGGAGACGTCGGCGTCCTCGGAAGTGAGGTCGAAGGAGTAGGCGTCCTTCATGACGAACTCCTTGCACCGCATGAGTCCGAAGCGCGGGCGGATCTCGTCGCGGAACTTCGTCTGAATCTGGTAGATCGTCGCGGGAAGCTGGCGGTACGAAGAAACGAGCGTCCGCATGTAGTCCGTCGCGACCTCCTCGTGCGTCGGGCCGAGCACCATTGTGCTCTCATTGCGGTCCTTGAGTCGGAACATGCTTTTGCCCATGATTCCGGCGCGGCCGGATTCCTCCCAGAGGGAGATCGGCTGGAGCGCGGTGAACAGGACTTCGCAGGCTCCCGCTCGGTCCATCTCCTCGCGGACGATCCGCTCGACCTTGTGAAGGACCCGCACGCCGAGCGGAGAATAGGAATAGAGGCCGCCTTCGAGCTTGACGAGCAGTCCGGCTCGCATCATGAGTTTGTGGGAAACGATCTCCGCGTCCTTGGGATCTTCGCGGAGCGTGCAAATCAGGGATTTCGACCAGCGCATTGCGGTGTTGCCTTCGTGTGTTGGATGCATTCCGCGCGCCGTTGCGCGCGACGCCGTGGCATTAAACCACGAACCGCCCCCGCTTGCAACCGCACGCTGGCGCTCGGGTGTGACCAAACGTTGTCAGCGGCATGGCGC
>CAMNCG010000159.1 GCA_946534105.1 uncultured Verrucomicrobiota bacterium
GGCGGGCCGGCGCGGACAGGCCGTCGAAAGGAAGCGCGGCATTGACTCGCTCCTTGGCTACCCCTTGCGGGGCAACCTTGATCCGGAGCGCGGCACCGTGATGTTCTGGTTCAAGCCCGACGCCGAGGCGCAGTCCGCCGGGAACCACCTGGAGAGCCGCAAGTTCCTCTGCACAAAGGTGCCAACGCCGCGCAGCGGTTCCGGCGCGCTCATGTTCTGGCAATGGGGGTGGAGACTCCGCGCGGACCAGAGCGACGACGGCGACCGCTATGCGATCAGTTCGCGTCTGCCAAAAGCCGACCAGTGGCATCACCTCGCCTTCACGTGGGGGCCGGAGGGCCATGACATCTACCTCGACGGCAGGCGCGCGACCCAGTTGCGGGACTCCGGCTCGCCGCTGCGAGCGGCCTTGTCGGCCAAGGCGATGACCTTCTCGAACAGGGTGGACTTCGCGGAATTTTTCGTGGGCGGAAGCGAGGCTGGCGAATTCATGGACGGCGCGATGGACGACCTTGAAATCTGGTCCGCGCCGCTTCCGCCGGAGGCCATCGCAAAACGTTTCCACGACGACGGCGGCGTCGAGCGCGGGCCGGACATCCCCGACTACGGCGCTCTTTTCAACCAGGACGGGCCGAACCGTTTCGAGGGCGCGCCGCTCGCGCAAGGCGGCCTCCCCGGGAAAATGAAACTGCTTTCGCGCCTCACGCTCGACTCGATCCCCGACGACCCCGACCGCTTCATTTCCTCGGCACCGTGCAGCGTGGGTTCCCTCGGCGGGACGCGCTACCTCCAGGCGGGGGACAAGGCCAATGACCGCTTTGCCGTCCGCTTCGAGGTGCCGCCGCAGGGTGCGCCGTGCGTCATCGAAATCGACTACCCTGACGACGCCCTGCGGACGATGGACATCATCGCCCAGGGCGCGGGAACCCAGACGTGGGAGCGCGCCGAGGGGGCCGACAACATGCTGCAGGAGGGCGTGGCATGCGGCGACGAATACCCCAACACGGGCCGCATCCTCACGCACCGCTGCATCTACTGGCCGCGCACCACAGACGTGGCACTCATAGCCATGACGGCGCGCGCCGGCGCGCCGGCCGCGATTTCGGAGATTCGCGTCTATGCCATTGAGGGCGGCGCCCTGCCCGCCGCCGCCATCCACGAGCCTCCCGCAAACGACGACGGCTGGCATCGCATCTT
Source organism: uncultured Verrucomicrobiota bacterium (assembly GCA_946534105.1). GTDB lineage: Bacteria > Verrucomicrobiota > Kiritimatiellia > RFP12 > UBA3636 > UBA3636. The sequence continues at coordinate 1,198 of CAMNCG010000159.1, forward strand.
CGCACTCTACTACGAAGACCCGGCGATCCACTTCGACTTCGACGTCGGCGGCACGAGGGCCGATACCTTCGGCGCCTTCGCCGACCGCGCGGCGGCCCTGATGCACTACACCGGGCAGAATCTGCTCTGCTACCCCGGCTCATGGTACGGCGGCGTGATCGGCGAAGACTACATGCCGCGCGTCCACGCGCCGGGATACCGCACCGCCTGGTACGAGAAATTCGACCGCGAGGTGCTGGGCTTCATGCCCACGATCAACCAGAACAACCTCAGAGTGCCTTCGGGCGCCGTCACGCGCGAGGCGATGGAGAACGGCTCCCTGAACCAGTCCCCCATCAGCATCTGGGACGACGGCAAGCCCAACCCCGGCGGCTGGCACGGGACGCCGCCGAACTTCAACATCGCCCATCCCGACGTCCAGCGCGAAATCGAACGCGCCGTCGATCTCTTCATTGAGGAAGGGCGAGACCACCCCTCCTTCAAGGGCGTGGCCCTGCACCTCACCCGGCACTGCCTGTGCTGGTTCGGCGACGAGCGCTCCGGCTACAACGACTACGCCGTCAAGGCCTTCTGCCGCGAACGGGGCATTGCCTTCCCGGCATCCATCGACGGCGCCGCCCCGCTGCGCGGCAAGGCATACGCCGAATGGCTGAGAGAAGACCCCGTGCGCTGGGAGGCGTGGCTCGACTGGCGCTGCGACGTCGTGGCCCGCCTCTACCGCCGTCTTGCCGAGAAACTGCGTGCCGCGCGCCCCGACCTCAAGCTCGTCGTCAACAGCTTTCTCGTGCCGGACTTCAAGCATCCCGACTTCGGCAAGGAGAATTTCGTCGCGGAGGCGAACCGCCGCGCTGGACTCGACCCGCGCAAGCTCACCGACGTGCCGAACCTCTCCATCTGCCAGACGGAAGTCCCGGCCGACTACCGCTTCCGCGGTCCTGCGCCGGGGAGCTGGAAGGAATTCGCCGAAACGGCCGCGCCCATCGAGCGCGACCAGTGGTTCCGGCGCGGCTCATACGCTCTCCTGGACGGCGCCCGTTTCCCGTGGGTGAACCAGCACGACCGCTACTGGGAGTCGCGCATCGGCGGGATGACGGCGAAGCCGGGGCCGGGGTCGCTCGCCTGTCCGTGGCTGAAGGAGTGCGGCTGGCGCGTCACGACCATCAACCCCTCGGGCCGCCATGCGCTGAAACACTATGCCGCGCCGTTCCGCTTCCACGACCTTCAGGCGCTCTCCAAGGGCGGCTACCTGATTGGGACATACGGCACCGAGGAGGTGCTCGTCCCCTTCATCCAGGCCTTCCGGGCGCTTCCAGCCGTCGTCTTTGACGACCTTCCCGGCCTCGATCCCGAAAGCCCTGTGAGAGTGCGCGCGAAGGCGTTCCGTGGCAAGGCGTATTTCTACGCGATCAACACCGGCGACGCGCCGGCCGAAGTGCGCCTCGCCATTCCGGCGGGAACCACCGACCTCGTGGGCGGCGAAGCCGTCGAAGGCGACAGGGCCGCGACGGTCACGCTGAAACTGGAGCCGTATGAACTGCGCTCCTTCTCCGCGCCGGAAGCGGGGCTGCGCGATCTGGCCCTTTCCGGTGGCGAACGCATCGTCGCGGCCGAAACGGAAACACCCCGCAAGCGCGTCCTGCGCGAAGGTCTTCGTCACTAGCCTGGATTTTCGAAAGGATTCACAGGATTTACAGGATTGTTGCAATATGAAAATATCGCGTGATAACGCCGTATATCCAGTCTCCATACCCGATTCCATCGCCGGGCCGCACGACTTCGCCGTCGGCTGCAACTACTGGGGGTCGAAGGCGGGCGTCAGGATGTGGCGCGCGGACGAATGGGACGCGGCCTCCGTCGCCGCCGACCTCGACGCCCTCGCCGCGCATGGCGTGGAGATGCTGCGCGTCTTCCCGACCTGGTGCGACTTCCAGCCCCTTTCTCGCTACTTCGGCTACGCGGGCATTCCGCTCGGATTCGTTCAGGACGGCACGGACAGGCGGATCGTCGATCCGCTCTGGCTCGAACCGGGCGCCGTCGCGCGCTTCCGTGACTTCGCCGCGATGGCGGAGGCGCGCGGCATGCGGCTGATGGTCTCCCTCGTCACCGGCTGGATGAGCGGCCGACTCTTCGTCCCGCGCATGGTCGAAGGACTCGACCTCCTGAACAACCCCGCGGCGCTCATGTGGGAGGGGCGTTTCGCGCGCGCCTTCGTCCGCGCCACGCGCGACCTCCCCGCGATCGCCGCGTGGGACCTCGGCAACGAGTTCAACTGCATGGGCAAAATCGCAAGCGCCGAACATGCGTGGCTCTGGATTCACACCATCGCGTCGGCGGTCCGCCTCGAAGACCCGACGCGCCCCGTGGCGTCCGGCATGCAGGACCTGACGACGAACGCCTTCGGTCCGCAATACGAGAAGCGCAGGGACTGGTCGCTCCAGATGCACGGCGAACTGCTGGATGTCCTGACGCCTCACCCCTATCCCGTGTCGGCGCCCGTTCCGGCGAGCAGGGGGCCGTTCAACTCCTTCCGGGGCGCGATGCACCCCGTCGCGATGTGCCTTCTGCAGGAGGCCGTCTCCGGCAAGCCCGCCTTCCCGCAGGAAGTGGGGAGTCTCGGCCCGCGCACCTGCCCGGAGCGTGTCGCGGCCGCCGGTATGCGCCAGCAGCTCTTCGCCTCGTGGCAGCACGGCCTTCCCGCCTACCTCTGGTGGTGCGCCTTCGACCAGACGGAACTCCGCTACCCGCCGTTCGACGACAACGCCATGGAGCGCGAGCTGGGCATTCTCGGCGCCGACCGCGCGCCGAAGCCGCAGGCGCTCGCGCTCAAGGCCTTCCGAGCCTTCCGCGACTCGCTCCCCTTCGCGCCGCTCCCGCCGCGCCGCGCGGACGGCGTGTGCCTCGTCTCGGAGCGCGAGGACTTCTGGCCGCAGATCTTCGGCGCGTCGATGCTCGCCAAGGCCGCCGGCATCGACCTGCGGTTCATCGGCGCGGACTCCTACCCGCTCCCTGACGCGGAGTTCTACGTCCTGCCTTCCGGCACCGGCGTCCGCACGTGGTCGCAGGAGACGTGGGAGGCGCTGCTCGACCGCGTCCGCGCCGGCGCGACGCTCCTCGCCACGCTCGGCGAAGGCGCGGGACTCTCCGGCTGGACCGCCGCCACGGGCCTGGAGCGGACGACCTGGAAGGAGGCGCGACCAATCGGCTTCGCCTTCGAGGGCGCGCGCCTCTCCGCGCGCGACACGAGCACCACCGTTATGGAGCCGGCCCCGGAAGGCGGCGGCGCCGCGTGCGAAGTCCTCGCCCGCGACGAGAACGGCAACGTCGCAGTCTCGCGCAGCCGCCTCGGTCGCGGCAAGATCTTCTTCGTCAACTTCGCGCTGGAGAAGGCCGTCGCCGAGGGTTCCGCGGCGAACGTCGTCGACGGCGACTTCACCAACGAACTCTGGCACCTCTACGCCTGGGCCGCGCGCGAGGCTGGCGTCCGGCGGCTCGTCTCCAAGTCAGACCCGCGGCTCGTGCTCACGGAACACCCCGGGGGCGCGGGCTGCCAGCCCGCGATCGCGGCAGCATCTCCTTCGCAGGCTGGCAGCCTGCGCTCCCAGCCCGCCGCCCTCGTCTGCGCGCTCAACACGCGCCCGGAAGAGACGACGTTCGCCCTCGACGTCGCCGGCAGCGTGGGACGCGTCTGGAACGGCTCCTTCGAAAACGGTAGCCTCCGCATCCGCGGCAACGACGGATGCGTTTTCGAGGTATTTTCCGACTGCAATCGATAGCCATCAACCCCTCTTGACCCTTCAACCTTTCAATCCATGAAACCCGTTATCTCCACATCGCCCGACCGCGTCCGCACCCCGCTCGCCATCGACTTCCCGCGCCTCGGCACCGTACGCCCGCGCTCCGCGTCCGAAATCGGCCCGTCCAACTGGACGCTCGGCTGCGAGGTTCTCGACCGCGACTTCGCCGACTGGGACGAATACAAGGACTACATCCCGCCGCTGGGCCTCAAGACCATCCGCCTGCAGTCCGGCTGGGCCAAGTGCGAGCGCGTGAAGGGCACATACGACTTCGCGTGGCTCGACCACATTGTCGACGACGCCATCGCGCGCGGCATCGAGCCGATTCTCGAAACCGGCTACGGCAACCCGGTCTATCCGGGCGGCGGAGGCTTCGACCTCGGAGCCGGCTTCCCCGTGAGCGACGAGGGCCTCGCCGCCTGGGACGCCTGGGTCGATGCCATCGCCCGCCACTTCCGGGGGCGCGTCCGCGACTGGTTCATGTGGAACGAGCCGGACACCAAGGACAAGACGCCGGAAATGATCGCGGCCTTCAACGTCAGAACGGCGCGGATCGTGAAAACGGCCATCCCCGACGCGCGCATCGCTGGACTTTCGCTCGCCCGCAACCAGCCCGCCTATTTCGAGGAATGCCTCCGCGCCCTGGGGTCCGACATAGCGCTCTTCGACTGGTTCATCTACCACGGCTACAACCAGGCGCCGGAAGGATCGTACCGCCCCGTCGAAATCCAGAAGGCCATCGCCGCCAAATACGCGCCGCGCGCGAAGCTGCGCCAGGGCGAGAACGGCGCGCCGAGCGAAATGGCCGCCATCTTCGCGCTGAAGCGCATCCCGTGGTCGGAATACTCCCAGGCCAAGTGGAACCTGCGCCGGATGCTGGCCGACTTCGGCCACGGCGTCCTCTCCAGCGCCTTCACGATCTCCGACTTCAACCACAAGGGCAAGGAGATCAACCACAAAGGGCTGCTGCGCGCCGACAACGACCACCACATCATCGGCATCAAGCGGGCGTGGTACGCGACGCAGAACCTCGCGAGCGTCTTCGGCGGCGGCGTGTGGGAAACAGAGGGCTGCGACGACTCCCCCGGCGAACCCGACTTCTGCGCCGACCCGGCAAAGGGTCCCCGCACGGCGGGCCTGCGCTCCACCGACCTCTCGCTTTCGACCTATTCCTTCCGGCGCTCCGACACCGGGGCGAGGGCCCTGGCCTTCTGGGTCCACGGCTGCGACATTTCGCCGGAGCTGGACTTCTCGAACGCCCCAAAGGGCCATGTCCGCGAGCCGGACGACGGACGCATCCTGCAATACACGCATCCGGGCAACTCCTTCGAGACCCGTCCGGCGGTCTTCGAGGACATCGGCGGCGAACCGCTGCGCGACCCCGTCTGGGTCGATCTCCTGACCGGGCGCGTCTACGACTACGACAAGGCCAACGTCATCCCCTGCCGCGACCGTGTCACCTACCTCGAAGTTCCCGTCTACGACTCCCCGTGCCTTCTCATCGAGCGCGACTCCTTCGTCTGGGACGGACTGTTCTAAGTGTTCCAAGTCACGTAAATAAGGCCATCCGCCCACTCGCTCCTTCAACCTTTCAATTTTGCTTTCCGTGCAGGCCGAAGGCCGCTTCCGTGCCGCGAGCAAGCGCCTCTTGCAATGATGTGAAATCACCAGAAGCGCGGCGCCTGGCTACTCCGGCAGGTCGAACCAGTTGTAGCTTTCGCCGCCGCAGACTTCGACGACGGCGGCGGCGACGGGCGCGGTCCAGTCGGGACGGCGCACGAGCGCGGCGCGGTAGTCGAGCGCCTGCCGCACGGTCTCGGCGTCGGGTTCGGCGCGACCGAGGACTTTGCCCTTCGCGGCCGCGGCGCTTGTGAAATACTTGAACTCGACGAGCTGCGCGGGCTTGCCGATGCCGGGCTTGGGGATCGCGAGGAAGTCGCAGCGCCCCTCCGAGGAGTTGTATTCCGTCTCGAAGGAGTAGAACATCGGCAGGACATCGAGGCAGCGCGAGGTGAAAGTCGTGCGGAAGAAGTTCTCGTTCATCTTGTCGAACGCCTGCGCGGGAATGCGCGCCTTCACGTAGTGCCGCCAGTAGGCCTCGAAGAGGCCGCGCCATGCGCCGTTGCCAAGTGCGAGAGACTCGGCCGCATCGCTGAAAGCGGAACGCGCCTCGTTCACGTTGGTGAACTTCGAAAGCTCGTCGTAGTAATCGACGAACATGTTTTTGATTGTGAGGTTCGGGATGTTGAGTCGGAACGGGGTTTCGAACGTCAGGAGCCCGAGGTAGTAGAGCGCGTATGGGAAGAACTCCTCCGAAAAGAACTTCGCGCGCCCGAACTTCGCTGAAAGGGTCGCCAGATTCACCTTCTCCCCTTCGCCGCGCTCGATGTAGGCGCGCAGTTTTTCCAGAGCCATCGGTGTCGTTTGCGCTAGGCGCCTGAACCACGCAATGTCGGTGCGGACGTTCGAGTCGATGATGTCCGGAGGTTGCTTGCCTTTGTGCGAAACGAAGTTGAACAGATACCAGTTGCAGATCGTCGAGTTGTAGAGTGGTTCGGCACCGGGCACGAAGTGGTAGCCGTCGTAGAAAGCCTTGAGGTCCGCCAATACGGCCTCGCGGTTGAAGCGGTCGTAGCCGCGCTCCTGGTATATTTCGTCGACGTAGCGCACCACCTGCTCCTGCGTGAATCCGACGAGGTTCAGCAGTTCGGGGTTCAGGCTCACGATCGTGCCGACGTTGAAGCCGCTGGAGAGGTCGTCGAGCGTGATCGGCAGGACGCCGGTGAAGTAGGTGCGGCCCACCGTGCCGTCCGCCAGACCCGCCTTGAACGACTTGAAGAAAGTCTTGAAGAACGACTCCCGCGTCGCGTCGCCCGCCGCGTCGTGCCCGCACACGGCGTTGTATTCCGCGTCGCGGTTCGAGACCACCAGCTCGTTCGTGAAGTTGTCGTATTCGTCGATGATGACATAGAGCGGCGGGAGGCGGTTCTCTTGGACAATGTCGCGAATGGAGTCGATCATCGCCGCCGGATTTTCCATCTTCAGGACGCCAGACCAGTCTGCGAGTCTGGCATATTGCGCGGCGAACCGTTCAACACGCCCCCTGACGTGTAGCATGAAGTTGCGCTCGATCTCCGCGAGCGTTCCTACCTGGATGGTCGAGAAGTCGAACGAAAGAACGAGGAAGGAATTTCGCAGCGGCGTGGGGGCGCGCCCGATGTCGGTTGTTCCGAAAAGCTCGTCGAAGCGGTCCTTGAGGGCAACGTCGTAGTAGTGCGCGAGCATCGAGCAGACCACCGACTTGCCGAACCGCTTCGGCCGCAGGAAGACGGGCGTCTTGATCGGCTCAAGTGCGCGAATGTAGGCGGTGTTGTCCACGAAATGGCATTCGCGGACGACTTCGGCCCAGTTGATGACACCGTATGGGATTCTGCGCTTGCGTTCCATGCCGCGAATCATACACTACCGCCAAACCCGGCGCAAGTGTTGTGCGGAGCGGTCCTGCAACTTTCCCTTTTCAACCTTTCAACCTTTCAACTTGGCTTTCGCTCCGCGTTTTGCTAGGATTGGACCCGCAAACGACACGGGGCGCGACATGGCAAAACGCAAAATCCAGGCACTCACAACCGCTGTCCTCGACTTCCCAACCCTGATCAAGGACAAGGATGCCAAACACATGGGCAAGACCGACATTCTCCACGGCCCAGGCAGGCGTGGCGTCGACGACAAGCTCGTGGAGGAGGCGTGAAGATTCTCGCCCTCGTCGAATGGTTGCATCGCAAATTGCCGGGGGCGGCGTGAAAGCGACGGTCTTGTTCCTTTTCACCGCCGGGCAGACCGAGGTCGGAAACGAAAAACTGGCCGGGGCCCGCCGCCACGCCGATGCCCTCGGCTGGAATCTCGTACCGCTGATTCCGGATG
>CAMNCG010000160.1 GCA_946534105.1 uncultured Verrucomicrobiota bacterium
TCGAACGGGTTGATGAAGCTTTCGCCCGCCACGCGGTCGGCCATGACGGGCATGATTTCGCGCGTGACGGAGAACTTCCACAGGACGAATACGATGAAGCACACGAGCAGCGGGAAAAGGATGGTCGCCTGCACGGTGTCGGCGACGATGAGCGCCAGCGTTCCGCCGCAGCAGATGAGCGTGACGGCGAGCGACAGGAAGAAGAGCATCAGCGCGACGTAGGTGGAAACCGGGACGCCGCAGACGTGGAAGACGGTCGGCAGGTCCAGCAGCTGCATGAAAAAGCGCGCGGCGATCGAGGGCATGATCATGTTGGCGACCATCTCGGCCGCGGAGCGGAGGCACGCGCCGTAGATGCGCAGTCCGCGGCTGTAGCGCATTTCGAGGAACTGCCCGAGGCTCATCGCGCGCGTGGCGCGGAAGCGGTAGGTGCAGAAGCCGGTCAGGCTGAGCAGGATGCCGAGCGGCGCGAGGACGCTCGACCAGAACCCGACGGAAAACCCGGTCTTGTAGTGGATCTCCACGTACGTGACGAGCGCGATGATGGAAATCGAGTTGGCCACGTCGCCCATGCAGATGACGTAGCGGCTGCAAAGGCGCCCCGCCGAAAGGAAGTCCGTCACGCCGCGCACGAAGCGCCGCGTGTAGAAGCCCATGCCCATCACGAAAGAAACGGGAAGAAGCAGGATGAGCCAGTCGTACCAGGTCATGAACAAGTTAAAAAGTTGAAAGGTTGAAAAGTTGAAAGGGGGGGCGGGAGGTCAGAAGGAGAGGTCGCAGTAGAGGGGGTAGTGGTCGGAGGCGGGGTCGAACCACGGCTCGCGCAGGCGGCGGTGGGAAAGGACGGCGCAATCGGCGTCTTTCACGAGGACGTGGTCGATCGATTCGGCGAAGGCGCCCGGTTCGGGGCGCGGGGCGAAGCCGTCGGCGCTGCACGGGTGCGTCCCTTTCGTTTCGTCGGGGGCGGTCGCGAGGTCGTGCGCGTCGCGCCAGCCGAGGTCCGCCGCGGCGCGGAGGCAGGGACTGCCCGGGACGGAGTTGAAGTCGCCCGTCGCGATTCCGGGGCATCCGTGGCGCTCCATCGCCGCCGCGACGGCGGCGGAGGCCATTCTGAACTGATGCTCTCGCGCGGCGTCCGAGCCGGGGCGGCGCTCCTCGCACATCCACCAGAGGTGCATGTCGACGAGCGCAAAGCGGGCCTTTTCCGCGTCGCGCGTCTCGAAGACGCACCAGGTGAAGGACTTGGTTTCGGAGTTGTTGAAACTGCCGTCGAGTCCGGGAACGTTCTCGGGAAAGAGGAAGAACCCCGATTCAAGCAATTTCAGCCGGTCGGCGCGGAACGCGACCGGCGTGTCGCCGCCGGAGACGAACTCGAAGCCGAGCGGGCCGAGCGCCGGGGCAAGGAGGGCTTGCATCTTGCGAGACACCTCCTGGAATCCGATGACGTCCGGGGCGATTTCGCGGTATGCGCGGAGGAGGATCGGGGTGCGCGCGGTGGCGGAGCAGTCGAGGCCGCGCTCGGCCCACCACGGCTTGTTGTCGTCGCAACGCCAGGCGTTGCTTGAAAGGATGCGGAGTGTCATTTCATTTCGCCACAAAGAACACAAAGGCCACAAATCATACGGAAAGGACGATGGAACTACGCGTTCTTTGCGGCCTCCGTCTTAAGCTGCGCAACTGCGGTGCGGATGGCGTCGAGCTTCTCGCCCGAGAACGGTTCAAAGGGAGTCGCGAGGACGTTCCTGACGAGGCCCATTTCGGAAAGCGCGGCCTTCACGCCCTGAATGATGCTGGCGTGGCCGGAGCCGACGGCGTACAGCCGCATGTTCGCGGCGGTCGTGAAACGCTGGAGCGCTCGGACGCGCGCGAGATCGCCCGCCTTGGCGGCGAGGTGGAGTTCCTTGAAAAGGCGCGGCCAGAGATTGGCGCCGGTGCAGACGCCTCCGTCCGCGCCCATGAGGACGGCTTCGCCGACGGCGGCGTCGGGTCCCATGAAAACGGCGAACTTGTCCGCGAACGGCTCCACCGCCACGCGAACCTTGTTGAAGTAGGAGATGGAACCGGAGGAATCCTTGAGCGCGACGACGTTCGGGTGCGCGGCGAGTTTCGCCATCGTGGCGGGAGCGATCGGGGTGTCGACGTGCGAGGGCATGTTGTAGACGACGAGCGGCAGCGGAAGCGCGTCGGCGAGCGCCGTGAACCAGGCGGCGAGTTCGCCTTGCGAAAGCTGGAAGTAGTAGGGCGCGGCGGCGACGGCGAAGGAGGCACCGGCGTCCTTGCAGAAGCGCGCGAAGGCAAGCGCCGCGTCCAGGTCCGTTTCGGTAATGCCGGCGAAGACATGGACGCGGCCCGCGACGAGGCGGCACGTTTCCGCGACGAGTTCGCGCCGGATCGCGTACGGCAGATGGGGCCCTTCGCCGGTGGTGCCGAGAAGGAAAATGCCATCTACGCCGCCGGCGACGAGATGCTCCACCATCTTCGCAACGCCTTCTTTGTCGAGGGCGCTCGGCGAGGCGAGCGGGGTCGCCATGGGACAGATGATGCCGGAGAGTTTCATGTGTTGAAAAGTTGAAAGGGTGAAAGGTTGGCTAGAAAAGGATCGGGAGGGCCTGGCGGAGACGCGGCAGCGCGGCTTCTCCGGCGGCCTTCATTTCGCGCGTGGCGGCGAGAAAGTCGAAACAGGCGTCGGCGTCGGCTTCGTCGTGCGGAAGGCCGAGGTCGGCCATCGACGCGGCGAGGCCCCAGCCGCGCAGACGCGCCGCGAGCGCCTCCGCTTCGCCGAAGCGGCCGTAGTACGCGAGCTGTAGCACGAGGCCGATCGCGACGAGTTCGCCGTGGGTGAGGGATGCGGCGCGGGCCGGGTGGCGCGCGCGCATGAAGAAGTAGAAGCGGTGTGCGAGCGCGGTCTGGCGCTTGCCGCCGGAAATGCCGGAGACGATCCCCGCGCCGACGATGGAGGAGAAGACGACGTCGCGGAGAACGGGAGTGGGTTCGCCCTTCGAAAGGTCGGCGACGGCGGCGTCGAGATCGCGGTCGAGCTGCGCGTAGACGAGGTCGGAGATGGAGGCTGCGAGAAGAGTCGGGACCGGCTGGCCGGCGCGTTCTCCTCCCGGCCCGCCATCATCCAGCGCGTTCCAGAATTCGATTTCGATCTTCTTCGCCATGGCGTCGAGCGCGCCGGCGACGAGAAGGCGGCGCGGCTGGCGCGAGAGGACCGTCATGTCAAGTAGCGCGGCGGCGATTTCGCGGCGGAAGAGCGCGGTCTTGAAGTAGCGTCCTTCGCGCGTGTAGCACACGGCAATGGGCGTGAAGGCGCAGCACTGCGCCGAGGAGGTCGGCATCGCGACGACCGGTGCGCCGGCGAGGTCCGCGAGGCATTTGGCGAAGTCGATCACGACGCCTCCGCCGCAGCCGATCACGACGTCGATGCCGTCGAGCGCCCCCTCGTCGGCGCGCGCCTGCGCGTCATCGAGGTTGCAGAAGCCGTCATGGACGAGGAGGCGAGGTTCCATGCCGGCGGCGTGGAGCGAAGCGGAGACCTTTTCCCACGCGATGGACCGGGAGGTGGCGTCGCACACGAAAAGCGGACGGCGGCCGAAGCGAGCCACCTCTTCGGCGCAGTTTTCCAGCAGGCGCTCTTCCTGCCGGTAGCGTCCGCAGCCGAATTTCAGCGCCGGATCGGGGGAAAAAGGAAAGGAATGTTGCATGGAAATTGAAGGGTTGGTCGGCAGGCGCCTGACACCGGCGGGCTACCGATTGCCGTCGATTGCAATCGGAAAATTGATTTCCGCGCTTTCGAGGCCGTCGGCGGAGACGCGGACGCGGATCGGCCCGGTGGCGCCGGGTTTGGCGCGGACGATGATGGAAAGCAGGCCGTTGAAGGCCTTGCGGACGGGCGAGCGGTACCACTCCATGTCGGTTTCGTCGCCGTTGTCCGCCGCCACGAACTCGCCGCAGCCGGAAACTTCGATGCGCACGGGAATGCGCGTGCGCGGCACGACATCGCCGCGCGCGTCGAGAACGCGGCAGGCGAGGAAGCGCAACCGACGTGGGGCCGCGCCCCCCGCACCCCCTGCGCCATTCGCGCCCCCGTTGTCCTGTGCCCCGGCGGGAACGCTGGGGTCTTCCTCCCCCAGCGCGAGGCGGGCGGGGGCGCCGGCGGTGCGGACGGTCTCTTCGCACCAGGGTTTGCCGTCGCGGTAGGCCACGGCGCGGAGTTCGCCGGGCTCGTAAACCACGTCGCTCCAAACGAAGCGCCAGAGACCGGGCTCGCGGCGCTTGCGGCCCAGTGAGCTGCCGTTGAGGAATAGCTCTACTTCGTCGCCGGAGGAATACACGTACACGGGCGTGACCTGCCCGATGCGCTCGGGCCAGTTCCAGTGCGGCAGGATGTGGGCGCAGGGCGCGTCGGGGCGCCACTTGCTGCGGTAGAGCCAGAAGAGGTCCTTCGGGAAACCGGCGGAATCGAAGACGCCGGTCGGACAGGAGTGCATGTTGTCGCGGCAGACGCCGTCGCGCGCGATTTCCGCCTCCGCGGCGGCGGCGCGCTCGGGGTCGGAGTAGCGCGGGGCGCGGCGGACCTTCCACATGGAATACGGGCCGCCGAGGTAGTCGAAGCCCGTCCAGGAAAAGTCGCCCATCACGGAAGGCGTTTCCTCCTGCCTCGCCCACTCCTCGTCGGGCGGGTAGTCGCCGCTCCAATCGTAGGAGGAGGCGTGGAAATCGAGATACGGCGAAAGGTGCGTCGAGCCGTCCTCGCGGCGCGCCGGGAAATGGTATTCGCCGCGCGTGGAGAGGATGCAGCACGTCTCCGATCCGAAGAGCGGGATGCCGGGAAGCGCGGCGCGGAGTTTCGGGTAGAGCGGGGCCTTGTAGTTGGCGCCCCAGAGGTCGAGGTGGCGCGGGGCGTCGGATTCCAGCGCGACGGCGGCGTTGTCCGCCGCCGTGCAGACGGGCCGGCGCGCGGGGTCCTCGTCGCGCACGATGGCGCGCAGTTCGTCGCAGATCGCGGAAAAGGCGGGCCAGCGCTCGCGCGCCGTGCGCGACTCGGTGATTTCGTTGCCGACGCCCCATATGATCACCGAGGGGTGGTTGCGGCCGGAGCGCACCCAAGCGCGCAGGTCGGCTTCGTGCCACTTCGGCCAGAGTTTCCAGTAGTCGTTGGGGTTCTTCGGGAGCGCCCACTGGTCGAAGACCTCGTCCATGACGAGGAAGCCCATTTCGTCGCAGAGGTCCAGGAGCTGCGGCGCAGGCGGGTTGTGCGTCATGCGGATCGCGTTGCAGCCCATATCCCTGAGGAGCGAGAGGCGGCGGCGCGCGGCCTGCGCGTTCCACGCCGCGCCGAGGGCCCCGAAGTCGTGGTGGAGGCACATGCCGCGCAGCTGGACGCGGCGGCCGTTGAGCTGGAAGCCTCGCTCGTCGGCGTGGAAGGAAATCGACCGGATGCCGTAGCGGTAGGTGTGGCCTTCGATTTCGAGTGAGTAAAGATGCGGGTCGTCAACGTCCCAGAGGCGCGGTTTTTCGACGGTGAAAACGCGCTCCTGCTTGCCGGAAAGCGACATCTTCCACGTCGCGCGGACCGTGGCGCGGTCGCGGGTGACTTCGGGGGTCGCGATCGCGACGGAGCCGAAGACGACGTGGTCGGCGGGTTCGACGACGAGGCGGCACTCGCGGTAGAGGCCGGCGCCGGTGTACCAGCGGCTCGACTGCGGCGGATTGTAGGTGCGGACGGCAAGGACGTTTTCGCCGTCGGGGTCGAGAAAGGGCGTGAGATCGACGCGGAAGGGCGTGTAGCCATAGCACCAGCCGCCGGCGAAGCGGCCGTTCACCCAGACGAGCGGGTAGGCCATCGCGCCGTCGCAGTCGAAGAAGACGCGGCCGCCGGAAGCGACAAGCGCCCTCCCCTCCTCCGGGAGCCCGAACCGCGCCCGGTACCACCCGGCGCCCGTCGTGCGGAGACAGCCCATGAGGTGGTCGAGCGACGGATCGAAGGCGTGTTCGATGCCGAAGTCGTGCGGCACGGCGACCGTGCGCCAGGCGGAATCGTCGAAATCCGGGCGGGAGACCAGGGGGGATGCGTTCGCCAGACCGCCGTTGGCATTCCCGCACAGGGGGGAGGCGTTCGCCAGACCGCCGTGATCCCCGCCGGCGGACGGGAGTCCGCCCCCCCCCGGGGCCAGCCATTCGGCCAGACGTTCGATGGGAAACTCCCGCGCGAGCACGGGGTCCTCGTCGCTGGAAAAGCGCCAAGAAGACAAGGGAATCGGAAACATTTCGAAAATCGTTTTGGTGTCGGCGTCCGGCGGTTTGCCGGAGCGTTTGACATTCTATCACATGTCGTTTATGATCCGTGCGCACATAAACGAGGATTTGCACACATGAACATCACTCTTTCCGCTCCCGAAGAAACCGTCCGCGCCGTCCGGGCGTGGGCCGACGAAAACCACACGTCCCTCAACCAATTCATCCGCGACCGTCTCGAAGAGAAGGCGCGGGAGTTGGAAGAAGAACGAGCGCGGAAAGCGGCCGGTTTCGCGAAGTTCATGGACTCGGTGCGTGTCGCGATGCCCAAGGGGTGGAAATTCGACCGGGAAGAAGCGAACGCACGGTGAGGTCGCCGACCATGGTTTTCTTCGACACGAACGTGCTTTTCTACGCCGCAAGCGACCAGGACGCCCGCAAACGCTCCATCGCGAACCTCCTTCTGGAAGAGGCCGTGCGGAACGGCGACGGCATGGTGTCGTTGCAGGTCTTGAGGGAATTCGCCAACGTCCTCCTGAAGAAGGCGGGAGTCGCCGAAACGGAGGTCCGGCGCATTTTGGACGGTTTTTCGGTCCTTCCGTGCATCGGGGAAACGAGGGAGACGTTGAACCGAGGGCTGGAAATCAAAAAGCGGCATGGATTGCAGTTTTACGACGCCTTGATCGTGGCGGCGGCGGAAGCGGCGGGATGTGACACGCTCTATTCGGAGGATCTCGCGGACGGCGCCGAATACGGTGCCGTCCACGTGGTCAACCCGTTCAAGGCGCGGCCGCATCGCGGCCGCGCCGCTACCTGACCACCAGGACGAACGGGTTCGTGCTGGCGAGAGCGCCGATGGTGGCGCAGCCGGTGTCGGCAGGCCCCGGCGCGTAGGCGAAGCGGAGCGAGGTCGTGCCGGCGGAGACGGAAACGTGCAGCTCCTGTGCGCCGTCGACGGCGGCAAGGGTCTGCCACGGCGCGTCGGACGCGCCGAGGTAGATCGAGAGCGTTCCGGTGCCGGTGACTTCGACGGGCAGGAGGAACGATCCGGCCTGCGCGTCCGTGATCGTCGCCTCAACCGCGCCGTCGGGAATGCGGACGGCGCCGCCCGCGAGCGCGACTTCCTCCCCGGCGGCGGAGACGGAGACGCGGCGGTTGAGCGCCCTCGCGATGTCGGGCCGCAGATCGTATTCGAACGCGCCGATGTCCACCTGCCCGCCGTAGATGCGCTGGCCGCCCGCGAGGTCGGTCGCGCCTCCGTCCGCAAGCTTCGCGAGGAGAGCGCGGTCGCCGGCATTTACGAGCGCCGATCCGGCGAGCGGCGCGTAGTCTTCGTCCAGCATCGCGAGCGCGTCGGCCACCGTCGCGACCGTGGTCACGTTCGCGCACGTGGCGGAATCGACCGTCGCGTTGCCGCCGCCCGCCACGAACAGGCAGTTCGTCATGTTCCGGAGAACGGGCGAAAGGTCTCCGCCCGTCAGGTTGAGCGTCGCGATGACGGAGTTCTCGAAGGAGGCGCCGTATTCAAAGAGGCTGTCTCCGAGTTCGGCGTTCTGGCCCGAGGCCTTGCCTTGCGTGTTCACGTAGGTGCAGGAGGCCATGCCGCCGCAGGCGCGGACGCCGGTGTCGTCGTCGTCCGTGTTCACGAGGAGGCAGTGTTCAAAGCGGGAATACATCGAAATCGCCGCGCCGGCGGTCACTTGGCCGCCGTAGAGACGGCTGCGGCGGAAAATGCCGCCGGCGACGTCGCCGGCCGTGCGGGCGAATCCGTTCGTGAACACGCAGTCTTCGAAGACGGCGGTGCCGGATTCGCCGTGGCGGCAGGACGGCGCGAGGGCGAGACCGCCCGTGTTTTCGTCGCGTATTGCGCCAGTCGTGTTGAACGTCGAGCCGCCGCGAAGCGTGAAGCCGGCGACCTTCGATCCGGCAAGGGCGGTGAGGCAGCGCACGGCGTTCGCGCCGAGGCCGTTGCCGTTGGCGTCGTCGGTCGCGCCGGTGATGAAGGTGACGTCCGGGCCGCCGTCGGCGACGAGCGCCACGCCTTTAGGCACGACTCCGCGCGATGCAGAATGGACGCCGTTCGTTGGAGCGATAAGGACCGTGCCGCCAGAGTGTGTCATGGTGCCGTCGGAGTAGTCGCCGGGCGCGGCGTGGACGGTGTCGCCCGTGTGGGCGAGGGCGAGCGCGGCGGCGAGCGTCTTCTTCGCGGCGGAGGCGGAACGGCCGTCGTTCGTGTCATTGCCGCTCGTGGCGTCCACGTAGAGGTCCACGCCTTCGAGCAACGTCGAATATGCGCCGGGAACGGGGTTGCCGTCCACGTAGGCGAGGGCGTTACCCTCGAAGTCGCCGACGGCGAACATCGCCGCGCGGTAGGCCGTGGCGTCGCCCTTCGTCGAAGCGTCGGTCGCAGTTTTGAGGTGGAGGTCTCCGCCGTCGGGATCGGCGAACAATTCGTACTTGTCGTAGCGCGTGAGCCATGACCGGCTTGTAAGCGACGTGTCGGCGACGTTTCCGGCGGGAACGATGGTGACGGAGTCATTGTGGGCGTCGAGATAGCCGCCCATGAAGG
>CAMNCG010000161.1 GCA_946534105.1 uncultured Verrucomicrobiota bacterium
CAACGGCGCGGAAGCCCATGTTTACGGGCTTCCGCGCCGTTGCGCTTCAAAAAAATGGGGAATGTCCAGGAAACTTCGCGACGGGACAATGGCGCTTTCGTTTCATGGCTCGGCTGTGGTAGAATCCGCGCCATGACCTTCTTTGCCAAGCTCGACAGCGATATTCCGCGATAGGGAATGGACGACAAAAGGAAAGCGCAATGATCCTCTACTTCACTGGAACAGGCAATCGCTTCGCCGACGGCCATGCCCGCATCCGGGACCGTGCCCATTGCGCGCACTGCATGGACTGCGTCCAGTTCTGCCCGCGCCAGGCGATGACGATCCGCGGCCACCGCGTCCGTCCCGAGCTTCAAAACCGCCATCCCGGCGTGACGGCCCCCGATCTTTTCTCATGAGCGCCAAGAGACTCTCAGCGACATCTGGCGCGACGCTTGCCGTATTCGTCGTAATCGTATGGAGCGCGACCTTCGTCAACACGAAGGCGCTGCTTACGGATTTCTCGGCGCTGGAGATCCTCGGCATCCGTTTCGCCATGGCGTGGGTCGCGCTATGGGCGATCCACCCGCACGGAATGGGACCGCTGCGCGTCCGCGACGAAGCGCTCTTCGCCGCCGCCGGCCTTGCCGGAGCGACGGCGTATCAGATGCTTGAAAACGTCGCGATCCATTTCACGAACGCCTCCAACGTGAGCATTCTCGTGGCGACTGCGCCGCTTTTCGCGGCCGTCATGTCGCGGCTCCTGCTCGGCGAGCGGACGTTCACCCCCCGCTTCCTAATCGGTTGCGCGCTGGCGCTCGGCGGCGTGGCTCTTGTCTCGCTTGGCGGCGCAAGGGCCTTCCATTTCCGTCCGATCGGCGATGCGCTTGCGCTCGGGGCGGCCTTGAGCTGGGGCGTCTATTCCGCTACCGTCACGGTCGTGAACCGCGGCGGCTGGCATCCCGTCGCCGCAATCCGCAGGGCCTTCTTCTGGGCGCTCGTCTTCATGTTCCCGCTCCTGATCTTCGCCCTGGCGATGCCGGAGACGGCGCGCGGCATGTCCTGCTCCGTCGATCTTTCCCGCGCCGGGAACGCCGCGCGCTTCGTCCGTCTCCCGAACCTCGCCAATCTCGCCTTCCTCGGACTTTTCGCGAGCGCGGCATGCTTCGTCGCCTGGAACAAGGCCTGCGAACGTCTCGGAACGGTTCGCTGCTCGCTCGGGCTCTACTTGATACCGGTCATCGCCTTTCTGATCGCCCACGTCTTCCTCGGCGAGACCCTGCCCGCCGCAGGCGTCGTCGGGGCCGTCCTCGTCCTCGCCGGCGTCGCCGTCGCGGGGTCGGCCAAAAGCCAACATCGTCAAGATACATCTTGCAACCCATGCAGACAGGAGAACAACAACCCATGAAGACACTGCTCGTCAACGGAAGCCCGCGCAAGGACGGCAACACGGCCGTCGCGCTGAATGAAATCGCAAAGACCCTTGAGGCCGAGGGTGTGGAGGCCGAGACCTTCTGGATTGGCGTGAAGCCCGTGCGCGGCTGCATGGCCTGCGGCAAATGCCGCGAAGGCGGCGGCAAGTGCGTCTTTGGCGACGATGCCGCCAATGACCTCGCTGCGAAGATGGCCGGGGCCGATGCCGTGGTCATCGGCTCGCCGGTCTACTACGGACAGCCCAACGGCGCCCTGCTCGCGCTTCTCCAGCGCGCGCTCTTCTCAAACCCCGACTCGGTTCACGGCAAGCCCGTCGCGACGGTCGCCATCTGCCGGCGCGGAGGCGCCTCGGCGGCCTTCCAGTGCCTCAACCTGCCCTTCCAGATGCTCAGCTGCAATGTCGTCGGGTCGCAATACTGGAACATCGCCTACGGGCGCGCGGCGGGCGAGGCGGCGCATGACCTTGAGGGGATGCAGACGATGCGCACGCTCGCCCGCAACCTGGCCTGGCTCCTGAAGAACATCGCCGCCGGCGCCGTCCCGCGCCCGGAAGCGGAGCCGTGGCAGCCCATGCACTTCATCAGATAATCTATGGACAAGTTCGACGAACGGAAGGTCTTCGACACCATTCCGGAACAGTTCGACCGGTGGCGGCTCAAGTACACGCCGGAGTTGTTCGCGTTCCTCGTTTCGCACTGTTCGCTGGGGAATGGGACCCGTTGCCTGGAGATAGGCCCGGGAACGGGCCAGGCCACCGATTTCGCGCTGGACGCGGGCTGCGACTACACGGCCATCGAACTCGGCTCCAACTTCACCAAAGTGCTTCGCCGGAAATACGGGACCCGACCGAATTTCAAGCTCATCAACGGAGATTTCGAACGCTTCCCCTTCCCTGCCCAGAGCTTCGATTTCGTCTATTCCGCCGCAACAATCCAGTGGATCGACCCGACAGTCGCCTTCTCCAAGTGCTTCGACATCCTAAGGCCCGGCGGCCATCTCGCGATGTTCTTTCTGCACGGGGACTACCAGACGCCGAACCCCGCGCTCCACGCCGACATCCAGAAGGTCTATGACGAACACTACCACACCGAAGCCCCCTACAAGCGGCGCTTTCCTTATCTGGATGCCCCGAAGTACGGATTCGAGTCCGAGGAGCGCTTCTCGTTCCCGTCGTCGCGGCGCTACACCGCCGACGAATACGTCGAATACATCCACACCCATTCCGACCACATCATGCTCCGGGAGGACTGCAAGAAGGCCTTCTACGGCGGCATCCGCGACGCCATCCTCCGCCACGGGAACAAGATCGCGTTCCGTGACGAATTCGTGCTTTACCTGTGCCGCAAGCCGGCTCGGCTTTCCGATTGATTTGATGAGACCATGAACATCAGACTGGAACAAGCAAGTGACTACCGCGCGGTCGAGAACCTCGTCCGCGAATCCTTCTGGAACGTCTATCGTCCCGGGGCGATGGAACACTACGTCCTGCACCGCCTGCGGGATGACCCAGACTTCGTGCGGGAGCTCGACTTCGTCATGGAGAACGGCGGCCGCATCATCGGGCAGAACATCTTCGTCCGGGCGAAGATCAGAGCCGACGACGGACGCGACATCCCGATCCTGACGATGGGGCCGATCTGCATCGCGCCGGACCTGAAGCGCCAGGGCTGCGGCAAGAAACTGCTCGACTCCTCGCTTGAACGCGCCACCGCGCTCGGTTTCGGAGCCGTCTGCTTCGAGGGCAACATCAATTTCTACGGCAAGAGCGGCTTCACCTACGCGCGAAATTTCGGCGTCCGCTACCACGGTCTTCCCGAAGGCGCGGACGACTCCTTTTTCCTTTGCAGGGAGCTTGTCCCCGGCTATCTGAAGGGCGCCACCGGCGAATACGCGACACCGCGGGGCTACTTCGTCTGCCAGCAGGATCCCGCCGGTTTCGCCGCCTTCGACGCGACGTTCCCGCCGAAGGAGAAGCAAAAACTTCCCGGACAGCTCTTCCTCGAATAAATCCAAAGGTTGGTAGAATCATTCCAAGGAGAACAAGTATGACGATCATCGAAAAGACCCTAGCGGTTTCTGCACGGATATGCGCCGTTGCACTTTTCGCGGCAATGGCGGGATGCGCGCACATGGGCGCGGACGGAGGTCGCGACAAGTTCGTACCGCTCACCGAGGCCGTGCCGGACGCCATACTGGAGATTCGCTACTACTCGACCTACAACTTCGTAGGCGACCGCATCGACGGCTACGAGCGCCCCGTCGCGTATCTCACGAAGGAGGAGGCGGCCGCGCTCAAGGCGGCGAGCGACGAGTGCGTCCGGCGCGGCTACCGTCTGAAGATCTACGACGCCTACCGTCCGCAGCGCGCGGTTTCGCACTTCATGCGCTGGGCGAAGGATGTCGACGACACCCGCATGAAGGCGCCGTTCTACGCGAACCTCGACAAGTCCGTCCTCTTCGAGCAGGGCTACATCGCGGAGAAGTCCGGCCATAGCCGCGGCAGCACCGTCGATCTGACGCTCTTCGACATGAAGACCGGCAAGGAGGTGGACATGGGCGGCACCTTCGACTGGTTCGGGGAGGAATCCCATCCCGACTACAAGGGCGTGACGAAGGAGCAGCTGGCCAACCGCATGCTCCTGCGCGAAATCATGCTGGCCCACGGCTTCAAGCCCCTCGTCGAGGAGTGGTGGCACTTCACCCTCAAGGACGAGCCCTATCCCGACACCTACTTCGACTTCCCCGTCAAGTAGATTCCATGTTGACACGGTGTCAGAAATCGGGTAGAGTCCCGGGGCGTTGACACGATGTCAGCGACGGGGGCGGGCGGATGCCCGGCGCCCCGGGAAAACGAAAGGAACAAACCGATGAAACACGCCGCGTTCTACGCCTTCCTCGCCGCGATCCTGCCGCTCTGCGGCTGCGCGAAGGACCCCGCCACGACCAACCAAACGGACACCGCCGCCATGAACAGCACGAACAAGGCGCTCGTCGCCTACTTCTCCGCCACCGGGACCACGAAGGGCGTCGCCGAGCGCCTCGCCGCCGCGATCGGCGCCGACCTCTTCGAGATCGTCCCCGAGCAGCCCTACACCGAGGCCGACCTGAACTGGCGCGACCAGCAGAGCCGCAGCACGCTGGAGATGAACGACCGCGCGAGCCGCCCCGCCATCGCGGGCGCCGCCACGAACCTCGCGGACTACGCGACGGTCTTCGTCGGCTACCCGATCTGGTGGTACCGCGAGCCGAGCATCGTCGACACGTTCGTCGAGAGCAACGCCGCCGCGCTCGCCGGGAAGACCGTCGTGCCGTTCGCCACCTCCGGCGGCAGCGGCATGGGCGACTCCACCGCCAACCTCCAGACCCTCGCGCCCGAGGCGAAGGTCAAGGAAGGCCGCCGCTTCCGCGCGTCCGTCTCCGCGGACAACCTCAAAAAGTGGGCCTCGGAGTTCTAGAACGCAAAGGCCGCAAGCGGCGGGGCGATGTGTCGCCAACGCCGCTTCGCGGCTGCGACACAATCACCCCGCATTAGAAAGAAAACCACCATGTTCACGTTCCACGTTCCCACCAAGGTCCTCTTCGGCGCCGGCGTCCTGAAGAAGCTCCACGAGGAGAAGCTGCCCGGCAAGAAGGCGCTCGTCGTCATCTCCAACGGCAAGTCCACCCGCACGAACGGCTCGCTCGCCGCGCTCGAGGCGGAGCTCGACGCCGCGGGCGTCGCGCACGTCCTCTTCGACAAGATCCAGGCCAACCCCCTCGAGCCCACCGTCCAGGAGGGCGTCGAGTTCGGCCGCGCGGAGGGCGTCGACTTCGTGATCGGCCTCGGCGGCGGCTCGGCGATGGACGCCGCCAAGGCCATCGCCGCGATGATCCCGCAGCAGGGCGGCCGCGTCTGGGACTACATGGCGACCGGCACCTCGGAGCACTGCCCGTTCAACGCGCCGCTACTGCCCTTCGTCGCGATCACGACGAGCGCCGGCACGGGCTCGGAGGTGGATGCCGGATCGGTCATCACGAGCCCCGTCACGCACGAGAAGGGCGCCTTCTTCTCGCAGTGCCCCGCGCTCGCCGTCGTCGACCCCGCGCTGATGGTCACGGTGCCGCCGAAGTTCACCGCCTACCAGGGCTTCGACGCGCTCTTCCACAACACCGAGGGCTACATCAGCAAGTTCGGCAACGAGATGGGCGCAATGGTCGAGCTCGAGGCGATCCGCCTGCTCGGCAAGTGGCTCCCCGTCGCCGTCGCCGACGGGAAGAACCTCGAGGCGCGCACGAAGGTCGCCTTCGCCAACACGCTCGGCGGCTACTCGATGGACGTCTCCACCTGCACGAGCGAGCACGCGATCGAGCACGCCCTTTCCGGCGAGCACCAGGACCTGCCGCACGGCGCGGGCCTCGTCATGATCTCGCTGGCCTACTACAAGACGTTCATCGACCGCGGCGACTGCCCGGAGAAGTTCGTCGAGATGGCCCGCGCGCTCGGCAAGGCCGACGCCACGAAGCCCGCGGACTTCCTCGACGCCCTCGCGGCGCTCCAGAAGGCCTGCGGCGTCGACGCCCTCGCGATGAGCGACTACGGCATCCGGCCCGAGGAGTTTCCCGGCATGGTGAAGCTCTCACGCAGCGCCGTCGGGATGCTCTTCTCCTGCGATCCGTCGGAACTCTCCGACGACGACGTCCTCGCCATCCTCCGCGCGTCGTATCGCTAGTTCTTTTTTCCGAATTCCTACAAGGATTGCAAAGCATGAAAGACTCCCCGAAAATCGACCTCGGTGCCCGGGCCCGGGGCAACGACGGCACCTTCGGCGCCGCCACGACCGCCGAGGGGCTCCGCCCCGTCTTCGCGGCCGGAGGCCGGCCATGACCGAAACGGAGAAGATGCTCGCGGGGAAGATCTACGATCCCAACTTCAACCTCACGTGCGTCGACGACGCGGACATCCACGTCGGCTCGCACACGATGATCGGGCCGAACGTCACGATCTGCACCGCCGCGCATCCGCTCTCCCCCGCGCTCCGCGCGAAAGGACTGCAATACAACCGCCCCGTCCGCATCGGCGAGAACGTCTGGATCGGCGCCTGCGTGACGATCCTTCCCGGGGTCACCATCGGCGACGGCAGCGTGATCGGCGCCGGCTCGCTCGTCCTGCGCGACGTCCCGCCCGGCGTCGTCGCCGTCGGCTCCCCGGCCCGCGTGATCCGCTCCGTCGAAGGCCGCGCGCACGACGAACCGGACGGCGAATAGCGCGGAGCGTCCGTTCCGGGCCAGCAACGCACGCGAACCATGAAAACAACCGCCGTCTTTCGCACATTCCCGACGGCTTCCGCAAATCCTCCCACTCCTTGCACATGACAGCCAAATGAAGAAGGTTCTCATCCTTTCCGCCAGCCCGCGCAAGGGCGGCAACTCCGACCTGCTCTGCGACCAGTTCGCCAAGGGCGCCCGCGAAGCCGGGCACGAGGTGGAGAAGATCCGCCTCGCCGAAAAGAAGATCGGCTACTGCCTCGGCTGCTACGCCTGCCAGAAGCTCCACAAGTGCTTCCAGCAGGACGACGCCAACGAACTCGTCGAAAAGATGCTGTCGGCCGACTCGATCGTCCTCGCGACGCCCGTCTACTTCTACTCGATGGACGCGCAGCTCAAGGCGCTCATCGACCGCACCGTCTCGCGCTGGGACGACTTCGGCCGCTTCAAGGGCACCGAGTTCTGGCTCCTCGTCACCGCCGCGGACGAGGACAAGTCCATGATGGAGCCGACGCTCGCCGGCCTGCGCGGCTTCATGCGCGACTGCATGGAAGGATCCATCGAGCGCGGCGTCATCTACGGCACCGGCGCCTACGAGAAGGGCGCCGTCAAGAACCTCCCCGTTTTCCAGGAAGCCTACAAGGCGGGAAAGAAGGCGTAAAGCACACGGACAACGGCCCATGAACAAACTCCAGACAGGCGCAATCGTCCTGGCCGCCGCCTGCATGGCGGAAGCCGCCCCTCCGGGCGACCGCGGCACCCTTGATCCTCCGGCCGCGGACGTGCACTGCCACTTCATCACGCCCGGATACATGGCGCTGCTGGAGAAGCACGGCGCACAGATGGACGAGCTCTACCCGATCCCCGCGTGGTCGCCGGAGGCGCTCGGCGCCTTTCTCGACGAGGCGGGGATCGGCCTGGCGGTCCTCACGTCCGTCGCGCCGCAGCCGCACTTCGGCGACGCGGCGGAGAGCGCCGCGATCTGCCGGGAGATGAACGACGAGACCGCGCGCCTCGCGGCCGCCGACCCGGAACTCGCCCCGCACACGGAGGCCATCCTCGGCGGCAACGCGCGGCGGCTCTTTGCCATCACAATTGAGCAAACCCGATCATGCCCTCCAACTGCATACTGAACATCGTCCTTTCCGCGCTCGGCTTCGCGGCGCTCGTCGCGGCCATCTGGATCCTCCACCGGCCGCTCGACGTGCATTCGTGCGCAAGCCGGGCGGTCCGCGGCACCCACCGCGCGCTCGAATGGGCGCTGACGCTCTGGGGCCTCGTCCTGCTCCTCCAGATCGCCAGCCCGTTCCTCCAACCCCGCAGCGACACGCCCGCCCCACCCTCCCCCGCCATGAACGCAACGCTCGACAACGCCATCTTCCGCATCGCGGAAATCGAAGTGAAGCCCGAGTTCCTCGACGCCTACCTCGCCGCCGCGGCGGACGTCGGCGCGACCTCGGTGCGCGAGGAGCCGGGCGTGCTGTGCATCTTCCCGATGCAGGACGCCGAAAGGCCGACCTCCATCCGCATCCTCGAAATCTACCGCGACGAAGCCGCCTACAAGTCCCACCTCGAGACGCCCCACTTCCTCGCCTACAAGACCGGGACGCCCCACATGATCGAATCCCTCCGCCTCGCTCCGATGCGTCCGCTCGACGCGACACTTCCGCCCGACGTCTTCCGCAAAATCACCCCGCCCGTCTGCAAAGAACCATGAAAGCCGCCACGACCTTCGCCCTTCTCGCCGCCCTCGCACTGCCCTGCGCCGCGCAGGAAGCCACCACTGCCACACCCCCCGGGGAGTCCACCACCATGACCGAATCCGCCCTCAATCCCCTCGACACCGCCCTTGCAAACATCGGCGCCGCCGTCGCGCGCGGCGAGCAGGACAAGCTCGCCGACGCGTTCGCCGAGGCCTTCGACGCCGGCCTCACGCTCGAACAGGCCAAGGAGATCGTCGGCCAGCTCTACGCCTACTGCGGCTTCCCCCGCGCGCTCAACGCCGCCGC
>CAMNCG010000162.1 GCA_946534105.1 uncultured Verrucomicrobiota bacterium
GCCGAAGCTGAGGTCTTCCATGTCCCAGTAGTGCGCGACCTGATGCTCGGTGCCGCTGGCCGGACGGGACGATCCCATGGCCTGCATCGCGAAGCCGCTCATGACGAGCCCCTCGCAGAGCTTGCGGACCTGGCGTTCGTCGCCGGAAGCGCATCCGGCGGGATCCGACAGCGTGTCGCGCAGGGGGCCCTGCACGAGCTTCCATGCGAGCGGATGGATGGCTTCCGAGCCGACGGCGTCGGCGAGGATCCAGTCCGCGCCCGCCGGGATTTTCGCGATTAGGTCCGCATAGCCGCTCGCGGTCATCTCGCGCGGCGCGGCCGCGGCGACCGCACTGTCGACGATGCAGCCGAGGGGCGCCCTGCACTCCAAGGTCTGTTTCATGCCGTCCTTGGTGATCGCCGCGCCGTACGCCGTGTAGCCGTCCATGGATGCGGCGGTGCCGACGACCATGTAGCGCATGCCGAGTTCGCCGCAGCCGCGCTTCGTCAGGTCGTTGATCACGCCCGAACCGACGGCCACCGGAACGGCCCCGCCGGCGGCGGCGATCGCGTCGCGGACTTCTTCGACCTTTTCGTAGGTGGCGTGGAAATCGGAACCGTCCGGATTCAGCACGTGTTCGGAGACCTCGATCCCGGCCGCCGCCAGGAGACCGGCGGCGCGTTCGCCGGCGACGGCCCGCGTGCGCGGATCGTCGACCACGATCGCGCGCCGGACGCCGGGAAAGAGCTCCCCGAACATCTTCGCCGTTTCTTCCGCCGCACCCGGACCGATCACGCACGCCTTGGTGTCGCAGGCCTGCGCAAGAGCTTCTTCGATCATTGTCATTTCGCTGTTCTTTCGTTGCACGGGCGTTCGGCCATCCTCGGCCCGGAACGCCGGTTGTTAGCGCCGATTCTAGCCGGAATCGCGCCGGAAATCAACGCGCCCGCCGGGCTAGTTTCCGCTGGTCGAGTAGGTCTTGAGGCCGAGGAGGATGTCGGAGACGCCGGTGGAGTCGGGCTTGCCGTCGCGGTCGGCGTCGGCGCCGGAGATGAAGGCGGCGAGCGCCGCCTCGCGGTCGGCGGAGAGCGAGGAGGCCGGGATGATCAGGAGCCAGCGCGTGTTCCAGGCGCTGCGGCCGACGAGGCGCGTGCAGTCGAGCGAGTCGTCGGAGGGGTCCTTGCCCGCCTCGTCGTAGTAGGCGCGGAAGCTCGGGTGCCTGCGGATGCGCGCGCCGAGGTCGTTGCCGCCCGTGGCGCCGTCGAAGAGCGGGGTCCAGTCCGGGTCGTCGAGCTGCGTGGATCCGATGGCATAGGGCGCGGGGACGGTCTGGTCCACGACTCTCCACGAGAGGACGGTCTCCGGATCGCCGACGGCGCGCATGCGGTCCTCCCCCACCGGGACGAGGTAGACGGTCGGGGTGCGGGAGAGGTTCTCGTCGTCGTAGCCCTTGAGGTGGACGCCGGCGGCGGAGATGTGCGTGGCGAACCAGGTCGGGTCGAGCGAGGCGTCGCCGCCCGCGAGATCGTTGCCGAAGAAGTTTCGGCCCTGCGCGACGAGCGAGGAGAACGGGATGACGAGGCCCGGCTCCTTTTCGGCCGTGGAGCCGGCGAGAGGCTGGCAGTAGTGCGTGAACTCGGGGAGCGCGTTGAGGTCCTCGACGTAGCACTTCCGCAGCGCGGTCTTCCACGCCTTGTCGCCCTTCTCGCCGTCGTAGATGCGGAAGAGGTCGTGGCGCAGGGAGAACCAGGTGGCGTAGGGCTGCGGGTTGTTGATGCCGAGCCGCGGCTTGAGGACGAGCCAGTTCTCGTCCATCTCGGCGAGGATGGCGGCGAGGCCGCCGTCGCCCTTCGCGGCGTCGGAGGCGACGAGCGGGTTGCCGTCGTCGTCGAACTCGCCGATCGTGCGCGCGCCGACGATGCGGGCGAGGAAGGCGTCGCCGCTCCGGCGGTCGGAGGATAGCAGGCCGGTCTCGTAGTCGTAGGCCTGCGCGGCGAGGTAGGCGTAGCGCTGCGCGAGCTCGAACTGCGCGTCGTAGCGCGAGAGGGCGTTGTTGCGCGCGAGGCGGAAGAACATGTCGTTGTAGCGCGTCTTCGTGAGGACGTCGACGGCCTGCTGGCGGGCGAGCGTGCGCTCGTCGATGATGCGCTCGGCCTCGGCGACGACGGTCTCGACGGCGCACTCGGCGGCGAGGAGCTCGACATAGGCGTCGCGGCATTCGCGGGCGGCGGAGAACACCTCGCCGGCGGCATCGTAGACGCTGTCGTAGTAGCCGTCGTAGGTGGCCATCTGGTCGATCAGGAGGTCGATGAGCTCCTCGGCGACGTCGAAACCGACCTGGACGGCGTCGGTGACGACGAGGGAGTCCTTGGCCGCGAGGAGCTGGATCCACAGCGTGCCGGCGCCCGCGCTGTAGGCCGGCCAGGAGGCGCCCGCCGCGATGGCCTGCGGGTCGATGTTGACGGTCATGCCGGCGCCCGAAACCTTCGGAATCGACTTCAGGACGCCATCCTGAATCTCCTGGGTTGTGTTGAGAAGGACCTCCAGGGCGTTGATGGCGACCTTGGTGGCGGCCTCCTCGACGGCCGCGAACTGCTCGTAGGCGAACTTGGCCTCCTGGGCGGTCTTCTGGAGCTCGTAGAAGACGGCGTCGCGGCGGGCACGGCCGACCTGGAGTTCGAACTCCTGGTTGGCCCTCTCCCAGTCGGCGAGCCGACTCTTGAAGCCGCGGTAGGCAATGAGCAGCTCGCCCATCTTGTCCTGGATCTGGCCGCAGGCCCGCCGTTTGCCGGTGACGGCCGCGGGCTTGAGGATGATGCCGGTCGCGGACTTTTCGTAGACGAAGGTGTCGAAGTCCACGGTCTTGCCGAAATTGGGCAGGAGGACGGCGAGATGGTCGCGGAACTTGGCGGTGTCGCGGACGTAGAGGTTGGTGGTGACGGACTTCACGTCCTCGTCGGCCCGGAGGCCGAACTGCCACGGCTCCATCCAGGCGTAGTGCAGCAGGTCCGGCCCGTCGTAGCCCTGCGGGTAGGTGCCGCCGGGGCCGATGTCGCCTTCGTAGGGGTAGCCGAAGTATTCGATCAGGCGGTTCTTCGTCTCGAGCTCCATCGTCTCGAGCTGGTTCTCGCGCGAGAACTGCGACTCCGCGAGCATCCGCACGCGCGAGCCGTAGAACTGCGCCTTGTCGAGGGCGCGGCGGGCGTTTTCGAGCGCGGTGCCGGCGCGTTCGCGAATCTGCTCGTAGTGGGTCATCGTGTCGTCGCCGGGGTTGATCGGCGAGAGGTCGAAGGGAATCGCGCCGGCGGCGAGGCCGAGCGGCGTGAGGCCGGCGTCCATGCGGTCCGTGCGTTTCTGGATGTCGGGGATGAGCGCGGCGAGGGAGGCGAGCTCGGGGACGGTGGAGCGGTCGATGCGGGCGAGGCCCTCGTCCTCGAAGGCGATGTCGACGCCGCTTTCGGAAGCCTCGGTCCAGGAGCCGCCGACGACGTCCCAGAAGTCCCCGGTCTTTTCGTCGGCAAGCTGCGTGACGGCGCCCGTGTCGGAAAACGCGCGCAGGTAAAGGGAGAGGCCGTCGGAGAGGGGCGAGACGTATTCGCGTTTGGAGACGAGCTGCGCGTCGGTGCGGCAGACGCCGTTCCAGAGGCGGACCTCGACGATTTCGCCAATGTAGTCGCCGCCGAGGAAGACGAGCTGCGGCGAGGCGGAGAAGTCGACGTCGGCGGAGGCGGTCCATTTCTGCGTCAGCGCGCCGTCGGGCGCGAAGAGGGAGACGGTCGGGCGGCCGCCGTCGCACCGCATGGCGACGAGGGTGTTGTCGCCGGAGGGAACGGTGCCGACGCGGTATTCCGCCTCGGCGAGGTCGCCGTGTTCGAGGCGGTCGTCCTCCATCGCGAAGACGTGCGGGCGGAACGCGCCGGTCGCGTCGTCGGTGTTGGAGGGGGAGAGCCTCCACCCCTCCCACGCGGGCGGCGCGGGCGGCGCGTCTTCGCCGGCGGCGGCGAGAATCGACTGCGCGTCGTAGGCCTCGGGCAGCGCGTTCGGGGCGCGGAGCGGGTTCAACTGCCCGATCTCGCGCTCGCTGAAGTCGCCGTAGAAGACGCAGCTCAGGACCTTCGTTCCGTTCGTGACGGCGAGGTGGCGGGTTTCGGTGTACGGGATCGCCTCGTCCTCGGGGATGAACGTGTACTGGTAGACGGTGTTGGTGACGGGGATGCGCTGGGCGACGAGGGTCAAAAACCAGAGTTCGTTCCCCTCGCGAAGCGTGAGCGCGAAGGCGCCGTCGTCGCCGAGGACGGTGACGAGGCCGGCCTCGTCCTCGCCCGGCGCGATGGGCGACTCGTCCGGGACGATTTGCAGCTCGCACGTCCAGGTGCCGCCGTCGGCGAAAGCCGGGAGGGCTTCGTCCTCGTTCTCGCGGTTGAGCATTACATACGAATCGGCGCCGAAACGGTAGCGCCAGTAGCGGCCGGTCTCGGGCGCGGGGGCCAGAAGCGCGTTGGCGACGGCCCAGTTGGCGAGCGCGCCGAAGCCGCCGCGCGAGGCCCACTCGCCATAGCCGAAGGCGCGCGTGGGGTCGTCGTCGAGGTAGCCGGCGGAAGAGGCGCCGCCGTTGTCGCGGTAGGCCTTGCGCGCGGTGCGGTCGACGACGGCGGAGGCGACCTTCGCCACGTCGTAGGCGGCCTTGGCGAACTTGGCCTCGTCATAGTAGTCGACGTTGAGGACGGCGTCCGCGACGACCATCTCGCCCATCGCGGGCGCGCCCCAGGTGAAGTGGGGGTTGCGCAGAAGGCGGTAGTAGCCGGAGAGGGCGCTGAGGTAGTGGCCGTAGGCGTCGCCGTGGCCCTGCGGATAGAGGTCGGCGGCGTCCTTCTCGTCGAGGACGGCCTCGTCGTTGCGGCCGGAGATGTCGTAGTTGACCATGTAGGCGACCTCGCCGCCGACGGGGCTCTTGGAGAGGTTCCACGGGAGGCGGTTGAAGTAGGGCGAGATGTGCGTGGAGGGGGCGTTGTCGCCGGTGCGGCCGCGCAGGAGCGCGAGTTCCTCGTCAAGGAGCGTCGGCACCTGGTTGTCGAAGCAGAAGAGCGTCGAGGAGAGCGCACCGTAGTCCAGCTCGAAGCCGGTCATCTCTGTGTTGTCGAAGTTGGCGCCGAAGCCGATCGTGGGGTTGAGGGCGTCGACGTAGGCTTCGTCGCCGAGGACGGTGTAGAGGTCCGCGAGGCGCGCGACGGCGAGCTGCAGCTGCTTGTTCGCGTCGGCGTCGTCGAGGCCGAGCGCGAGCGACATCGACTCGGCCTTGGAGAGGATCGTCTCGTAGAGCTGGATGAGGCCGACGGAGGCGAGGTTGTCCTGGCTCAGGGCGACGTCGCCCTCGTAGGGCCTGCCGGCCTGGACGATCATCGAGACGGGCGTCTCGGCCTCGTTCTCGACGAGGTCGCGCATGCGCTGCGAGAAGGGCGTGACGTTGTTGAGGACGCGCTGCACCCAGCCCTCGGCGAGGGCCGGCGGGTCGGTCCAGGCGCTCCAGGCGTCGCCCATCGCGGCGTAGGCGGGCGAGCTGGCGTCCTTCGCGCGGTAGCGCACGGCATAGTAGGTGTTGACCATGTTGGCGAGCGTGTCGCCCTGGCCGCCGATCACGAAGCGCGTGAGGCCCTCGGTCGGCTCGAACTTCTGGGAGTATTCGCCGTCGAAGTCCGTCGGGACGGAGCCGTCCGCGTGCGGGCGGCACTTGCGCCACTCGAACTCGTACTCCCCGGGCTTTCCGGCGAACGCCTCGGCGTAGATCACGGAAAGCTGCTGCGAGAGGAGGTTGAGCGGGTCCTCGCGCGTGACGACGCGGCCGACGTAGTACTTCGGGACGACCTTGACAACGTGCATCGAGATCGGATCGCCCTCGGCGACGTTCATGAGCGCGTTGGTGGCGTCGTTCTGGATGAGGGTGACGTAGTTCGTGGCGCCCATCGAGAAGAGCGCGTAGTGGTCGCGCGGCTCGTAGGCGACGCGATTCTCGGAGCCGGAGACCGCGACGTGCGGGCTCGGAAGGACGGGCGCCGTGGCGAGCTTGTCGATCGCGGCCTTCCACGCCGTCTTGCCGGCGGAGGTGGCGACGTCGTCGAGCAGGTCGCGCAGGACCTTGCGCTCGCCGTCGGAGAGGACGTTCACGTGCAGGAGCGAGACGCCCGCGGGGTTGTCTTCCATCTCGCCCTCGAGCTTGAGGCAGCGCCCGACGTCGGCGGTGGTGTCGAGATAGAAGCGCTTGGAGAGATTGGGCGGGAGGCCGTCGAACGACCAGCGGCCCTTGCGCAGCGTGGCGTTGCCGCCGGCGCCCTGCTTGATGCCGAGACCGGCGACGGCGTCGGCGACGGTCGGGAAGGTCGCCTTGTCGAAGCCGGCCGTCTGCGCGACGGTGGGATCGAAGAGGACGGCGGTGGCGTCGCGCTCGGCGTCGGTCGCGGGCCAGACGACGGCGGCGGACTTTGCGTTCCAGACCTCTGGGAGGCCCGAGGCGGCGACCGTGAGGGTGCGGCCGATCTCCATCTCGGGAACGGCGTCCGGCCATGCGACGCGCCAGGTCCATGCGGCGGGCTCGCCGGCCAGCGGGTCGGAAGTGGGGTCGCCGCCGAGGAGCGAGAGCCACGGCACCGCGGTTCCGACGGCGGGCCACTTGTCGGCGGGGAGCGACGGGAAGGCGAAGCCCTGCTGCATGCGATAGTACATGCGCATCGTCGAGATGCCGGCGGCGCGCGCCCAGAGCTGCTTCTTGCGGTCGCGGAAGACGGGCGAGGTCGCGACCGGCTCGTCCCACTTGTCCTCCTCGCACCAGGGGTCGTCGAGCATGTCGATCGGGTGCGGGCCGGGGAAGGCCTTGCCCGCGACGCAGTCTGCAGCGAGTTCGGGGTAGAGCAGGTTGGTGGCCGCGACGTCGAACCACTGCATCGCCTTGCGGCCGTCCTTCACGTATTGGACGAGGACGCCGGGGGCGGAGGACTCCGTTGTGTTAAGGTCGGAGCGAAGCGCCCACGCGACGTGGCCGCCCGCGCCGGGCAGGACGAGCGCGTGCTCCTCGTTGGGGTTGTAGCCTGTCTTTGACGGGTCGTTCTGCGCGTAGACCGTCGGCGTCGTGTCGCCGTCGGCGGCGATGACGCCCGTGCCGATCGCGGGCGGGCCGTTTTCCTCCAGAAGGCATCCGGTCGCGGTGCAGACGGTGCCGAGGACCTTCTCCGTGAAGCGGCGCCGGTCGGTTCCCGTGACGCGGAGGTCCGTGCCCCCGACGAACGAGAAGCACCCCGTGAGGTGGTTCGCGGGGCCGGTGTGGTCGCGGAGCAGCGCGACGATGACGTCGCCATCGTTGAGGGGGTGGTTCCAGAAGAGGACTTCGCCGAGATCCATGCCGGCGCGCGCGGGGCGGGAGGCGCCGCCGATGTCCGTCCGGCCGAGCGCGCCGGAAACGGCGCCTTCGAGGAGTCCGGGGGCGGCGAGACCCTGGGCGTCGGTCGGCAGTCCGTCGACGAAGAGCGAAAGGCCGCCCCCCGGGGCGATGACGGCCGCGACGTGGTGCCAGTCGTCGGGATCGTTGTCGATCGGGATGATTTGCTCGTTGGAAGCACCGCCCGAGGCGCCGCACACGGCGTGGAGGCGGAGTCCCTCCTTCCTCCGTTCCAGATCGAGCAGGAGGTAGGCGGAGCCGTCCTCGGAGGCGATGGCGACGGTCGATCCGGTCCCTTCGGAGACCTCCTCGGCCTTCGCCCAGAACATCACCGCGCCGCCGTCGGCCGCGAAGTACTGGCGCGCGGGGAGCGCGGCGGTGGCGTCGGCCGAGGCGAGGTGGAGCGCGGCGTTGTGCGAGAAGATCGAATCGGAGGCGGAGCCGAGCTGCGAGGCGAGGACGATCTGCGGCGTCTCGCCCTCGCGCGGCCAGCGCACGGAGTAGACCTGCGGGAGGGTCGGGATTTCGAGCGCCCTGGGCATCGCCTCCTGCTGGACGGAGGAGTTCCACCAGACCTCGAGGGTGCCGGGGCGGACGCCGTAGACGACCGAGGCGTAGGTGTTGGTGTCGGTCGAGGAGGCGTCCGGCGTCTCGGCGGCGGCGGTGTCGGGCTTGGCGGCCGCGTAGATCCCCGGGTTCCAGACCGGGTCGGAGGCGGCCTCGTAGATGAAGCCGGGGCTGTCGGGGTCGCAGGACGGGGAGAAGCCGGGCGCGAGTCCGGCGACCGAGCCGCCGCGCAGCCGCAGTTCGGCGCCGACGCGGATGTCCTGCGGCAGCAGCGTGAAGAAGGAGGCGTTGGAGCGCAGGACCGAGCGGACCGGGACGAACCAGATGTTGTCGTCCGTCGTGAGCTTGAGCATCGACCAGCCCTCGCCCGTCGTGCGGAAGGTCCCGTCCGTCCCGACAGCGCGGGCGTGGCCCTCCGGCTCCTGGTACTTCATCAGCGTGGCGGTGTATTCCGAGGGAACGTAGACCGGGCGGCCGGCATCGTCCGCGACGTCGCCGCGGACGAAGACCGTGGTGTCCTTCGGCCAGTCGCAGGCGTACTGGTCGAGCTCGAAGGGCCACTGCACCTGCATCTCGTCCGTCTCCATCCAGTAGACCTCCATGTTCCAGGGGTCTTCGACGGTGGGCCGCAGCGGATAGACGTTGCCGTGCTTGGGGCTGTAGGAGTGCTGCCCCTGGTGCTG
>CAMNCG010000163.1 GCA_946534105.1 uncultured Verrucomicrobiota bacterium
CTCGTCTCGCCAGTCCCGCCGGTCCTTTCGTCCCTTTTGTCCCTTCCGTCCCCGACCTTTCAACCCCATCAACCCAAGAGAAACAAAACATGAACGCTACAGCACTACGCACATTCGCCGCATCGGCGGCAATCGCGGCCGCGACGGCGGCGCATTCTTCGATAATCCCTGACGCCGACACGATTCTTTACGTGAACTGCGACACGGGCTACAAGTTTGGGGAAAACCTCGCAACTGCGGCCGACAGACTCACGAACCTTCATCGGAAGAACGATGTCCTGGCAACGGAAAATCCCGCTGGAGCTTTTGTTCGAGACGGCGTCTCCGGTGCTGCAACCGCAAACGTGGGGTACTTCTATAGTGCAGGAGGCCCTGCCGCGACGTGGCAGTCGAACGGCTACACGGCCGGGGACTTCACGTTTGAGATTTTCCTGCGGGCCGATTCCGATGCAAGCCTCAGCTATCTGGTCAACCACACGGGCGGGGCTTGGCGTCTCCAGTGGAACGGTTCCAAACAGCTCGTGTTCAAGAAGAACGGGACTGCGCTCGGCACCTCGGCAGCGCTCAACGACGGTGTTTGGCACCACGTCGCCGTGGTCCAAGATAAAACGGCCGGTACGCTTTCCTACTATGTTGACTACCAACTCGTTTCATTGTCAAACGAAACGACAGAACTCGACTCCTCGTCGGATCAACTTATCATCGGAGCTTACACTAGGAACGGGGAGTACAACTACAACCTTCAGTCCACGAAGTGCGCATACGACGAAGTGCGTCTTGTGAAGCGCGCCCTTTCGCCACTGGAGTTTTTGACCACGCGCGCCTATCCGGTTGATTCCGACACCGTGGCCTACATGAGCTTCGATTCATCGACGGCCGCCAAATACGACATCGACCTTGGCACTTCCAAACTCGGATGCGGATCCCGAGGCCGCGGCACCAGGACGGTTGCGGTGGACAACTCCGACAAGGCAGCCGCAAGCCTCTATCCGCAGGCTCGCTCCACGGATGCCTTCGCGGACGACGGCGCGCTCTCGATCGTCTTGGGCGATGGCGGCAACAACGGCAACAGCGGTGCCGGCTATGTGTTCTCCGACCCGAACCACCTCGTCGGCACGAAAAGCTTCACGGCCGAGGTGTTCGCGAAGTTCACGCGCCTCCCGGCGAACTACTGGGGCTATATATTTTTCCAACGGGGAATGTGGCTCATCTTCGTCGATGGATATGGACACCTAGGATGCGGTGTGGTCAGGCCGACCGGCAACGACACGTCCACGGACACGGTTTCGCTCGTTGACGACACGTGGCACCATCTTGCCGTGGTGTATGACGCTCCGCGCGGGACGTATTCATTCTACCTCGACTATTCGCTTTTTCACCGCTTCACGGACGTTGCCTTCGACGAGTCCGCCCACAACGGCAAGTTCGCCTTCGGCGGCAACGAGGACGACACGAACAACAACTGGAGCATGAGCGGCGGCGTGAACGGCGCACTCTACGACGAACTCCGTATCACGAAGCGGGCGCTCTCGGTGGCGGAATTCATCACACCTGAAAGCGTCGCAGGGGTAGATCCCGTGATGCACGCGCGCTTTGAAAACAACTCCTGGACGGCCACGGCTACGGGGCGTTATGCGCTCGCGGGCGAACCGTCGGCGTTCGGCGTCTCCTTCTCGTCCGGAGCGAAGCCGTCGCGCGAAATCCTCAATTCGACGGGAACGAAAATCTTCGATGACACATGCGGCGCGATGTTTCGTGGTGGAACGGTCGCCTATCCGGCGAACGGCATCCTTGATCTCGACGCCGGGATGGCCGAATGCTTCGTGAAGATTGAGGGCGGCACGGCCACGGATTCCGTGATTTGTTTCGCGCTGGCGAATGAAACCGCGACGCCGATATGGTGCCTCAACGCCAATGGATCCTACCTCGTAAATACGTCGAGAGATTCGACTTCCGGTAACGTCGCAGCGCTAGACGGCCAGTGGCACCACTTCGCTGTCGCATGGGAGACAAATGGCGGAGACACGTCCGTAACGGTATATTTCGACCATGCCGCTGTCGCAAACCGGACGCTCTTAGGCAAAATGGACTTCGGATCAGGTGCTGGAATCGTCCTCGGCTCGGCTGGTTTTTCCGGCTCGATTGACGAACTGCGCATCCGCGAAGGCGCACTTGACGAAACAAGTCAGCTATATTTCGTTCCCGAAGCGACGGTCATTCTCATACGATAGGGCCCCAATCATGTTTCGCGCATTGCTGATTGCCGCAACGGCTGTTTCCGCAGCGGGGATGGAATCCCCATGGCGGCCGCTGCCGGTCTTCGGAGGCGGATTTGTACTGAACGCGCTCATCGCGCCGTCCGCCCCATCGCGCTGGTACGCCTACGTCGATGTAGGCGGGCCATACCGATCCGACGATGGTGGCAAGACGTGGCGGGCACTTCATGCAGAGATGCCGCCGGAGATGGTTTCTGTTTGCGCCGACTACGTACGCGGTCTCTCCATCGATCCACACGACGCGGACTCGTTCGTGATGGTCTCCGGAGACCACCGCGTCCGGGACATTGCCGGGGCATACGTCACACACGATGGCGGGCACACCTTTCGCAAGACGCTGACGGCGCACTTCTATGGCGACTCCCCGCGCCGATGGAGCGGACAGTGCATCGCACGCAGCCCTTTGGCCCCGGATGTCCTCGTCTGTGGCGAAGATCTGGACGGTATCCACCGTTCCGATGACAACGGCGAAACGTGGCGTCCATGCGGACTGGCTGGCACATGGATCACCGACATTCGCTTCGACCCCGACATCCCTGAACGCCTCTATGTCTGCGCCCCGGCTTTGAACGAACGCGAACGCTCCGCCGCATCATGGATCGACCCGCGCGAACGCTCCTTCGGATTCTTCCGTTCGGATGATGGCGGGACGACGTGGATGAAAATCATGGACGAGGCCCCGTCGGAGACTGCCCAGATTCCTGGCATGGGTCGCATCATCGGTCTTTTTGATGGTCGTCACGTTCGCGCAAGCGATGACGGCGGAGAGACATGGGATTCCTTCGAGGAAGGTTTGCCAATCCGCCCCGACGGCGAACCGACGCCGGACTACATCGCCCACGACCGCTATCTGGCGCTCGCAGCGGGGCCGGATTTTTGGCTCGTCGCCAACTCGGAGGGAACAGTTTTCCGAAGGAAAGCGACAGAGGATTCGTGGTGCGAAGTACAATGCGAAAAGCAAACCCTTTCCGACCCCGTGGCGGAGAGCCACCAAATCCGCAATGCCGCACGGAAAAGGAAACTTTCGCTTGCCACGCTCAATGTCGATCCAAACAACCCGGACCACTGGCTTGCGACGGACTGGTTCGACATCTGGGAAACATGCGATGCCGGACGTACGTGGCGCACCCGTGTGACAGGCATGAGCCAAGTATGTCCCTTTGTCGTGTCGTGCGATCCGAATTCGCCGGACAACATCTGCTATGGCATGGCGGACATGGGCATGAGTTGTTCCAACGATGGCGGAAATACATTTCACTCCGTTCCACAAACAGGTGGCGCGAGTTCCGTGGCATGGTGCCGACACCACCCCGGAACCGTATTTGCAATTGGAGGCAAGCATGGAATCCAATTTGTCCGCTCCACGGACTCCGGACGGACATGGGAGTATCCGCCCGCGAAGGGGTTGCCACCATTCCGCGATGGTGCCGCTGGCGACCCCGAAACGGAGTTCTCCGCCTACACCGTCGCTGTCGATCCGGTAACAGACCGCGTGTTCCTCACTATTGCCGGCCCAACCGGTTTCGCGGCCAAGAACGGTGGTGTTCCCAGCATTGCCGGCGTCTATGCATCCGACGACCTTGGCGAATCGTTCACGCGCTTTTCCGACGGACTTCCCGAAGGGCGGAACCTCTTCAGATACGGCGAATTTACCGGCGGCGGAAGTTCCGGATGGACTCCGGAACTGGTTTTCGGAGAAGACGGCAGTGCCGTTCTTTCGCTTTGGGAAGGTCCATGCCACTATCTTGACCGCATGGCCGGTCGCTGGGAGCCGACTGTCATAACCAACCGCCATGCCTCGTGCACCGTTGCGGCAGACCCGCACTGGCCAGGGCGATTTCTGTTCGCAGATGGCGAGCGCCTCCGGGAGTCGACCGATGGTGGGCGGACGTGGCATATTTTGCATGAGAGCGAGGGCAAGGCGCGTTGCTGCGTAGCCTTCGATCGCTTTACACCGGGGCTTGTCGTGGCAGTCTCCCGCGAGACGGTAAACATATCGCGTGATGGCGGACGAACCTTCGCCGAGACTTTACCTGAAGCCTTCCGCTTCCCAGATGGGGGCAAACGCTGGATGTCAGTGGATCGCGGTCGTCTTTTCGGCTTGACGCGCGGTAGCGGAGTATGGGTACGGATGATCGATGTCGATCGTGCAAGCGTGCCTGTCGATTGGAACTCCGCATGGCTTTCCGGTTCTCTCGACCGAGACTGTCCCTTCTTCGACTCTGGCGAAGAGATGGCCTTCGCCATTCGCCTCGAAGGCGTAAAAGGCGACATCCCAGATGGCGCCTATTTCGTCGATTGGGAGCGGCGCGGCGACGACGGGATTGTCGAGAAAGGCCGCGCGCCGCTGCCGACGGCCGGCGCCCCGCTCGTGGTCCGCACGAAAATGGACGCGCCGGGTTTCGTCTGCGTCGAGGCCAACGTCGTCGACGCACAGGGCGTCCGCGTGAAGAAGAAACACCGCTGGGAACCGCGCGTCTTCTTCATGGGCGGTGCCGCCGTCGCGCCGGAAGAACTCCGTCCCGGAACGGAGCCGGCCGACTACGACGACTTCTGGAATGCGCAGATGGCCGCGCTCGAGGCCGTGCCGATCGAAACGGAACTCACGCCGACGCCGTGCGCCGACGCGGGGGTGAGACTTTACGCCGTGCGCATCGCGTGTAGCGGGGGGAGACCCGTCACCGGGTGGCTCACGATTCCATCCGATACCTCGCTGGGAAAGCGATACCCGGTCTCTGTTGGCTTTCGCGGTGCCTCAACCGACGACCAACCCGCTCCTGACGGTGGCCCTCACGACCGCATCCATTTCATGTCCAACGGACACGGATTCGAGCTCGGACGCGGCCCTGAATACGTGAAAGAGTTCTTTGCCTCGGTCTGCAAGCCGGGGTTCGGATACGGCTTCGACCCGAAATCCAACAGTCACAAGGAAACGAGCTACTGGCTTGGCATGGCACTTCGTGCCGCGAGGGCGGTCCAATGGGCGGCTACTTTGCCGGAGTGGGACGGAAAAGCGCTGTTGCTCGACGGTACAAGCCAAGGGGGATGGCAGGCGCTGATGGCCGCATCGCTCGTCCCGCATGTGACAAAAATCACGACTGGGGTGACATGGGGCTGCGACTGGACAGGCCAGAACGAATATGGCCGGCTTCCATCCGGCTACCGTCCCAAATGCTGGTTCCCGGACATGGCATATTTCGACGCGGTCTTTGCAGCTCGGCGCGTTCGCTGTCCAGTGGAGATAAAAACCGCCGGCTTAGGCGACTACGTTTCACCGCCATCCTCGCTCGCCGTTCTCTACAACGCCTTGAACATCCCAAAGAAAATCACGTGGTGCCAAGGCTGGACGCATGGCTGGAATCCGGACGGCATGGCCAAATGGACTGAGGATGGAGGTTTCAGTGAAACAAATGTGCGACAGCCATAGTCATCCAGCCACTTTTCTGGTGTTGATGAAAACCGCATGTTTAAACTACCAATTTTGCGTAAACGCTTATGAGGGTGCTTTTGAGGATTAAGCAATCATGAAAATCGGAATTTCTACATGTTTCACACCTCGCCACGACTTGGAATTTCTTAACGGCTTGGCCCGCGCCGGTGTCGATTGCGTCGAAATTTCGTTGCCCAGCGTTGAATACGACGTCTTTGACTATGCGGGATTTGGCGCCCACGCAAAGGCTATCGGCGTCGAAGTGCACACCTTTCATCTCCCATTCTGGTTCACGGCAGAAGAGGGTCCGGAAATCGATCCGGCATCTTTGGACGCCGCCACGCGAGACAATACGAGGCGGCTCCACGCGAAACTGGCGCACAAAGCCGCGGTTTCAGGAGCGCAGCTACTTGTCGTCCATGCGGCGCTAGAGAAAAACGACATGGGTCGCCGTGCGGAACGAATAGCCTTCGCCAAGGAGTCGCTCATCGCCCTCGCCGATGCGGCGGAGATCGAAGGATTATCCGTCTGCGTCGAAAACCTCCCGCGCACATGTATCGGCAATACCATCGAAGAGATGTCAGATCTCGTCTCTTGCGATAAGCGACTCCGCATCTGCTTTGATGTAAACCACTTGCTTGTCGGAACGCATGCGGAGTTTCTGCGCAAACTTGGGTCGAGAATCGCCGCGACACACATCTCCGACTACGATTTCGTGAACGAACGCCACTGGCTCCCGGGCGAGGGCAAAATCGACTGGTGCGCACTTGCCGACGGCTTCAATGCCATTGGCTACGAAGGAGCGTTCACCTACGAAGTCGGCGCAAAAGGGAATCCGAAGACCGTCGTCCGCTCCCGGGACCTCATCCCAGAAGACCTCGTCCGCAACGCTCACGAAATCGAGATGCGCAAGCCGCTCACAGTCATTGGCAAAGGAGGACTCGAGAATCTGCCCATGTGATAATGCTCGCGGATATTCCGGGGTCCGTCCCCTCCGGCATCTTCAAGAAGCTCGACTTCCTGCCCGGAGAGGTGCGCATGGAGTTTGACGGATGCCATTACGGAATCGGCTATGAAGGGGACTTGAAGCCTTCGCAAAACGGCTGGACGCTTTATCCCATCAATGGCAAGGGCGCAATACAGTTCTAGGGGACACTTCCCGCCGGCATCCTTCCCCTTTGTGTCACTTGTGTCATTGGTGGTCAGCCGACGACATCGACGACCCGCGCACGGAAGGCCGAAGGAGGATGGCGCATACGCTTTCCAGAACGCCGGAGGGCGCATGGAAGGCCGAAGGCAGGGCGTGCGCCTTGCGGCGGAGGGTAGTCGATGTCGTCGATGTCGTCGGATCGTCGAAAGGAGACGCAGAGGTCCGTCCCTCCCCGTCCCGCTCGTCTCTCCCCTCCCGCGATGACGCGGCCGGAGGCCGCATCCCCCATCCCGCCGCCTTGCAAAAGCCCCTCCCCGGGACAGACGCCTTTTCCCCCGTTTGCGCCCCATCGGGGCATCTGCTATGATCGGAGCCATGCAGACGATTTCCATCGATTCAAACGATTTTGCCGAAATCCGCCAGTCGAAGTTCCTCTACGTGGACAAGACCGCGTGGTTCCACCGTCTCGCCAAGGCGGAAGGAAGGAAAATGTTCTTCCTCGCACGGCCGCGGCGCTTCGGCAAGTCGCTGATGATCTCCACGCTCAAGGCGATGTTCCAGGGGCGGCGCGACCTCTTCGAGGGACTCTCCATCATGGACACCGACTGGGACTGGGAGAAGGAGCGGCGCCCCGTCATCCACCTCAACATGGGAATGTGCGCGGCGGCGGACTACGAGACGTTCGCGGCGAATCTGCCGGGCGTAGTCAGGCGCGGACTCCTCGAAGCGGGATGCGGATACGACGAAACATCGACGCCTTCGGCGAACTTCGGCAATGCCATCGACGTCCTCTCGGACAAAGGGACGCCCCCCGCCATCCTCATCGACGAATACGACGACCCCGTGGCCCGGGCGCTGAAGAACCCCGACGTGGCCGAGCGCATCCGCGACGCGCTCGCGCCGATCTACGGCCAGATGAAGGACCGCTCCGGCCAGATCCGCTTCCTGATGGTCACCGGCGTCTCGAAGTTCACGAAGCTCTCCATCTTCTCCACGCTTTCCTCGCTCGTGGACATCTCCTTCGAGGACGACTACGCCGCGATGCTCGGCTACACGGAGGACGAACTCGACCGCTACTTCGCCGAGCACATGGAGGCCCACCGCAAAGTGCTGGGCATGACGGCGGAGGCCTATCGCGCCGAACTGCGCCGCCTTTACAATGGCTATCGCTTCTGGCTTGACGAGGGCGAGAACGTCTACAACCCCGTCTCCATCAACCTCACGATGGCGAACCGGAAAAAAGAGTTCGAACTGTATTGGGCCGAGACGGGCAAGGCGTCGTTCCTCATGAACATGCTCAAGAGAGGCGATGTTCTCGCCATCGATCCGGAAAACCTTAGGGCTGTGTCGAAAACCGATCTGGACGTTTCCGACCTCCACAAGTTTCCCGTGGCCGGAATGCTCTACCAGACAGGCTACCTCACCATCAAGGATTTCAAGGGGGGGTATTTCACCCTCGGCATTCCCGACGACGAAGTCCGGCAGGACTTCTCCGGCCTGATGAGCGGACTCCTCGCGGACAAGGACACGGCGTGGGCTTCCTCCATGGGCGGCCTTCTTGTCTTGGCCGACTGGCCGCGCTTCTTCGACGGCCTCTCCGCCCTCTACGCCGGCGCCGTCTACGGCAGCACGGAAAAACGGCCGCACGAGTATTCGTTTGGCCGGTGCCTGCAGTTCCTCCTACAGGGGCAGGGTTTCCGCGTCGAGCCGGAGAAGGCCCACGCGGGCGGGCGCACGGACATCGTGGCGGACCACCCGTGCGGCACCTACGTCT
>CAMNCG010000164.1 GCA_946534105.1 uncultured Verrucomicrobiota bacterium
CCCGATGAGCGAAGGCTTCCGCATCCCCTTCGACGAGTGCGACATCCTGAAGGACGCGGAGCTGGAAGCCTGGCGCGGCTCCAGCCTTTCGATGCCGTTCTTCGGCGTGGTCGATGCGAACGACGAGAGCGGCTTCATGGCCATCCTCGAAACGCCCGATGACGCAAAAATCAAATGCTTCGCCGACTCCTCGGACTTCGGCGTCGGCGCGATTGCGCCGCTGTGGGTGCCCGAATGCGGAAGCCCCGGCTACACGCGCCGGGTGCGGTTCGTCTTCTTCGAAAGCGGTGGCTACGTCGCGATGGCCAAGCGCTACCGCGCCTACGCCGCCGCGCAGGGCCTTGTGAAGACCTTCGCCGAGAAGGCGGCGGAGCGCCCGCTGGTGGAGAGGCTCCCCGGCGCGGCGAACATCTGGTATTTTCCAAGCAGCGGGGAGCCGTCCCACTCCTCCGTCGCGGCGGAACTCCGCGCGGCGGGCATCGACCGCTTCATCTGGAGCTGGAATTCGGCACCGGCCGCCAAAGACCTCGAAAGAATCTCCGCGATGACGAACACGCTCGCAGGACGCTACGACGTGGCCCGCGACGTCTATTACCCGGATTTGCTCGACGCCCTCGGAATGGCGAACCCGCCGGAGAGCGAAATCACGTTGAACACGTCCGCGTGGCCCAACGATGTCATGTGGGACAGCGCCGACTCCAACGACTGGCGCCGCGGGTGGACGGTTACGGGCACCAACGGCGCCACATACCACTGCGCGGTGCAGTGCGACATCCCCGCCATCGGGCGAATGAGGCAGCTCGTCGGCGGCGACCTCGCCGCCAACCCCTACACGGTGCGCTTCATCGACGTCACCGCCGCCAAGGGCCTTGAGGAATGCTACAACCCGGCGCACCCGATGACGCGCCGCGTCAGCCGCGCCAAAAAGACCGAGCTTCTCGAAATGCTCGGAGAGGAGTTCGGCATCGTCGTCGGCTCGGAGCAGGGCATGGACGATTTCATTCCCGTCTGCGACTACTTTGAGGGGATGCTGTCGCCAACCGCCGCGCGGATGCCGGCCCGGCGCGACGGCTACGGGCGCAGCGCCCGCTTCCGCGACGACGGGACCATCCCCGCCGCGCTCTCCGCGGACGAGGTGGCGCGCATCGAGCGCTACGGGCTGAACGAGCGCTTCCGCATCCCGCTCTTCGAGCTCGTGTACCACGACTGCGTGGCGGCCCACTGGTATTGGTACGACTACTCCAACTGCCCGGTCTATTGGTGGTGGAAGCGCGACCTCCTGAACGCCCTCTACGGCACCGCGCCGATGTATATCTTCGACTACCAGATGTGGAGCGAGCGCAAGGCGGAGTTCCTTGAGAGCTGGTGTCGCGTCGGCGGCATCGCCCGGAAGACCGGCTTCTCCGAGATGGTCTCGCACCGGTCGCTCGCGGCAGATCGCTCGGTGCAGGAGACGCGCTTCGCCGACGGCACCGTCGTGATCGCCGATTTCGCGGCGCGGTCGGTTGCGGCCGGCGTCAAAACGAACAATACCTTTACGGTCGATGTCCCAGAAGGCCAGACCAGGAACATCGACGCCACGTTCGTCATGGCCCTCGGCACGGACGATCTCGTGAAGACCGGGCGGGGCGTCCTTGTCAGCTCGAACGTGATGTCGAACTACACCGGCACCATCACCGTCCGCGAGGGCGCGTTTGAAATCAAGACCACCGACGACCTCGGCACCGCCGACGGCGGCACGGTCGTCGAGGACGGCGGGACGCTTGTCGTGCACATGTCGGCAAGCACCCAGCGGTTCTCGAACGAGCCGTTCACCATTGCCGGGACGGGCGACGCGGCCTACGGCGCGGCGATCTACCAGGCCACGGGCAAGAACGACCAGTTCAAGCTCTTCAAGTATCTCACGCTGTCCGGCGACGCGACAATCTTCGCCGGGACGCGGCTTGGCGTGGATGGCGGCACCGTCGCGATGAACGGCCACACGCTCACCGTGAAGGGCGCGAACTTCATCTTCCGCAACGATTCGTTCCCCGCGACGGTCGGCAGCATCGTGACCGAAGCCAACCTGGCTTTCATGAACGGCTCCGGCACCATCGGCGACCCATCGAAGACGCTCACGGTGCGCAGCGGCGGAAAGGTCTCCATCGCCGAGAACACCATGAACGTCGTGTGGCGGCTCGTCGTGGAGGAGGGCGGAAGCCTCGCGGGCGGCACTTCGACGCCGAAGCACTGGGGCGGAGACGTCGTGTGGAACGCCACGGCGGACAACGGCGTGAGCGGCATGGTCGCTTTCGACGGCGAACTCACCGGCATTGGGACAATCAAGTCCTCCGCCGCGACGCTAACCTTCGCGAAGCCGCTTGGAGCGGGCGTCGGCCTTGGCCTCTCCGGCACTTCCACGGCCGTTATGCCGCCGGCCAAGGCATACTCTTATACCCACAAGGGGATGTTAAC
This sequence comes from uncultured Verrucomicrobiota bacterium, assembly GCA_946534105.1. GTDB lineage: Bacteria > Verrucomicrobiota > Kiritimatiellia > RFP12 > UBA3636 > UBA3636. The sequence goes on from CAMNCG010000164.1 coordinate 2,455, forward strand.
TGCACGCAAAGCCAATATGGAAACCTATGACTTCAGCAATGTGTCATCGTGGGGCTATTGTGCATACGGGCCCGGGCCGCAACTCGCCCCCAAGGAAACCTACTGGACAGGGGGCAAGGAGTCATTCTGTTCACGCGGCTACATCTGGAACCGCGAGGCGACGAACGTCAATTACAGCATCCATTGCGGCTGCGTGTACATGAATGCCATTAAAATTGATGGAACGCAGGTTTATGAAAATAAACGCCAGAATTGGGGAAAGTATAATCTGGCGATGGGGCCAGGAGAGTGCAAAAGCATCGAAATCTCCACGAAGGCGGGTAGCAATGGTGGCCCTGGGGCGGAGGCCAACTCTCCTGGATTGACAATTAACGGGGTTAACGCCTACGACGATACCGGCTACTACTTCACGACGAACGCGGTTTCAGTCCCTGAGACTCCGGACCTTGCCGTCCTCGCGCTCGCGGGAGACGGCGCCATCAATGCGAACGGGCTGCCTCTCTCGGTGGATGCGCTTTCCGGCGCGGGGCTCGTCACGAACGTGACGTCGCTCACGGTCGCGGACTCCTGGTCGTTCACGGCGGCGGACATCGCCGGCGGCGCGGCGCTCGTCGTCGATGGCGGCCTTGTGTTCGGGAACGGGTGCGCGTTCCATGCGACCAGCCTCCGCTCGCTTCCAGTCTCCGCGACCTACACGGTCTGCAAGGCCGATTCGATTTCGGGCATCCCCGCGGGGGGAGTTGAAATCACGAGCGGCCAGGACGTCTGGAGGCTCGTCCTCGCGAACGGCGGCACGGAGCTCAAGCTGGTCAACGTCGAACACGTGACCGGGCGCACGCTTGTGCTCGCGGGCGACTCGACGCTCGACGAACACGGCGGCGACGAATCGACCTACGGGAGCTGGGGGAGCAACCTGCGGCCCTATCTGCTGTCGGGCAATTCGATCATCAACTACGGCAGGGGCGGACGCTCCACGTCGTCCTTCATCCGCGAGGGCTGGTGGAATCGCGTGCTCGAATCCGCGGGCGCCGGCGATTTCGTCCTCGTCCAGTTCGGGCACAACGACCAGAAACTCGACGACGAAACCGTCGCGACGCCGATTCCGCAATACAAGACAAATCTTGTCGAGATGGCGGCGGCCGTGAGGACGAAGGGGGCGACACCCGTCTTCGCGACGCCCATCGTCCGCCTCAACTACTCCGGAAGGCGCATTTCGGACACGCGGCTCGACGAGTGGGCGGCGGCCATGCGGGAAGTCGCGGCGGCCGAGGGCGTCGATCTCGTCGACATGCGCGAACTGACCCGGCAGATCGCCAACGACGCCGGGGAGGCCGAAGCCCTGACGTGGTATGTCGACGGCGACCGCACGCATCCCGCGCCCAAGGGGGCGCGGCTCTACGCCGCGCTCTTCATCGACGACGTCCTTTCGCGCGGGCTTCCCGTCGCAGCGCTGTTCTCGGCCAATGCCGCGTCCGGAGACGACGATCCCGTGCCCATCGGGGACGACGAATTTGAAGTCTATGTCCCGTTTGGGCAGACGCGGGTCGTCGACGCGGCCCTCGTCGCGGAAATCGGAACGAAGAACCTCGTCAAGACCGGCCGCGGAACGCTGCGGAGTTCGGAGGCGATGGCGGGCTACACGGGCGAAATCACCGTCCGGGCCGGTGCGCTGACCGTCACGACCGCGAGCGACCTCGGCACGGGCGACGGCGGGACGACCGTGGAAAACGGCGCGACGCTCGTCGTGGACATGTCGGCAAGCACCCAGCGATTCTCGAGCGAGGCCGTCACGGTTGCCGGGGATGGCGACGCCATGCACGGCGCGGCGGTGTGGCAAAGTTCCGCGAGCAACGACCAGTTCAAGCTCTTCAAAACCCTCACGCTTTCCGGCGACGCGACGATCTTCGCCGGAACGCGGCTTGGCGTGGACGGCGGCACCATCGCGATGAACGGCCACACGCTTACCTTGAAGGGCGCGAACTTCACCTTCCGCAACGATTCGTTCCCTTCGCCGGTCGGCAACATCGTGACCGAGGCCAACCTGGCTTTCATGAACGGCTCGGGCACCATCGGCGACCCCGCGAAGACGCTCACGGTGCGCAACGGCGGCAGGGTCTCCATTGCCGAAAACACCATGAACGTCGTGTGGCGGCTCGTCGTGGAGGAAGGAGGAAGCCTTGTCGGCAGCGCCTCGACGCCGAAGCGCTGGGGAGGCGACGTCGTGTGGAACGCCACGACGGACAACGGCGTGAGCGGCCTCGTCGCATTCGACGGTGAACTTATCGGCACCGGCGTGGTGAAGGTCGCAAGCGGGACGCTGGCGCTCGCCAATCCGCCGTCCGGCACCGTCGGCCTTTCCGCCACCGGAACGGCGTCCGTCGAGATGCCGCAGCCGAAGTCGTATTCCTACGAGCACAAGGGGCTCCTCACGGGATACCGCACCGACGGCTGGACGGCAGGTTTCGACTCCAACCGCGCGGACACGCGGTGGTCGCACTGTCCCTTCGGTCCAGGCCCGCAGATCGACCGCAGCTTCTGGGGCGAGGGCAACGGGCAGAAGGAGGTCTGGTGCTCGCGCGGCTACCTCTGGAATCGCGAGATGACGAACATCACGGTGAAGTTCTTTGTCGGCAATGTCTACCAGAGCTGGGTTTACCTGGACGGCTCGTGCATCTACGACAACAAGCGCGACAGCTGGGTTTCCTCGGGCGAGTTCGAGATCCCCGCCGGGACGTGCAGGAGCTTTGAAGTCCGCACAAACGACGGCGGGGCAGGCGTCTTCGGCGGACCCCGCACGGACAACGACAAGTTCAAGATCAACGGCGTGATTGCCAACGACCCGAACGGCTGGTTCTTCACGACCAACGCCGTGTCGTCCGTCGAGAATCCGGCCGCGGTGGCGTCGCTCACCCTTGCGGGCGACGGCGCTATCGACGCGAAGAACATGCCCCTTTCGGTAGACGCGCTCTCTGGCGCGGGAGTCGTCACGAACGTGACGGCGCTCGCGGTCGCGGGCTCCTGGACGCTCGCGGCGGCGGATGTCGAGGGCGGCGCGACGCTCACGGTGGACGGCGACCTTGTGTTCGGCGACGGCTGCGCGGTTGCCGTGACGGATCTCCGATCACTCCCCGTTTCGGAAATCTACACCGTTGCGACGGCGGACTCGATCTCGGGGCTTGACGGGGGCAAGAGGATCACGGAGAGGGGAAGGACGTGGAAGTTCGTCGTCTCCGGCGACGGAACGACGCTCCTGCTCAAAAACGTCTTTCAGTCGACATTGATGTGCCTCCAGTAGGGAATCAGCCATGACAGCACTTCCTCTCGCAATCCCGCTGGCCATGGAAATGCTCGTTCCCGGCGAAGTGAAGCCGCGCGGCTGGCTGCGCGACTGGTGCGTCACGGCCCGCAACGGCTACGTTTCCCGGATGGACGAGGTGGACATCGCCTTTCGCCGCGCCTGGAACGAAGACTTCCACCCGCGCGGCAAATACCTCCACTGGGGCGACAAGGATCAGGGCGCCTGGTGCGCGGAGGGCGGCGCGTACTGGTTCGAGGGGCTTGTCCGCCTCGCCTGGGAACTCGACGACTCGGACCTCAAGGACATGGCCCGCCGCCGTCTCGAACCGATCCTCGAAGGGATGCACCCGAATGCCATCGGTTTCGTGTACTGGCTTGACCGCACCGATCCCGAGCAGCTGCTGGAGGTGGAGGAGGATGGACAGGGCTGGATCATGGGCGCCAGCGGATGCACCGCCCGCGCCCTGCTTGCCTACTGGGAGGCGACGGGCGATGAACGCGCCCGGAACGCGCTTGTCTGGTCGCTCGACGATCCTCGCTTTTATTCCATGGGCGACATGCTCACCATGCCGGCGGGGGCCGTGGAGACCTGGCGCCGAACCGGCGATCCGAAAATCGCCGCCGCGCTCGATGCGTTCTACGCCAACAGGTTGGACCCCTCGCAGTGGATTCCGCTGCGCTACGGCCTCCCCGTGCCCCACGCGGCGCTGCGGATGCGCGCGCGCAACGACGCCACCGACAAGAACGCCGACTGGGACTGGAAGCTGCAGCACGGCGTAGTCGCGCTCGAAAGCCTAGTCTCGTTCGCCAAGGGCGCGCTCTACACCGGCGACCCATCGTATCTTGCCAACGTCCGCGCCTGGCTCGACATGATGGAGCGCAGGACGCGCCAGCCGCACGGCGTCACCGTCTCCGACGAGCAGTTCGGCTGGGCCTGTCCGTCGCGCGGCACCGAGACGTGCGACGTGGCGGGGGACATTCTCCTCAACGCGACGATGGCATCGATCACGGGTGAAGGGCGCTGGGCCGACCACGTCGAGCGCAGCTTCTTCAACGCCGCCCCGAACTGCGTCTCGCGTGACTTCATGCACCACGTCTATTTCCAGTCGCCGAACCGCCCGAATGGCGATGTCCCGTTCCCCGCCGGCCCGAAGACGTCCGGCGGCGCCTACAAGACGAAACACTGGCCTCTCTGCTGCACCGCCGCCCTGACGCGACTCATCCCCGGCTTCGTGCAGTGGATGTGGATGAAGCCCACGGACGGCGGACTCGCCGCCGTCCTCTACGCGCCCAACACCCTTGAAACGACGCTGGACGACGTGGCGGTCCGCATCGACACGAAAACGGACTACCCGTTCAACGACACACTGGAACTGCGCATCGATCCGGCGAAGCCGATCCGCTTCCCGCTCCGGTTGCGCATTCCCGAATGGTGCGTGAACCCGCGCATCGCCGTGAACGGGAATGCGGCTTTCAGCCGCGTCGCATCCGAGACGCGGCCTGAAGGCCGCATCCCCATTTCTGACGACGGCTTTGTGACAATCGACCGCGAGTGGAAAGCCGGCGACCTCGTTTCTCTCCGTTTTCCGATGGCGCCGCGCGTCGAGACGATGCGCGACTACAACGACAATGGAACACCCTACGCCAGCGTGTTCTGCGGTCCCCTGCTCTTCGCGAAGGGCATTCCCGAAGCGGACGAAAACACGCCCGCGCCAGGGTCGCAAACGAACGGCTGGTGTCTTGACTCGACGCATGCCCTCGACGGCGCGCGCCTCGTTCGCGACCCGATGCCGGAGAAGTGGAATTGGCCGCTCGCTTCGCCCGTTCGACTGACTGTCCGAGACGCCGACGGTGCATCTCTTGAACTCGTTCCCTACGGTTGCGCCAAACTGCGCGTCTCCATGTTTCCCGATGAGGCGGGAATGAAGCCATGAATGCAATCGCGGAGTGGGAAAACCCCGCCATCAACTCGATCAACCGCCTCTCGCGCGGGCTTTCCGTCGCCGCGCTGTTTTCGGCCCATGCCGCATCTGGAGAAGATGACCATCCCGTGCCATGAGAACGATACGGAAGAGCGGGCCTTGGGACAAAGGAGATTCACGATGAATGTCGAAAAACTGGCGCTTGCATTCGACGAAGCGCATTATTCAGACGGTTTGCCGCAGGCTGAAGTCAACGCCGCCATCCGACGTGTTTGCGAACACGGGGAACGCGACGGCGCGCCGTTTGCCGTCACGCGCGCCAGAATTCTCGCGTGCGCACTTGAAAACGTGCGTCTGGCCGTTGGCCGCGACGATGCCTTTGCGGGCATCGTCGAGCGTCACTACCTTGATGGTCGATATGGACAAGGCGAAATCGCCCGCATTCAGGGCGAACGGGCCGAAAGCGTCGCCCGCCGTGACTTTCCGGACGAATATGTCCGGACCAACTCGTCCTGGGCGGAGGGGAGGTTTTTCACAAAAGCCGATCTCAGCCACACCTCCCCTGACTGGGACCGCATCCTCTCGCTCGGCATCCCGGGTCTCCTCGCCGAAGCGGAGGCGCGGCATGCCGCCAATCCGACGCCCTTCACAGAGTCCGTCATCATCGCCTGCCGCGCATTCCGCGACTTTTCCTTGCGCTTCGCCCGGGTCTGCGAACGCGAAGGCCGCGCCGACCTCGCCTCCACGCTCGACGCCATCGCGACGCGTCCGCCGAAGACGTTGCACGGGGCCCTGCAGCTGGCCATTCTCTACTGGCACGTCCAGGAAATCGAGGGCGAATGGGTTCGTTCGTTCGGCATCTTCGACCGCCAGTATCTGCCCTTCCTCGAACGCGACCTCGCGGCGGG
>CAMNCG010000165.1 GCA_946534105.1 uncultured Verrucomicrobiota bacterium
CCGAGCCGAAGGCGCCGCCGAGGGGCGCGCCGAGAACCTCGCCGCGAACGCGCCCGGCGTACCCGACGCCCTTTTTCCAGCGCAGCGAGAGCCCGCCCGACGCGCCGGTTCCGGAAAAGAGGGGCGAGAGCTTTTCCGGAACAAGGCACGAAAGATCCCATTCGGCTCCGGACGCTTCGAGACGGCTCACGCGGCCGCGCAGGAGACCCCAGGGGGTGAACCGGGCTTCGACCGACGCAATGCGCGGAGCGCCCGGCAACGCGCCGAGCGTCACGCCGCGCGCCGAAAGGCGGAACGGAGAAAGCACCGACACGCGGACCGCCGAGCTGCCCTTTTCTCCGAGGTCGAGCCAATGCCGCGCCACGGCGCCGCCAAGAGCCGGGAGCCAGGTCCACGGCGCGGCGGCGACGGCCGCCGCCGCGACCGCCGCGAAGATCTTTCTGGGGACTCCGTGTTTCACGCCCCACATGATACACGAACCGGAACACGGCCGCGCGCCCGACGCAGAACGCCCCCAGATTTTCAAAAAATCTAAATCGATTTTTTTATTTACCATCAAAAGATATTCATCAGAGAATTCGGTGGATTCCGGGGGGATTCGAGGGGGAAGGACGGAGCGGCGGCGCGGGGCGAACGAGGCGCGGGCGGGACGCGGGGCGAACGAGGCGCGGACGGGATGCGGGACCGGGATGCGGGGGCGGGCTAACGGGGCGGGCTAGCGGCCTTCGCCGGAGGCGCGGGCGCGGGAGACGAGAAACAGCGCGGTCGGGACGGAAACGGCGAGCGCGAAGGCGACGGATCCGGCGGCGCCTTCGAGCACGAGGCGAAGCGGGAAGGCGAAGCGCGGCGGCAGACCCGGCCAGATCGACCCGGTCTTGAACGAAAAGAGCCATCCGGCGAGCGCACCGGCGGGAACGGCGAACGCCATGCCGCGGAGCGCGGCGCCGGCGGCGCCGCGCGCGAGCCGCCAGGCGAGTTGCGAACGCGTCGCCCCGACGGCGCGGAGCGTCGCCAGTTCGCCGCGCGAAGCGTCGGCGTCCGCGACGAGCATCGCCACGAACCCGACCGAGAGGATCGCGAGGAAGGCGAACGGGACGCGCGCGGCCTGTCCGATCACGTCCCAGCCGTGCGTGAGCGTGCCGTCGGCGATTTCGTCGCGGGCGTGGAGGCGGACCGTGGAGCCGGTCGGACGGCCGAGCGCCTCGTCGATTCCGGCCTCAACCTTGCGGCCCGCCGGAAACGTCCCGTTTTCGGCGAGGAATCGGTCGTCGAAATCGACCCAGAGGTGCGTGAGGTTCACATTCGCGAGAAAGGGGCGCGGATCGAGCCAGTTGGCGGTGTCGAGCGAAACGAACGCCACGCCGTCGGCCGACCTCGGCGCGCCGGCGAGACCGCGCACGAGGCCGCGGCTCGTCACCATGTGCCAGTTGAGGTCGACGACGCCGGCGACGGCGAGTTCGAGCGGACGCCCCGGACCGCCGCGCCAGGACCCGGACCGGACGCGCAGGACGCTTCCCGCGTGCAGGCCGCGCGCCCGCGCGAGCGTTTCGGCGACGATGCAGGCGCGGCCCGAGAACACCGCCTTTTCGGCGCTTTCCGCGTCACCCTCGACGTACCGGAAGCGCGGCATCCACTCCGCCCCGAGAAAAAGCGCGTTGCGCAGGGGCGGCTCGCCGCCGGGTCCCGGCGCGCCGAGCGGCCCGGTCGCCTTTTCCGGCGGATCGAACGGAAGCTGCAGCGGATAGAGCTCGGAAATCCGCTCGACGCCCGGAATCCCGTCCACTTTCGGTCGATCGCACGGATCGACGCCGGACGGAAGAATCGACACGATCGCGTCGGGCCACTCCGGCGACGGCACGAAACAGCGCATGAGCGACGCGCCCCAGACCTCCACCGCGACGAACGCGCCGAAGCCGGCGGCAAACGCGGCGGCCATGCCGCGCCGACGGCGACGCGGCCGCGCCGAGAGGGCGTCGAGAGGCTTCACCGCGAGCGCGGGGCGTAGGGCGAACAGAACGGACGCGGCGGCGACAACCGCGCCGACCGCCGCCGACGCCGCGAGTACCCCGCGCGTCGCCCCGAGCGGGGCCGGCCCGACGGGAAACGCGACGGGATCGGCGGCGACGTAGACGCGGAGCGCCGCGAGCGCGGCGACCGCCCCGAGGATCCACCCCGCCGCCACGGCGGCGGCGGATTCGGCGGCGACAATCCGGAGCACGCCTCCGCGCGTCAGGCCCACCGTGCGCAGCAGGGCAAGCGGCCGGCGGCCGGATTCGACGGCGAGCAGGAGCGAATTCACGAGGAGCGCCAGCGCGGTCAGCGCGGCCGCCGCGAGAAGAAGAGGACGGGCATAGTCCATGCGGCGATTTTCGTCCCCCCGAAACGCCTCGACGACGGCCTCGGAATCGGGAGCGAAGACGGTCCGGCCGTCCACCGCCGACTCGGCGCCGGAACCGGCGGCGAAGAGTTCAAGCGTGCCACGCGTTTCGCCGGAAAACGCGGAAAACGCCGCGGCGTTCGCAAAGGTCGTCGGCCAGCCGGGCGGCAGACGGGCCTCGGCGAGGTAGCCAACCACCGTCGCGGTCATGGTGGAGGACGAGCCGACGAACTTGAGGCGCGTTCCGAGCGGCGGAACCTCGCCGCGGCCGAACCGCCGGAGCGTGTCGCGCGTGCAAACGACTTCCGGAGCGTCCGCGACGGCGTCCGGCCAACGGCCCTCCTCCAGCGGCGCGCACGCCCACGGATTCGAAGCCGGCGCGGCCGCGAGGACCGCGCGCATGGGCGGACCCTGCAGAACGCGCCCGCCGGGGCGGTAGTCAAGCGTCGTCGCGACGAGATCGAGCGAAAGCGCGGGACGCGGGGCGCCGGGATCGGGGCGCGCCGCGCGCGGCGCGGCGTCCGGTTTCGCGCCGGCCTCCGCGGCGTCCGCGGGAGCGGGGCGCCTTCCGCGGCGCCCGAAGGCGAAATCGCCGGAAAGCCGCCACGCGGCCCACGGCGCGGCGGCCTTCGCCGCGAGGGCGGGAGCCTGGGCCGCGTTCGTGGCGGCGAGCGCGGACACGAAAACGACCGCGCCGGTGGCGGCGGCGACGCCGAAGACCGCGCAGGCGAACCGGGCCTTGCCGCGGGCGAGGCCGCGCAGGAGGAGGAGCGCCGTCATCGGTAGAACTCCAGGTAGCGGGCCGAAACCGCGCCGGGATCGCCGCCGGGCGCGAAGGAAGCCGCGACGGCGCCTTCGCGCAGGAAGTGCACCGTGCCGGCGCACGCCGCCACGACGGGATCGTGCGTGACGAGCAGGATCGAGCAGTGCTCCTCGCGGTGCAGTTCGCGCAGGAGCGCGCAGATGCCGTGCGCGGCCGCGACGTCGAGGTTGCCGGTCGGCTCGTCGGCCAGCACGACGTCGGGCTTCGCGAACAGGGCGCGCGCGATGGCGACGCGCTGCCGCTCGCCGCCCGAGAGCTCGCGCGGGCGGCGCCGGCGCTTGTCCGCGAGACCGAGCCGTCGCAGAAGGGCGTCGAGCCGCTCCGCGTCGGGACGGGCATGATCGAGGCGCACCGGAAGCTCGACGTTCTCCGCCACGTCGAGCGATTCGACGAGATTGAAGCTCTGGAACACGACGCCCACGTGGCGGCGGCGGAAGCGCGTCGCCTCGCCGTCCGACATCGCGGTCACGTCGCGTCCGCCGATCTCCACCTTCCCGGAATCCGGGGCGACGAGCCCGGCCACGACGTGCAACAGCGTCGACTTGCCGCAACCGCTCGCGCCCATCACCGCGGCGAACGCGCCCTTCGGCAGTTCAAGCGAAAGCGACCGCAGCACCTCGGCGCGCGCCGCGCCCTTTCCGTACCCCTTCGAAACCGCCGAGACGCGCACGGCGGGAACGTCTGATTTCTCGTTGTCCATGGCTGTTTTCTGAAACGCCGCCCGCGGCCGGAACGTTCGGCCGCTACGGAAAAAACCGGAAAGAAACCCGGACGCGCGGGTCACGCGCGGAGCCCGGCAGCAGGAGCAGCCGGAGGTCGTCGCCGCCGCCGGCCAGCCCGAACACCGCCGGCCCGGCCCCGGCCGTGAACGGCGGAAGCCTCGCCGTCGCGCGCGCCGGCAGGCCGCCGGAGGCCGCGGGACGCGTCCGCTCGACCGCGCATTCGCCGCGGACGGCGTGGAGGAGGACGCGGAAATCCGCGCCCGGCGCGCGCGCCGCGAGCAGGCGGACCGGACGCTCCCCGGAAGCGCAGAGCGCGAACGCCGCAGCGAAGCCCCGCGCGAGAACGCGCGGGTCCGGCGCAAGCGGGTCCGGCGCCACCGCGACGTCGGGCCGGAAAAACGGCGCCGCCGCGCGGCGGAACCAGTCGCGCGCCGCGTTCACTTCACGAAGAAGACGACGTACGCGTACATGAACGGAGCCGAGAACAGCAGACTGTCAAGGATGTCCAGCACGCCGCCCATTCCGGGAAACCGGGACGAGGAATCCTTGACGCCGACCGAACGCTTCACGAGCGATTCGGAGAGATCCCCCAGCACGCCCGTTGTCGTGAGCAGGAGCGGGAGCGCAACGGCGTGGACGAAGGGAAAATCCATCTGGCCGAGCCGACCGTCGCCGAATCCCCACTGGAAGACCGCCCACAGGACGAATCCAGAGACGAGCGAGAGCACGTAGCCTCCCACGAGGCCCTCCACCGTCTTGGCCGGGGAAACGGCCGGAATGAGCTTGTGCCGGCCCCAGATTCGGCCCGCGGCGTAGGCGCCGATGTCGGACATCTTCACCATCACGATGAACGCGAGCAGCAGGATGCGGCCCGTGTAGTTCGTCGCGTTCCCCGGATAGACCGGAAAGTCGAACGCCATCCGGACGACGAACGAAAGAAGGACGGAAACGTACCAGAAGCCGGCGTACGAAAGCGCGAAGCTCTGCAGCGCGCCGTCCACGCGGCGCCTCAGCACGCCCAGCACGAGCAGAACCGCCGGCGTCAGCGCGAGCACGAGTTCCGAAACGTCCATGCGCGCGGCGAACGAGGGCGAACGCGGGATGAGCCACGCCGCCGTCGGCGACTCCGCCGCCGTCGCGAGGAGAAACGCGGCGCCGCAGATCCAGGTCGCGAGCGATTCGTGGCGGAAACCCGACCTGCGGACCATCGCCGCCCACTCCGCGTGGGCGAGGGCGAAGACCGCGAGGAGTAGCACGAGGTGCGTCCACGCGGGCAGGAAGAAAAGGGTCCCGAACACGGCCGTGCAGACCGCGACTCCGGTTGCGATGCGGTGTTTCAGCACGGTCGTGCCCTCCTGCGTTCCGTTTCCCCGCGCGCCGGCACCGAGAAGCGCCTAGCGGCGGTGCGGCGGACGGGAGTGGACCGGCGGCGCGGACTGTTCCTGCGTCGGCGACTTGTAGCGGAAGACGATCCGGCCCTTTTCGAGGTCGTAGGGAGACATCTCGATCGTCACCTTGTCGCCCTGGGTGATCTTGATGAAGTTCTTGCGCATCTTGCCGGAAACGTGGGCCAGCACTTCGTGCCCGTTTTCCAGCCGGACGGTGTACATCGTCGCGGGAAGGACCTTCACCACGGTTCCGTCGATCTGGATCGCGTCTTCTTTCGCCATGTCAGTCTGCTTCTCTAGTTCCTTGTTCGTGACCGAAAACGCGCGTCATTCTATTCCAAAGCCGCCCGCCGCGCAACACCCGACTTTCGGCCGCCGGATGTCGTGCGAGCCCGCGGCGCGGAGTTGAAGCGGCGCGGGGGTTCTGCTAGACTCGCGCGACATGAGCAACGAAGGCAGTTTCGAATCAGAGGCGGGGTCGTTCGCGGAGGCGCTTTCCGCGTGGCTCGGGAAGCGGCTGGCCGCGGCGTTTCCGGATTGTCCGGACGCCGCCGCCGCGGGGCGCACGGTCGCGAGCGCCCGGCGCGGGTTCGGCGACTACCAATGCTCCGGGGCGATGCAGCTCTCGCGCCCGCTGCACCTTCCTCCGCGCAAGGTGGCCGAGGCCGCGCTCGCCGGCGCGGAGCTTCCGCCGTTCGTCGAAAAGGCCGAAATCGCCGGCGCCGGATTCATCAATTTCACGATCCGGGACGCCGCCCTCGCGGAGCGGGCCGCCGCGGCGGCCGCGAACGGCGCGCTCGCGGGCCTTCCGCGGCCCGGCGCCGGAAAGACGGTCATCGTGGACTATTCGAGCCCGAACGTCGCCAAGTCGATGCACATCGGGCACATCCGCTCGACCGTGATCGGCGGATCGCTCGTCGAAATCTTCCGCGCGCTCGGCTACCACGTCGTCGGCGACAACCACATCGGCGACTGGGGCACGCAGTTCGGCATCATCATCAAGGGCTGGCGCGAGTTCGTCGACCGCGACGCCATCGCGCGCGACCCGGTGCCCGAACTGGAGCGCATCTACAAGGAGAGCTACGCGCGCGCCAAGGCCGATCCGGCCTGGATGGAGGCGTGCCGCCTCGAAACGGTGAAGCTCCAGCAGGGCGACCCGGAGAACCGCGCGCTGTGGCAGGACTTCATCCGGATGTCGCGCCACACGTTCGACGAAATCTACGAACGGCTCGGCATCTCGTTCGAGACGACGCGCGGCGAGAGCTGGTACCAGCCGCAGCTCGCGGCGATGGTCGAGCGCCTCGAAAAGGCCGGCCTCGCGCACGAAAGCCGCGGCGCGGTCGTCGTGGACCTCCGCGACTTCGACCCCGCGGCCGCCGAACAGTCGCGCAAGGCGGTCGAAAGCGCGCTTGCGAAGGGCGACGCGGAGAGCGCCGCGCGCGAGGACGGCAAGTGGATCTGCATCGTCCGCAAGGAGGACGGCGGCTTCAACTACAACACGACCGACCTCGCCACGATGGAGACGCGCGCGAAGGAGTACGATCCGGCGAAGATCGTCATCGTGACCGACGACCGCCAGATTCCCCACTTCCAGCAACTCTTCGCCATCTCCGCGAAGCTCGGCCTCGCGCCGGCCTCGACCGAACTCGTGCACGTCGCGTTCGGCACGATCACCGACGAAAACGGCCACCCGTTCTCCACCCGCAAGGGCGGCATGCCGAAGCTCAAGGAGTTGCTCGACGAAGCCGCGTCCCGCGCGCTCGCGGTCGTGAGAGAGAAGAACCCGGACCTTCCGGAAGCGGAGGCGGCCGCGCTCGCCGAGAAGATCGGCATCGGCGCCGTGAAGTACTCCGACCTCGCGATGGACCCGATCACGACGATCAAGTTCTCGTGGGACGCCGTGCTTTCGCTTCAGGGCAATTCCGGCCCCTATCTGCAGTACGCCCACGCGCGCATCCGCTCGCTCCTCGCCCGGTACGCCGAGGCGTTTCCGGGCGAAGACTGGCGCGCAGCCCTCCCGAGCGTCGCCGACCCGCTGGAGCGCTCGCTCGCCCGCCGGATCCTCGCGTTCGGCGACACCGTCGCCGCGGCCGGCGCGAAATGCCGCCCGAACCTCCTCGCCGACTTCCTCTTCGCCCTCGCGCAGGACTACAGCGCCTTCTACCAGGCGCTGCCGGTGCTGAAGGCCGAAGACCCCGCGGTTCGCGCGGGGCGCGCGCGGCTCTGCGACGCCGTGTCGCAGGTGCTCCGGCGCGGGCTCGCGCTCCTCGGCATCCAGGCCCCCGACCGGATGTAGGCCGTGCCCGGCGCGTTCGATTCGCACTGCCACTTCGAGCCGGGCGACGATGCGCCGGCCCTGCTCGCCCGCGCCCGCGCGGCCGGGCTCTCGGGGATGCTCGCCGTCGGCGGCGAAGCCGCGGCCAACCGCTGCGCCCTCGCGGCGGCCGCCGCCGCGCCGGGCTTCGCCCTCGCGGCCGTCGGCTTCGAGCCGGGCGAAGCGGGCCGCGTTTCGCCGGAAGCGGCCGCCGCCGCGATCCGCGAAGCGGCCCCACGACTCGCGGCCGTCGGCGAAATCGGGCTCGACTACTCCCGCGGTGAGGACGCCGCCGCGCGCGCCGCGCAGCGGGCGCTCTTCGCCGCCCAGCTCTCGCTCGCCGCCGAACTCGGGCTGCCCTGCTCGATCCATTCGCGCGACGCCGCGGACGACACCGAGGCGATCCTCCGCGAGCGGCTTTCCCCCGCGCTCGTGCGCGAGGCCCGGGCCGGATCGCTGCACTGCTTCGTCGGCCCGGCGGACTTCGCCGAGCGCCTCGCGCCGCTCGGCCTCTCGTTCGGACTCTCCGGCATTCTCACCTTCCGCAACGCCGACGCGCTCCGCGCCGCCGTGCCCGCGCTGCCGCGCGACCGCATCCTCGTCGAAACCGATTCGCCGTGGCTCGCGCCCGTTCCGCTCCGCGGCAGACGCTGCGAACCCGCGTTCGTCGTGCACACCGCGGCGGTCCTCGCGCACCTCCTCGGCCTCGAGGAAGAGGAGGCCGCCGCCCTCTCCGCCCGGAACGCCCTGCGCCTGTTCCGCCCCGTTCCGGCCCGGCCGCAAGGGGTGTGACCAAACGTTGTCAGCGCCTTCGGCGCGCCTGCCTCACCCAATCCCGCGCCAAAAGCGGCCTTCGTGCCCGTTTGCCCCGGTTCCAAGCAGGTCCAACCGTTTTGGACGGACGGCGGCGGCCAAGACGCGCCCCGGTACCTGCG
>CAMNCG010000166.1 GCA_946534105.1 uncultured Verrucomicrobiota bacterium
ACGACGCCGGCGGGGATGTACTTGACGAGGGCGGAGCTCTTGCGCTCGAAGCTCTTGCGCAGGAACGTGTGGCACATCGAGGTCTCGGCCTTGCCGGCGAGGAGCGCGGCGGCGAAGTCGCGGCACGTCTCGTAGCCGCACGCGCCGCAGTTGAGCTCGTCCTCGGGGACGTACTTGCCGACGGTGGCGAGGGCCTGCCGGATCGCGGTCTCGTCCGGCGCCTCGGCCTCGGCGGCCTCGGCGGGGAAGGCGTGCGAGATGTCGACCGGCACCTCGCGCCCGACGCTGGAGCGCGGCTCGCCGGCGAGCTCGCCGGTGCGGACGATGCCGTCGATCGCCGCGCCGCCGGGGGGCATCGCGGGGCCGCTCACGCAGCCGCCGCGGCAGGCGAGCATCTCGACGAAGACGGGCGCGCCCTCCGCGGGGGCGGAGGCGCGGCAGAGGCGGTCGATCTGGGCGAGCCCGGAGACGGCGAGGAGCCGCGCGGGCGGGGCGGCGGGGTCGCGCAGCGTCTCGTTCATGCCGCCCTCGAAGGAGTAGAGGCGCCCCTCCTGCGCGGGGCCGAGCGCGAGCTCGGCCTCCTCGTCCGGGGGCTCGACGACGCCGCGGGACTCGAGGAACTCGACGAGGTTCGGGAAGGTGCACGCCAGGTCGAGCGCGGCGGGGTCGCGGTCCGCCTCGTTCTTCTTGGCGGCGCAGGGGCCGAAGAAGACGACGGCGGCGTCCGCCCCGTAGGCGCGGCGCAGGGCCTTGGCGTGGGCGAGGACGGGGGAATCGACCGGGACGATGCGCGGCGCAAGCGCGGGGTGGTACTTGCGGACGTAGTCGACCGAGGCCGGGCACGCGGAGGAGAGCCACAGCCCGCGCGGATGGTCGCGGAGGAACTCCGCCGTCGCGGCCGAGACGAGCTGCGCGCCGTGGGCCGTCTCGGAGACGCCCGCGAAGCCGACGGAGCGCAGCGCGGCGGCGAGCCGGCCGAGCGTCCAGTCGGGGAACGCCGCGACAAAGCTCGGGGCGACGCTGGCGTAGACGGGGCGGCCGCTCTCGAGCAGGCGCGGGAGGCGGTCGACGTCGCGCCGGATCTGCTTGGCGCGGGCGGGGCAGACGCGGACGCATTCGCCGCAGGCGACGCAGGCGCCGGGGATGACGGCCGCGTGGCCGTTCTCGATGCGGATCGCCTTCGGGTGGCAGTGCCGAACGCACTTGTAGCAGTCCTGACACTCGTTTTCGACGGTGTAGACGGGAGATTGCATGGAAAAAGCGAAGTGAATGCGGGCGGGCGACGCGCTAGCCGAGCAGGCCGTCGAGGAGCGCGCGCATCGCGGGCTCGTCGACGTGGGTGTGGACGGTGCCGTCGACGACGACGTTCGGGCCGTCGGCGCAGCGGTCGCAACAGAGGCCGCCGCGCAGGTCCACGCTGGCCTCGATTTCGGGATGGGCGTCGAGGAAAGACTCTGCCAATTCGACGTTGCGGGCGTTGCCGCGCGCGAAGCACGAGCTGCCCATGCAGATGACGATGCTTTTCATGAATGGAGGGAGCAGGGGCCGCCGACGCAACCACCTTTGCAGGACATTACTTCTAGGAAGTTGCCGGGGAGCTTCCCTGCGGCGTAAAGGCGGATCAGGGAGACCGACTTGCGGTCGAGCCCGTCGATGAAGCGGGAGTCGAGCTTGAAGTCCGGCGGAAGTTCGTCCTTGAGGCCTTCGAGAACGGACTTGGTGACGCCGCAACTCTTGGCGTAGTTGCGGGCGTCCTCGCGCGCCGGGCGGTCGAGCTTCGCCGGTTCGAGCGCGACGGGGGCGATCTTGCGCGCGGCGAAGACGGCGCCGAGCTCCTCGAAGGAGAGGACGAAGTCGACGTTCTCGCGGCGCAGCGCCTCGTCGCGCTTGGCGATGCAGGGGCCGACGAAGACGACGCGGTTGTCCGGCCGGCGCTCCTTGGCGATGCGCGCGGCGTAGGCCATAGGCGAGGGCGTGTCCGAGACGTGCGGCAGGAACGCCGGCAGGTGCTTGCGCACCAGGTTCACCCACGCCGGGCAGCACGAGGTCGTCATGATCCCGCGGCCCTCCTTCTGGCGCTCGACGAACTCGCGCGCCTCGTTCTCGGTCGTCATCTCTGCGCCGCGCGCGACCTCGACCACGTCGTCGAACCCGAGCGCCTTGATCGCGGAGAAAAGCTGTTCCACGCTGCCCGGGAACTGCCACGCCGCGGCGGGCGCGACGACGGCGGTGAGCTTCTCGCCGGCGCGCAGCGCGCAGAGCAGCTGCACGAGCTGCGACTTCTCCATCACGGCTGAAAACGGGCACGCGCGGAAACAGGCGCCGCAGAAAATGCACTTGGCGTAGTCGATTCGCGCGTGGCCGTGCGCGTCCTTGCGGATGGCGCCGACGGGGCACGCCGCTTCGCACGGCACCGACACCTCGACGACCGCCTTGTAGGGGCAGACTTGCGCGCACTTGCCGCAGCGCACGCACGCGGCGTCGTCGATCGACGAGCGCCCGTTCGCGACCGTGACCGCCTTCTTCGGGCAGTTCCATTCGCAGGGGCGGGCGAAGCAGCCGCGGCAGTTGTCCGTCACCATGAACGCGCGGTCGCGGCAGCCGTCGCAGCCCGCGGAGCAGACCGTGATCGGGTCGCCGCGCGGCGGCGGCGCCTCGCGCATCTCCTCGAGGTAGGAGCGCAGCGTGCGGGCTTCGTCCGTCTCGTTCTCGCAGGAGAAGCCCAGCAGCGCCATGATGCGGTACTTGAGCACCGCGCGGTCGTGCCAGACCGAGGAGCGGCTGAACGGCGCGTCCCGCGGGCGCATCTCCACGGGGATGCGGTCGATCGTCTCCGCCAGGTTGCCCGCGTCGAACGCGCGGACGAGGCGGATCATGAGCTCGCGGCGGATGATCTCGGCGCCGTTGGTCATGAAAGGGCCTCCGGGGGGATCGGCTCGCCGAGGGCGTCCGCGATGGCGGCCACGACCGTGGCCGGCGTGGCGTGGGGGACCACGGTCTCGCCGACCTTCACGAACGGCGCGTTGCAGACGCCGTTGGCGTCGCACAGGTCGAGGCAGGTGCAGCCGGAGACGTCCACGCGGCCCTTCCAGGCGGCGGGGAGGCGGTTTTCGAGATCGACGAGCTTCGACGAGCCGAGCAGGTAGCACGTCGTGCCGATGCAGACTTTGACGCAGATGGTGTCCATGGAACGATGGAGTTGGGGTGACGGGTTCAATACGATATAAAAATATCGATATAAAAGCAAGCGATTTCTCCTCGCGCTTACTCCGGTGCGGCGGAGTGTGCTAGACTGCCGCGGCATGGAAGCCAAGCTACGCCCCGACGCCCTGCCTCTGCCGACGATCCGCCGGTATCCGGTGTATTTGCGCGCCGTCCGCGCGCGGAGGGAGCGCGGCGAGGCGAACGTCTCCAGCGCGGCCCTTGCCGCGGAGCTCGGGCTCGACCCGGTGCTGGTGCGCAAGGACCTCGCGATGTCCGGCGTCGCGGGGAAGCCGCGCGTGGGGCATTCCTCCGCGGCGCTCGAGGCCGCGCTCGAGGCCGCGCTCGGATGGGACAACGTCTCCGATGCGGCGCTGGTCGGGGCGGGTTCGCTCGGGCGGGCGTTGCTCGGCTACCGCGGCTTCCGCGAGCAGGGGCTCTCGATCGCGGTGGCGTTCGACGGCGACCCGGCGCTCGACGGTCTCGAGATCCGGGGCGTCCGCGTGCGGCCGATGAAGGACCTCGTGCGCCTCGTGCGCCGGCTTTCGCTCCGGCTCGGCATTCTCACGGTGCCGGAGGAGGCGGCGCAGGCGTGCGCGGACCTGCTCGTCGCGGCGGGTGTGCGCGGGATCTGGAACTTCGCGCCGGTGCAGCTCGACGTTCCGCCGGGCGTGGTGGTGCAGAACATGGACCTGGCGCAGTCCCTCGCCGTCCTCTCCCACGCGATCCGCTAGAGCAGTTCCGGAAAATGTGCAGCCGTTCATTCCGGGAGGGGGCGCGTTGACTGCGCGCGGGCCGCGGCGTATAATGGCGACCCGTCCGGCGAACCGGAGCGAAAAGGGCGAAGTCCCGTCTTTCCCGGTCCGGCGGCGCACCATCCACACCCAACCCACCGACCATGAAGACTCGTCCCGCAGCCCTCTTCGCGGCGCTCGCCGCGACGTTCGCGCTCGCCGCCGGCGCCTTTGCCGACGACGCCGAAGTCACCACCGCACCGGCGGAGGCGGTCGCCGCAACGGCCGTCCCCGAAGAGGCCGCGCCCGAAGCGCCGGATCTTTCCGATCCCGCCGCCGCGCAGGAGTACATCGACGCCTACGCCGACAACGTGCAGGAAGACCCCGAATTCAAGACCCATGTCGAAGAGGCCCTCGCCACGGTCCGCGCGGATCGTCCGGCGTACGGCACCTTCTGGGCGGTCTTTCCCCCGCTTCTCGCGATCGTGCTCGCGCTCGTGACGAAGGAGGTCTACTCCTCGCTCTTTCTCGGCATCCTCGCCGGCGGCCTCATCTGGTCGAAGTTCGCCTTCGAGCAGACCGTTGTCCACGTCTTCTCCGACGGCTACATCGCCTCCGTCGCCGATTCCTACAACGTCGGCATCCTCGTCTTCCTCGTCCTCCTCGGCGCGCTCGTCGCGATGATGAACAAGACCGGCGCCTCGGCCGCGTTCGGCCGCTGGGCCGCTTCGCACATCAAGAGCCGCGTCGGCGCGCAGGTCTGCACGGTGATTCTCGGCATGCTGATCTTCGTGGACGACTACTTCAACTGCCTCACCGTGGGTTCGGTCATGAAGCCCGTCACGGACGCCAAGAAGGTCTCGCGCGCCAAGCTCGCCTACCTCATCGACGCTACCGCCGCCCCGATCTGCATCATCGCGCCGGTCTCGTCGTGGGCCGCGGCGGTCGCCGGCTTCGCCAAGGGCGCCGGCGCCGAGAGCGGCTTCTCGCTCTTCATCAACGCGATCCCGTGGAACTTCTACGCGATTCTCACGATCGTGACGCTCTTCTTCGTCGCGATTGCCGGTTTCGACTTCGGCGGCATGCGCCGAAACGAGGAGAAGGCCCTCGCGGGCGACCTCGGCGCGCTCGGCGCCGACGAGTTCAAGAACGCCAACCCGAAGGGCCGCGTCTACGACCTCGTGGTCCCGGTCGTGTTCCTGGTCGCCGCGTGCGTGATCGGCATGATCTACTCGGGCGGGTTCTTTGACGCCGACAACAAGGACGCCTACCGCAATTTCGTCCAGTCCTTCTCCGACTCCGACGCCTCGGTCGGCCTCGTCTACGGCTCGGCGGTGACGATTGTCTTCGCGGTCGTCTACTTCCTCTGCCGCCGCGTGATCTCGTTCAAGGACTGCATGGACTCGCTGCCGGAGGGCTTCAAGGCGATGGTGCCGGCGATCCTGATCCTCTGCTCGGCGTGGACCCTCAAGGCGATGACCGACTCGCTCGGCGCCAAGGTCTTCATCTCGCAGATCATCAACGGGCCGGCCGCGGGCCTGCAGAACTTCCTCCCGGCAATCATCTTCCTCATCGCGATCGTGCTGGCGTTCTCGACCGGCACCTCGTGGGGCACGTTCGGCATCCTGATTCCGATCGTCCTGGCGGCCTCGCCCGCCCCGGAGAGCACGATCATCTGCGTGTCGGCCTGCATGGCGGGCGCCGTCTGCGGCGACCACTGCTCGCCGATTTCGGACACGACGATCATGGCGAGCGCCGGCGCGGACTGCAACCACGTCGAGCACGTGAACACGCAGCTGCCCTACGCGCTCCTCGTCGCGGCGGTCTCGTTCGTCTCCTACCTCGTCGCGCCGTTCGTCGGCGGCTGGCAGGCGGCGCTCCCGATCGCGGTCGTCCTCATGCTCGCGACGCTCTTCGTCCTCAAGGCCGCGTTCGGCGGGCGCAAGGCGGCATAGCCTCCTTCCCGGCGCGCCCGGCCGCCGCGGCCGGGCGCGCGCCGGTTTTCTCGCGGGCGTTTTTTCCATGTCCCTCCTTCTCGAACCTCCGTCCGTCTTCGTCGTGCGGGACGAATACTGGATCTGCACGCTTTCCGGCGCCGAATGCACGATGGGCGCCGAAGTCGGCGGACGGACGCACTGGGACCATTCCGGCGGCACGCTGTGCAGCCGCCGGACGCTGGGCGACGGCGTCTTCCTCCACATGGCGCGCGTGCCGCAGGCGGCGCTGGACACGGCCCGCTGCTACACGCTCCGGCTGCGGCGGATCGTCGAGCGCAAGCCGTATTTCACGGAGTGCGGCGGGGAGACGGCGGAGACCTTCGGGTTCTGCCCCGTCTCCGGAGGGCGTCCCGTGCGCATCGTCAACCTCGCGGACGCGCACAGCCTCGTGGACGAACCGGTCGCGGCCGCGCGCGCCTGCTTCGGCGGCGCTCCGGATTTGCTGATCCTCAACGGCGACATTCCGGACCACTCGGGCGACGCCGCGAACTTCGCCTCCGTCTACCGGATCGCGGGGCGCGTCACGGGCGGAGCCGCCCCGTGCGTCTTCGCGCGCGGCAACCACGACATGCGCGGCTGTTCGGCCGAGCGGCTAGAGGCGTTCGTGCCGTCCGACGGCGGACGGCCGTACTTCGTCTTCCGCGCCGGACCGGTCGGCGGAATCGTCCTCGACACGGCCGAGGACAAGCCCGACGACCATCCCGAGTACGGCCACACGATCTGCGCGCACGCGTTCCGGATGGAGGAGGATGCGTTTCTCGACGGTGCGCTCGCCGACCCGCTGTTCCGGGACGCGGCGCTGAAACTTGTCGTCTCGCACAAGCCGCTCGCCCACGAGCAGAAGCCGCCGTTCGACATCGAGAAGGATCTCTACCGCTCCTGGTGCGCGCGCCTCCGCGCCGCCGGTCCGCATCTTCTGCTCACCGGCCACCTGCACGAATGCTTCGTCGAAAAGCCCGGCGGCGCCCACGACTCCTACGGCCAGCCGTGTCTCCACGTCTGTTCCTCCCGTCTGCGGCGCAATCCGCCGCGCGCGTTCGTCTGCGGCGCCGTCGCAGTCCGGCTTCGTCACGGCGCCGCGCCTTCCGTCACCGTCCGCTTCGTGGACCACGAGGGCGTCTCCGAACTCGCGTACGACGGTCCCGCCGAACCCTGCCATTCATGAATTGCCCGACCGAAATGTCTTCCTCGAAAAAAGTCCGCGTGGCCGTGATCGGCTGCGGCGTGATCAGCGAACTGCACCTGCACTGCTTCGCGCACAATCCCGACGCCGAAGTCGTCGCCGTCTGCGACCTCGTTCCGGAACGGGCCGAGGCCGCGGCCCGCGACCGCGCGCCGGGCGCGCGCTGGACGACCGACGCCTCCGCGATCTTCGCCGCGTCGGACGTCGACGCGGTGTCGATCTGCACGGACCACGCCTCGCACGCCGCCCTCGCCTGCGCCGCGCTCGCGGCGGGCAAGCACGTCCTTTGCGAGAAGAGCCTCGCGCGCACGTCGCGGGACCTCGCGAAGATGCTCGCCGCCGCCGAAGCCCGGCCGGATCTCGTCGCGTCCGGCGTCTTCCAGCACCGCTTCGAACCGGTTCCCCGCGCGGTCCGCGAACTTCTCGCCGACGGCGCGTTCGGCCGACTGCTCACCGCCACGGGCTCGCTCCACTGCTTCCGCGGCGACGACTATTTTCGCAAGGACGCCTGGCGCGGCACGAAGGCCGGCGAGGGCGGATCGGTGCTGATCAACCAGGCGATCCACTATTTCGACCTTCTTCTCTGGATCGCCGGCGGCGCCGAATCGGTGCGCGCGTTTTCGGCGAATCTCGGTCACGAGGGCGTGATCGAGACGGAGGACACGATCTGCGTCGCCCTCCGTTTCGCCGGCGGCGCGCTCGGGTCGTTCGTCGCCACGAGCGCGAGCGAGCGCAAGTGGGCGTCGGAACTCGCGTTCCACGGCACCCTCGGTTCGGTCGTGCTCCGCAACGACGCCGTGGCGGAGGTGTCCGCCTCCACTCCGGAGGCCGAGGCCGGCATCCGGAGGAAGCTTGACGAGGCCGTCGAGGCCGCGGCGTCCGTCTTCGCCAAGGGCAAGACCTACTACGGGCCGGGCCATCAGGCGCAGATCGACGATTTCATCCGCGCCGTCCGCACCTCCTCCCGTCCGTTCGTCACCTTTGCCGACGCCGCCGCGACCGACGCGTTCGTCTTCTCCGCCTACGCCTCCGCCGCCCGAGCCTGACCCTCCCACCCCTTCCGAATCTTCCGGTTTTCCACTCCAAGACCACTCCACGCCATGAATTCCGACACGATCAAAAAGGGCTTCGAGCGCGCCCCCCACCGCTCCCTCCTCTACGCCGACGGCCTCAAGAAGGAAGATTTCGGCAAGCCGTTCGTCGCGGTCTGCAATTCCTTCGTCGAGATCATCCCCGGCCACCACCACCTGCGCGAGGTGGGCCGGCTCGTCGCGGACGCGATCCGCGAAGCGGGCGGCGTGCCGTTCGAGTTCGACACCATCGGCGTGTGCGACGGCCTCGCGATGG
>CAMNCG010000167.1 GCA_946534105.1 uncultured Verrucomicrobiota bacterium
ACATGCCGCGCTAGGGCGCACACGCAAGCGCAAGCCCGCGTACGGGCGCGCCATGTCGCTGACAAAGTTTGGTCACACCCGCGGCGGCGGGCGACACGACGACGCCGTCCTTCACGCGGATCGTGCGCTTGGCGTAGTCGCACACTTCGGCGTCGTGCGTCACGAGGACGATGGTGATGCCCTTTTCGGCGTTGAGGCGCTGAAAGAGGCGGAGGATCTCGACCGTGGTGGCGGAGTCGAGGTTGCCGGTCGGCTCGTCCGCGAAGAGGATCTCCGGGTCGTTCACGAGCGATCGCGCGATCGCGACGCGCTGCTGCTGCCCGCCGGAGAGCTGCGCGGGGGTGTGGTCCATGCGTCCGTCGAGCCCGAGCATCGAGAGCAGCTCCTTCGCGCGCGTCGTTTCCTTCACGCGCGGCTCGCGCCGGCCCCGGTGGTATTCGAGCGGCATCAGCACGTTCTGGAGCGCGCTCGTGCGCGCGAGCAGGTTGAAGCTCTGGAACACCCAGCCGATCCGCGCGGCCCGGAGGTCCGCGCGCTCGTCGGCGGTAAGCCGCGAGACGTCCCGGCCGTCGAACCGGTACGAGCCGCCGCTCGGCGCGTCGAGAAAGCCGAGGATGTTCATGAGCGTCGACTTGCCGGAGCCGGACGCGCCCATGAGCGCCACGAGATCCCCCTTTTCGATCGAGAGCGTGACGCCCCGCAGCACCGGCACGTCGATGCCGCCGGGCAGGTGGTAGGTCTTTTCCAGGCCTTCGGTTTCGATGAGCGGCATGGCGGCGCCCTCCCGGTTCCGCGGCTCAGCGCGGACCGCCGCCGCCGTTGTTGCGGCGGGGAGGCTTCGGCATTTTCGGCAGTAGCGGGTTGTTGGAACCCTTGGCGGCGCTTTTCGCCGCCGCGGGCTGCACCGCCTCGGCGCGGACGACGACGCGGGCTCCCTCCGCCAGGTCTCCGGCGCGGAGCGGCTCCACCGCGGCGCCGGTCCCGTTGTCGAGAAGCACGCGGACCGGGACGGGACGCGGGGGCGCGCCGTCGCCGGAATCGACCCACACCGTGCGGGCGCCTTCCGGCGCGGGCGGCGGCGCGGCGCCCTCCGGCGACCAGCGCAGCGCGCGCGACGGCACCACGAGCGCGCCGCGCTCGGCCTTCGTTTCAAATTCGACGCTCGCCGTGAGGTAGGGCAGAAGCGTGAGATCGGCGTTGTCCACGTCGATTTCGACCGTGTACGTGACAACGTTGGAGGAGAGCGTGGCGTTGAGCCTCACACGGCGCACGACGCCGCGGAAGACGCGCTCCGGAAACGCATCCACCGTGAAGGAAACGTTCTGTCCCGCCTTCACCGAACCGACGTCGGCCTCGTTCACCGAGGCCCAGATGCGCATCTTGCGCAGGTCCTTCGCGACGAGGAAGAGCGAACTCACGCTCATCGACGAAACGACCGTCTGCCCGAGGTTCACGCGGCGGTCCACGACGACGCCGTCCACCGGGGATGCGATCGTGCAGTATCCGAGGTTGCGCTCGGCCTTTTCGACGTTCGCGCGCGTCTGCACGACCTGCGCCTCGGCCTGTTTCACCGCGGCCGCCGCGACGCCGACCTGCGCTTCGGCGCTTTCCGCGGCGGCTTCGCTCGCGTCCCAGTCGCTTTGCGAAAGCGCGATGCCGACGCCGACGGCCCGGGCGCGCGCGAAGTCCTTGGCGGCGTGCGCGGCGTCGACTTCGGCCTTGCGGAGCGACGCCTTGGCCGCGGACACCGCGGCCAGGGCGTTCGCGTGCTGCGCGCGCGCCACGTCGAGGTCGGCGAGGTACGTCACGTCGTCGATCCGGGCGAGGACCATGCCGTTCGTGACGATCGAGCAGTAGTCGACTTCCGCTCCGGAGGCGTCGGTTCCGAACGCGACGATTTCGCCCGTCACCTGCGAACCGACGTCCACGAGCTCGTCCGGTTCGATCGTGCCGGAGGCGGCGACCGTGGAGACGACGTCGCCTCGCGACACGGCTTCGGAGACGAGTCGGACGATGGCGGCGTCCTTTTCCCCGCCGCGGCGGGCGAGGAAGAAGAAGAGGGCGACTCCGGCGGCGAGGGCGGCGGCGGCGAGGGCGGGCGTTTTCTTCATTGGTTTTTCCCGATCCGATTGGGTTGAACGCATTCCGGGATCAGGGTCCGCAGGTTTGCGACGGCTTCGAAATGGCGGTCGCGGGAAACGAGTACGGCGCCGTGTTCGAGCGCCTGCGCGGCAAGCCAGATGTCGTTGACGGGAATGGGATGTCCCGCCGCGTGCAACGACCGGAAAACCTTCGCGTAGAGGTCCGTCGTGGCGGACGTGAGCGTGATTTCGACGACGTTGGGAAGGCGCAGGAACGCCTCCAGCGCCTCCCGGTTCCGTCGTCCGCGATGGGTGTCGTCGAGTCCGGCCTTGAACTCACCAATCGCAACCTCGCTCAAGTAGACCGTTTCGCTCTTTTCGATGGCGGCGGGCAAACGCATTCCATCGTGCAGGGCGTCCACGAGGAAACTCGTGTCGAGGAGGTAGCGCCGGCTCATTTCCACATCTCCGGTTCGATCCGCGACTGGAGTTCCAGTGCCTCCCGAAGAGGTTTCAAGTCCTCGTCCGAGAGTCCGCCGTAACGCTTTCTCCATTCCTCCCAGGCGTCGATCCGCGCCTTCTCCTCCGCGGTGGGGAGACCGAGCGCGCGGCGGGCAAGCTGCTTGAAGGCCGCCCCGAGACTCGTCTTCGCCTCGCGGGCGTAGTCGCGGACGGCGGCGTAGAGTTCGTCGTCGATGTTGTGCAGGGTGAGGGCCGTGGACATGGTGATTATCCTTTCGCGGTTCGTCGAGGCCAAATTATGAACCGAGAGGGGGCGTTTGTCAACCGGAAAATCCGTCCGGCGGACGGCGCGGACGGCGTCGTTCACGATTCGAGGAAATCCGCGAAGGCGGCGGCCTGCGCGGCGAGGGCGGCGCGACCGGCTTCGTCGAGCGCGAGCTCGTCGGTCGTCCACGAGGACGGGGGGAGTGCGAGGCCGACTTCCCGGTCGCGGAGCTGATTCATGCCGACGAACGCGAGAAGGTCCGCGAGCTTCCTGCGGCAGTCGGCCGTCGCGTTGCGCCCGCCGACGCCCGACACCGCGCACTTCTTCCCCGCCAGGACGGGCGGGGACGTCCGGTCCGACGGATCGCGGGGGCGCGAAAGCCAGTCGAGCAGGTTCTTGAGCAGGCCCGGATAGCTGAAGTTGTATTCCGGCGTGAAGAACCAGACGCCGTCCGCCGCGAGGACGGCCTCGCGCGCCTTGGCGACGGCTTCGGGCGCGGGGTTCTCCGCGTCTTGATTCATGAGCGGGACATCGCGGAAGTCGAGCCATTCGACTTTCGCGCGCGGGGCGAGCAGCGCCTCGGCCTCGCGGGCGAGCTGGCGGTTGAACGACTTAGCCCGGAACGAGCCGACGACGAAGAGCACGGTTTTCATGGGGCGGAGTCTACCAGATGAGCCACGGCGGCCGCAAGAGGGGCGGTGTCAAGGAGATTGAAAAGGGGTCGTCCTCTTTTAATCCCCCAAGATATCCTTCATCGTCGCAACAGCAGCATCTTCGCGGACGATGCGAAAGGCGACGTCGGCATAGCCTTCAGCGATGGGTCTGGCGTGGGTATGTGACGAAGACAGGAATCCACCCTTGACGGCGTTCGTGCCGACGCCGCACGTGGTTGAGGTCCACTCCAAAGCATTGTCCCGAAACTCTTTGCCTCCGCAAACACCTTTTGTCTTCGAAGAGGCATTTGTCAGCGTGCAGCCAACGGCTAATTCCCACTCTTTTTCCGTCGGAAGCCGATAGGCATGTTCGGCATCCTTCGAGCTAAGCCAATCGCAATAAGCGCTGGCGTCTTCATACGACACCCACAGCACGGGATTCCTTCTCCGGCCGTTCGGGAATTCTCCGTTTTCCCAGCAGCGTGGTGCAACATGGTCGGTTGCTTTCACGAATTTAGAATATTCCGCGTTCGTAACGGGAGTCTCACCGACACAGACGTTGCTACCTAAAATCGGAAGGAACCGGACGTCCGGAACAAGGAAGGTCTTAACGGCAATAGAACCGACAGCAAGACATATTAGGAGAATTGGGAACAAATAAGTTCTTGGAAAGCTCCTTGATGTAGAATGCGTTTCGTGGTTGGTTTGTGGAACGGTCGGATCGAGTGAAACATCGTACGTTTCGCAAGAATCGCATGGCTTAACGCTTGAGTCGAGGTTTATGCTGAAGTCAATTGCGCAATCTGCCACCTCGTTGGCACAAAGGGAATAACGCTTGGAATACAAACCTCTGACTTGTTCCAGGATCAACGATTCCCATGCCAATTGATTAATTTGGTTGTATTCTTCGTTCGAACAAAGCAGCAAAAAATCATGCGGGATACGCCGCCCTGCTTCATCCCGTTGCATTATGCTGTCATAGCATCTACATGCCACGTATGATTGTTTAGCCCCATCAACGGTGATAATCCCTTTCCAATACCCAAAGCGACTCTCGTCGCGCAGGAAAACCGACTTATATACGGCATCGATGACCGAGGAAAGAGATGAGCATTTAGACAAAAATCTAAATTCCCAACTCTTTCCCCGCGTCATCCATAGAAAGTTTTTGTTGTTAATGGATAGTTCCGACATTTGTCACAACCTAGCGGTGCAGATACGTCTTTTCAATGTCATAGGCAGAAAGCTTCTGTTCAAAGGCAATGAGAACCGCGTCAATGAAGCAGCCTTTCTTGATGGCTTCCTCCTTTTTCTTAGACAAATTGATGGATTTGTCTTTTGCCATCTGATCCAGAAGCCCAAAGTAATAGCCGACGAATGGAAGCCATTTCAACCACCCCGTGGTAAGCTTTCTGACTATTTCCACAGCGGTTGCCGTCTTGGAGATTACCGAACGCTTTGCCTTGGCCCAATCCAACGACCGTTTAATGGGAACCGTAAAAGCAATGGGCGCTATCAAATCCACGCCCCTTCGCTTTTCGATATCCGTTATGGTTTCGTTCTTTTCATCGTATTCTGCTGCGGAAAGAAGAAGATAATCTTCACCAAGCGTAAATAGCTCCGGCTCCTCGATAATTTCCTGGATCTCCCGCCTGAGAACCTGCAGTTCATCATTGGCCACACTGATGACACGCCGTCTGAAATCCTCAGCCGTCAGATTTGGCATCAAGTCGGATTTTGAAAGGCAAATCAACCAGATTCGCGGAAAATGCGTCAAAGGAAACCTAGCCTTCAGCGCCGGATACTCTTTCAGACGGCAAAGTTCGTCTCTGAAATTGCAGAACAGGCACTTGAGATACTTGTCACCCGATTCCTTTAGTTTCGCTCCGTCGACCAAGAACAAGGCGACGTCGGAGGACAGAAGCGCAAGAAATGTTTTCTCCTTATCTTCTTGTTCTTCACCGGTTCTGGTCTCTGTCCACCAACCGCCTGGATAATCATGCCAAACCAAATGGGCGGTCTCTTTCACTTTTGAAACCCCATCCAGGCGAATCTGGAAAGAGAATTTGCGCGATGTCAACCTAGTGGCAGGAAGATCTGACAAATTCCAAAATGAGTGGAGCAAGTTTTGCCCCTGCGTCGTATCATCAGCAAGAAGGCGATATCCTGCTTCCTTCTGAAATTTCGTGTCTTGTTGATAGCCATAAAACACAGTTAACAGCGTTGTTTTTCCGCTACCGGACTCGCCGAAAAGCGCAATGTGCTGCTCCGATTGAGAACGATGTCCTCGAATATTTCGTGCAATTGCATTGCCAACAGATCTAACTTTACGTGCAGTTGCGTTTCCAACAGATCCAACTGCGTCTATTCCTTCATGGAAGGCATTTCCAACTTTGTCGCCAGCGGA
The DNA here is from genome assembly GCA_946534105.1 of uncultured Verrucomicrobiota bacterium. Taxonomy (GTDB): domain Bacteria; phylum Verrucomicrobiota; class Kiritimatiellia; order RFP12; family UBA3636; genus UBA3636. The sequence goes on from CAMNCG010000167.1 coordinate 5,869, forward strand.
CTTCATGGCTCCTGCGACTTTTTGCATCGTTGTTTCTTGGTCAGACATTGCTTCTCCTAACAGGTCTGGTTGTGATGGGTTTCGGTGTTTGTCCGATGGTGGTGCGCGGCGGGGTGCCGCGCGGATGGAGAAGATTATAGAAGAAAGCGGGAAGGAAGGAAAGCGGGAATTCGCGGCGCGGCGAGAAGGACGACAAGACGACGGGATGACGAGACAGCATGAATTGAGCCCCTTTGCCCGAAGGATCAAGGGGGCGGAGCGAAGCGGAGATTCAATCCGCGCCGCGCGGGGCGGCGGAGCCGACCCGCGCGAGCGGGGGTTGCCCTGCTAGGCCTTCTCGATCGTGATCGAGGCCGGGTGGCCGTTGAGATCCAGCGGACGGGGGTCTTCTCCCGAACCCTCCGCCGTTTCGGAGACGGCGAGGTCGAGCGCGAGGGTTTCGCCCTTCACGAAGTCGGCGTGGGCCGTGATGGCGGCGGCGGCCTCGGCGTCGGTCGTGACGGAGAGGCGGATGCGGTCCGACACGTCGAGCCCCGTCTCCTTGCGCAGCGCCTGCACGTGCGAGACGAGTTCGCGGGCGATTCCTTCCGAGACGAGGTCGGGCGTGAGGGCGGTGTCGAGCGCGACGGTGAGGTCGCCGTCGTTGGCGACGGTGAGGCCCTCGTTCTCGGTGCGCTGGACCAGCACGTCCTCGGGGAGGAGCGTGAACGGCTCGCTCGGAGAGCTCGCCCCACCGGCGGCGGGCGGAAGCGGGATCGAGACCCCTTTGCCCGCCTGGAGCTTCGCGATGTCCGCGGCCGGGAGCGCGGCGATGGCGGCGGCGGCGGCCTTCATGCGCGGCCCGAGCTTCTTGCCGAGGACCTTGAAGTTGGCCTTGGCCGAGAGCGTGACGAAGCGGGATTCGTCTTTGGCGAATTCGACGGATTGGACGTTCAGCTCTTCGGCGATCACGGGGGCCATCGGCGCGAGCGCCTCGGCGAAGCCGGGCGCGGCGCAGGCGACGACGGCGCGGGCGAGCGGCTGGCGGACCTTGAGGCCCTTCTGCTTGCGCAGGTTGTGGCCGAGCGCGACGGCGCGCTGCGCGGCGGCCATGCGCGATTCGAGCGCGACGTCGCGCGCGGCGGCGTTCGGCTCGGGGAAGGCGCACAGGTGCACCGACTCGGGCATCCCGGCGCCGCGCAGGTTGCGGTAGATCTCCTCGGCGAGGAACGGCGTGAAGGGCGCGGCGACCTTGCAGAGCTGCACCAGGACGTAGCGCAGCGTGCGGTAGGCGTGGCGCTTGTCCGCGTCGTCCTCCGACTTCCAGAAGCGGCGGCGCGAGCGGCGGATGTACCAGTTGGTGAGGTTCTCGACGAACGCGACGAACGGGCGCACGGACTTCTGCAGGTCGTAGCGGTCCATCGCGGCGGTGACGTCGGCGACGAGCGTCTCGAGCGAGGAGACGATCCAGCGGTCGAGCTCGCTCGGGGAGTCGGGCGTCTCGAGCCGCTCCTCGTGCCAGCCGTCGACGTTGGCGTAGGTGACGAAGAACGAGTAGGCGTTCCACCACGGGATCAGCAGGTCGCGCAGGATCTGGCGCACGCCGGCCTCGCTGAAGCGCAGGTTCTCGGCGCGGACGACGGCCGAGTTGATCATGTAGAGGCGCACCGCGTCCGCCCCGCAGGCGGAGACCAGCTCCATCGGGTCGGGGTAGTTCTTGAGGTGCTTGCTCATCTTCTTGCCGTCCTCGGCGAGCACGAGGCCGTTCACGACGACGTGCTTGTAGGGCGACCGGTCGAAGAGCAGCGTGCCGAGCACCATGAGCGAGTAGAACCAGCCGCGCGTCTGGTCGAGGCCCTCGGCGATGAAGTCCGCCGGGAAGCGCTTGAGGAAGGCCTCCCTGTCGGGGAACGCGAAGGGGTAGTGGACCTGCGCGTAGGGCATCGAGCCGGACTCGAACCAGCAGTCGAGCACCTCGGGCGTGCGGTGGTAGGTCTTGCCGTCGCGGCGGATGACGATCTTGTCGACGAAGTGCTTGTGCAGGTCCGTGACCTTCTCGCCGGAGAGCGCCTCGAGCTCGGCCACGGAGCCGACGCAGATCAGGTCGTTCTCGTCCTCGTCGTTCACCCAGATCGGGATGCACGAGCCCCAGAATCGGTTGCGGGAGACGTTCCAGTCGCGCGCGCCCTCGAGCCAGTTCTCGAAGCGCTTTTCGCCGACGTACTCGGGCATCCACGCGACGGGCGCGTTGTTTTTCGCGAAGCGCTCGTGCAGGTCCTCGACGCGGATGTACCAGGCGGGGATCGCGCGGTAGATCAGCGGTGTGTCCGTGCGCTCGCAGAACGGGTAGGAGTGCGTGATCGTCGCCTGGTGCACGAGCTTGCCCTCGGCCTTGAGGCGCTTGATGATGTCCTTGTCGCACTCCTTGCAGAAGCGGCCGGCGTACTCGGGGACGGCGGAGGTGAACTTGCAGTCGGCGTCGAGCGGGTCGGCCCACGCCTCGACGCCGTTCTCGCGGCAGACGCGGAAGTCGTCCTCGCCGTAGGCGGGGGCGATGTGG
>CAMNCG010000168.1 GCA_946534105.1 uncultured Verrucomicrobiota bacterium
TTTCCGTCGAAGCGCTCGATCGGGGCGATTTCGGCGCTGCCGTTCGTGCCGGAGACGCGGAGGCGGCGCCCGAAGGCGCCGGCGCGGCAGCGGTCGCAGGAGCGGACGATGCCGATGGCGCCCGCCTCCCATTCGAGGACGCCGAGGCAGTTGTCGCGCGAGCCGGGGGCGGAGCCGGGGGCGTCGCGCAGGACCGGCGGACGCGCCGACGACGGCTCGCCCAGCATGGAAACGAAGAAATCGACGAGGTGGCAGCCGAGGTTGTAGAGGATGCCGCCCCGGAAGGACGAGAGGTAGCGCCGGTAGTCGTCGTCGCCGTAGCCGTGGTCCATGTCCGCCTCGATTCCCCACACGTCGCCGAAGACGCCGCGGCGCACGGCGTCCGCGAGCCACTGGATCGCCGGGTTGGCGCGGAACATGTAGCCCATCTGGACGTGGAGGCCGCGCGCACGGGCCTCCGTCCGAAACCGCGCGAACGGCTCGTAGGTCTCGCCGCCGGGCTTGTCGAGGTGCATCGGCAGCCCGTGCGCCAGGACGCGCTCCGCCGTCGCCACGAGGTCGCCGTTGGTGACTTCGACGAAGGCGGCGTCGATGGTCTTGTCCGCCCAGACCTGCTCCTCGGCGAGGAGCGGCACGCCTTCGAGGACGGAATCGGGGCGGCGGAGCGGGTAGCGCGGCGACGCGCCGTCGCGGTCGTCGACGAGGCCGACGAGCTCGAACTCGTCCGGGAGCGCCCGGATGGTCGTCAGCTTGTCGACGGCGTGTTCGTGGGAAATGCCGAACTGGACGACGCGGATTCTTTTCATTGCCGCGCCTCCAGCCATTCGTCCATGCGACGGCCTTCGCCTTCGTAGCCCTGCCACTCGTAGCCGCGGGGGACTTTCGCAAGTTCGGTTTCCAGCCCTTTCGCCAGCGGCATCAGGTCGCCCTGCGAGAGGCCCGTCGCCGCCAGAATCTTCGAATTGTCGACGATGCGCTCGAAGAGGCGGTCCGTCCGCAGCTGCCACGTCAGGCCGAGGTCCCACGGGTCGGGGCAGCGGATGCGCATGAAATCCTCCTCCGGCGCCCAGACGACCCGGAGTCCGCGCAGCGAGGCGTAGAGTTCCGCGATGTCGCCCCACGCGTGGTGTTCGGCCGTCGCGAGCGTGTAGGTCTCGCCGGCGGCGCGGTCGTCGAGGACGAGGCGGGCGATGAACCGGGCGTTGTCGCCGGCCCACGTGAGCGTCCCCTGCACGTCGCGCGCCGTCTCGGGCAGTACGACCGCCTTGCCCCGGTCGGCGCGCCCCACGACGGTCGGCGCCTCGAGCGTGACGAGCTGGTAGCGGTAGGTGGAATAGGTGATCGAGGGGCGGACGATTGTCCAGTTGCGGCGGCCGAGGGAGCGAAGGATGCGCTCGCCGCGCGCCTTGTAGATGCTGTAGTCGTCGGAGTTGCGCAGGATCGGGTCGTCGGCGGTGTCGACGAGGAGCCGCGAATCCTCGCGCACGGGGACGTCCTTGCCGTCGTAGACGCGGTAGCTGGAGAGATAGACGTAGTGTCCGCAGGCGGCGGCCATGCGGGGCAGTTTGGGCGCGAGTTCCGCCGTCGGGTAGATCAGGAAGTCCACGATGGCGTCGTAGTGGCGGGCGAGGAGCGGGGCGAGGAAGGCTCCGTCCTTGGCGTTGCCTTGGATGCGGCGGACGCCGGGCGGATCGAGCGAGGGGTTGGGGGCGTCGAGCGACACGGCGTCGACGGCGTGTCCCATCCGGGCGAGTTCCGGGACGACATAGCGCCCCATGGCGCCGGAGGCGCCGAGAACGAGGACGGTTTTCATGGCGTCGCGGATTCCATGGCGGGCCGTCCGCCGTCAGCGCGCGATCAGCACGAAGCCGATGGGCGGCGGAACGCCGAGCGTCCCGGAATCTGAGAGAACCCGCGCCGTCGTGTTCACGACTTCGTTCACGGCCTCGAACGCGCCCGTTCCTGAATTGCCGAAGAATGTGCCGTCGCACTTGTTGTAGAAGCCGACTTCGCCGTTCTTCATCGCCGGCAGCAGGTCCAGGACTCGCGTGTTCTCCTGCGACATCACGCGCCACGCCTTCACGTATCGGCATACGCCCTTCGCGAAAAAGTTCACTGTGCCGGCCGTGTTGAGGGCGAACACGGCCATCGGACAAGGTGCCGCGAATGTCGTCTTCGCGGATTCCGGCACCGTCACGATGCGGCTGCCGCCGATCTCCAGGCCGGCGGAATACGCATTGACGACGCGCGAAAGGTAGGCTCCGTCCACGGCCTGTTCCGGATGGTTTGAATTGGCGTTCCAGTTGGCGAAGTCAAAGCGGTAGCCGAGGCCGCCCTCCAGGTGCCACACCGCGAACGAGGCGCTGCTCGCGCCTTGGCGGGCGCCGAAAAGAACTTGGTTGCCGAGCGTCGTGTCGAACGCGAAGTCGGCCATCACGTTCGCCGTCTGGGTCGGCACGAAGTCCGTCAGCACGTATTGCTCCCCGGTGGCGCGGATGCCCTCGAACTGGCGGTCGTAGGTCGCGGAGCCGCTGCGGGCGACGAGGAAGAACCGGTAGAAATGCTCCGTGTCGCGCTCGATTTGCCACGGGAACGAGAGCGTCATCGAAGTCGTCGCGGCGGGAACGTTCGTCACGAGGACGGTGTTCTCCGCAGGCCAGTCGGCGATGGCGCCGCCGTGGTCGGCGGAGTCGTGCGTCGCCACGAGGGCGCAGTCGGCAAGGCCGGCAGTGAAGGTCAGGTCGGCCGTAGGCTGGCGGTGGTTGCGGTAGAATTTGGTGATCGTCATCGTGCGGTCTGTGCCGTAGGGGTTAAACACGGCACTGGCATCGACCGAGGTGCCGCACGAGCTATGCGCCTTGTCCGCGCCGCCCGCGAGCGTCCCGGTGACGAGCGACTGGAACGACCCGCTCGCCCGGTCGTAGAAGCTGACGACGCCGTTCTTGCGGCACGGGACGAGGTCGGCCGCCAGCGTCGTCGTCTTGCTGTCCGTGTCGCTCCACGCCTTGAAGGAATGGATCGTGGCCTTGGCCGGACTGCCGACCGTCCCCGCCGTGCTCATCCCGAAGAGCGCCATCACGTAGCCGGGGTTGACGGTCTGTTGCGATCCGATCGTGGCATTCTGGAGCAAGGTTCCGTCGATTTTCAACCCGCGGTAGTCCGCCTCCGCGAGATACCGTTTCCCGGCCGCCGGATCGACGGCGCTGTTCTTGATCTGGGTGCCGTAGTCGAAGCGCCAGCCGTGGCCCGCGCTGCCGGACGGAACGATGGTCAGAAGGCAGAAGGAGTTCTGCCCCGCGGCCGATCGGACGCCGAAGATCGCCTGGTTGGCGAACGCGTCGAGCGTGAGGTCGCAGCGGACGGCGGCCGTCGAGGACGGCGTGAAGCCCGTCTTCACGGATTGGGTGCCGTCGGCGGTCGCGCCTTCCAGTTCGACGACGGAATCGTCGGGCGCGATGCGGAAGACGCGAACGAAGGGAAGGCCCGAGCGCAACGTCGCGACCGGGGCGTCGCAGGAGGTGGCTCCCGGAGGGACGTCGGCGAGCCAGTCGAGATGCGTCCAGTTGCCCATTGCCGTTCCGCAGTCGTCCGCGCCCCAGGCGAGGAAGAGCCGCGTCGGCGAGGCGCTCTCCGGGAACGAAAGGCTCAGCGAGGAGAGAAGCCCGTCCGTCTGGGCGCTTCCCGCCACGACGATGTCGTCCGCGGCCCGCACCGCGGGCGCCGCGAGCAGGGCGAACGCGAGCGCCGCGCCCAGCGCGACCGACTGGAAGGCCCCAACGGGGCGGCATGGCGCCGCAAAGCGGGCGCCGTCTGTCTGGAATCCGATGTTCTTCATGGATCTTGGTCTCCTGGAAGTGAGATTGGGAACGAGGGTCGAACGCGCCGGGCCCAGCGGGGGCCGGCGACGGGCATACTACCGTACTGGCGGCGGAAAAACCGTTCGGAGGCCCGCTTCAAGGGAGAAACCGGCCTAGGCCAGTTCGGCGCGGCACCGACGCTCCCCGTGAAACAGGAACGCGGAAACGCGGCCTCGAAAACCATGCTTGCCATCAAAGCCCAAGGCTCTGGCCATATAAACCCAAATAAACCCACTTGACAAAAATGGGTTTATGGTTTAGTGTGCGCGGCCAAGGAGCATTCCCATGCAAAAACGACTTTCGGAAGAGGAACTCGCGCGCTTCCGCGCCGAACTGGCGACGCTGCCGATCGGGAGCATTTCGCGCAAGACGATCGCCGGAAAGGTCCGATACTACCGCCAGTGGACGGAAGACGGCCGCACGCGAAGCGAGTACCTGAAGGCGACGGAGGTCGATGATGTCCGCCGGCAAATCGAACGGCGCAGGGAACTCGCAAGACTGCTCCGCACTTCCGGCGGCGGGAAATCGTCGGCGCGACGCGACACGATCGCGAAAACCGGGCGCGAATTGAGCGACTGGGCGGACTTGGTCTCGGGCTGGGACACGCGCGACGTGTTCCCGGACATCATGAAGTTTCTCCGGTGGCCGGCGGAAAGCAAGGTGCTGATCGTCTTCGGCATCCGTCGCACGGGCAAGACGACCATGTTGCAGCAGGCGGTCCGCGCCTTGACGCGGGAAGAGTTCGCGAAGGCCGCGTACATCAAGGCAAGGACGGGCGACACGCTTGAAACGATGGACGACCGTCTCTCCCGGCTCCATCGCCGGGGTTTTCGCTACGTTTTCGTGGACGAAGTGACGCTGCTCGACGATTTCATCGACGGCGCGTCGCTTTTTTCGGACGTCTATGCGCCCATGGGAATGAAGATCGTGCTTTCCGGAACGGATTCCCTCGGCTTCCGGATGACGATCGATCAGGAGCTTTTCGACCGTGCCTACATGCTGCACACTTCCTTCGTTCCGTTTCGCGAGTATTCGCGGCTCCTGAAAATCGACGACATCGACGAGTACATCAGCTACGGCGGACTTCTCCGGCGCGGCGAAAAGGATCTGGACGATCCGCTGGCCAACGAGCCGGACGCATCGTTCCGCGACATGGAGTCCACGCGGCGGTACATCGACACCGCCATCGCCCGGAACATCCAGCATTCCCTGGCCTGCTGCCGGAACGGGCGATATTTCGGCGCCTTGCGCGAACTCCACGAAAAGAACGAACTGACGAATGCGATCAACCGCGTCATCGAGGACATGAACCACGAGTTCCTCGCCAGCGTCCTGACCCGTCCCTTCAAGTCCTCCGATCTCGGAACGGTCTCCCGACAGCTGATGACGGACCGGGACGCCGCGCGACGCCGGAGGCTCGACCGCATGCTCGACAAGGGGGCGGTCACGGCGGAACTCATGCGCTATCTCGACATCCGAAACGCCGAGTCGCTGGACGTCGAGGTCTCCGACGAGCACGCGTCCGCGATCAGGGCCTATCTCGGGAAGCTCGACCTGATCCGGGACTGTCCGGTCCGCAGGCTTCGCGGAGAATCGGTCGAAAACGGCGTGCGGGTCCTTTTCTCGCAGCCGGGCATGCGCTACTGCCAGGCCGAGGCGCTTGTCCGCGCAATGATGAAGGATTCTTCGTTCGCGTCGAAACCGCCGGCCGAGCGGGAGTACGTGACCGGGCGGGTCCTCGACGATGTTCGCGGCAGAATGCTGGAAGACATCGTCCTGCTGGAGACGCTTGTGGCGATGCCGCGCCCGCGCGGGATATTCGCCGGCACCGAAGTGTTCAAGCTCCAGTTCGAAAGCGGCGAGTTCGACATGGTCGTCCGCGACCTTTCGGCCGGAACGTGCCGTCTCTACGAGGTCAAGCATTCGTCCTCGCGTGCCGACGAGCAGTTCCGGCATCTTGTCGACGCGGAACTCCTTTCCCGCACCGAGAAGGCGTTCGGAAGGGTCGTTTCGCGGATCGTCCTCTATCGCGGACCGGACTTCGACCACGACTGCGGAGTGTCCTACCGCAATGTCGAAACGTTTCTGAAGCGCCTGCCCGACAGCGTTTCCCGGGAGAAACCGGCCTAGGCCAGTTTTGTCAGGAGCGGGCGAAGGGGGACGCATGTCGGATGCGCTGCGTGGTATCCTTGCTCCCGAACCACGCCACAAGGAGCCATGCCATGCAAGCCCATCGCCTTTTCGCCAGCCTTTCGCTTTCGCTTCTCGCCATCGCCGTGCCGCTGCGCGCGGCGGACGTCGAGATGATCGTCCTTGAGAACGGCGCCGTCCGCGCCGAGATCGTCCCGGCCTGGGCCGGGCGGCTGATGTCCTTCGGGCGGCCGGGCGGCGGCAACGTCCTCTGGACGCAGCCCGAGGCGGCGGACTTCGGCTGCCATCCGAGCGGCAAGCCACGCTGGAAGAACGTCGGCGGCGAAAAGACCTGGGTGGGGTCGGATCCCGCCGCCTGGCGCGCGTTCGAGGGCGTCGAGTCCGGTCCGGTCTGGCCGCCGCCCGCCTGGTTCGACGCCCTGCCGATGCAGGTCGTCGCCGCGGATGCGACGAACGTCGTTCTGCGCACGGCGGCCCATCGCGGTGGCGACTGGGTCGTCGCCCTGGAGCGCGCCTTCTCGCTGGAGGCGGACGCGCTGGTCGTCCGCTCGCGCCTTCTCACGGAAGACGCCGGCGCGCGCGGACCGGACACGCTTCCGGACGACGACCGCCGCCTGTGGTCCATCGCGCAGATTCCGCGCCCGTCGTCCGTCATGATCCGGCTTCGCGGCGACGGGCGGCACGCGAAGTTCGGCGAAATCTCCGCGCCGGAACCGGACGAACCGGCCGGCTGGTCGCGCATCGACGTTCCCGGCTCGGCCGCGGCCCGCAAGATTTCCGCCGACGGCGACGCGCTCGCGGTCCGGCTCGCGGACGGGAGCGGCTGGTTCCTGATGGAGCAGACGGCGCCGGAGCGGAGCCTTTCGGGCTTCGCCGAGCCCGGGCGCGCCATGGTCTACGCCTCGCCGGACGACTTCAAGCCGTCCGTCTATGCGGAGCTGGAGTTCGCCGCCTACGGCCCGGACGCGGAGCACGCCGTGCACTTCTCCCTCCCGAAGGAGCTGCCATAGCGGCCTCAATCCGACGAACGCGGGGTCGGGTTCGTCGGCGGGACGGACTACGCGCCGCCCAACGAGGAGGCTCGGGCGACGAGCTCGGCGGAGAAGAGGACCTGGCGGGGAGGCAGCGTGTCGTTGCCGAGGCGCAGGGCCATGAGGCGCGCGGCTTCTTCGCCGATGAAGCGCGCCGGCTGGCGCATCGACGAAATGCCCAGATGCGCGCAGTGCGCTATGTCGTCCATGCCGACATAGCGCACCTTCCGGCGCGAAACGCGCTCCCAGACGGGCATGAATTCAATCGCCATGTCGTCGTGGACGAACGCGATGCCGTCCGGCCGGGCGCGCGCGACGGACCGGACAAACGCCTCGCTGGCCGGATTGCCGCGGAACAGGACGCCCGGACCCGACGGCAGCCCGAAGTCCTCGATGGCGCCGCGGAAGCCGGAGATCCGCGCGTCCACGGTCCAGACGCGTTTTTCGTGCGTGACATAGACGATGCGGCGGCAGCCGCGACCGACGAGGTGCTCCACCTGTCCGTAGCCGGCCTGGACGTTGTCGATGCCGACAAAATCGAAGTCGCTGCGCTGCGGGAACGTGCCGAGATCGCGGTCGATCAGGACGACGGCGATGCCGTTCGTGCGCAGGGCCTCCGCAATCATGCGGTTGCGGCGGCCTGGGTCGCTGTCAGGAGGGGAATCCTGCGGGACGAAAAACACGCCCCTGATCCCGATCGACCGGCACCGCGCAATGTAGGCCGCGACGGATCCGCCCGACGTGAGTTCGTCGAATTCCCGCCGCGTTCCCCATACGAGACTAAGGTTGTAGGCCCGGGCGCGGTCGGCGATGGAATTGCAGATCGACGAAAAGAATTCGCGCACGTCCATCTCGGCGAACAGCGTCGACACGAGCGCCGTGCGCGGCGGCCCGCCCGTCGCGTTCACGAACGCGCCGGAGCCTCGGCGGCGGATGACGAGGCCGTCGTCCACCAGCGCGTCGAGGGCCTTCGAGGCCGTGGCGCGCGAGACACCGTAGTAGCGCATGAGCGCCCGTTCGGACGGGATTTTCCCAGCAGGATACTTTCCGGCCAGGATTTTTTCGCGAAGCGTGTCGGCGACGTCGCGGTAGGGCGGTTTGCGGTCGCCTGGCTTTTTGTCCATGTCGCGGTCCGTGTCGTTCATGGCTTCAATGCTACCATGCTACTTGGCGAAAGCCAAGCAAGCCAAGTTGAAAGGTTGAAAGGTTGAAAAGTTGAAAGGTTGAAAGAAAAGGGACGGAAGGGACGGAAGGACGAGCGGGACGGGCGAGACGGGCGGGACGGGCGCCAGTCGCGCC
>CAMNCG010000169.1 GCA_946534105.1 uncultured Verrucomicrobiota bacterium
GGGCTCGGGACGGACAAGACGGTGGACACCTCCCTCAAGGAGCGCTCGATCAGGCCGCTCTCGCGCCAGCAGATCCGCGAGATCCTCGACCGCAACGCCGCCGCGATCAACGCGCACACGCACGCGGAGACGATCCGCACGAGCGACCAGCTCTACGCCGGCGTCTCGGCGGGGAAGCGCCAGTCGCGCGCCGCCACGCGCGAGGCGGTCAACGCCGCCCTCGATCCGGGCCGCACGGTCGCGGAGCAGCACCGCGTCTCGCTCTTCCAGGCGCTCGTGGCGGGCGACGTGGACTTCCGGTCCCAGGCCGATCGCAAGGAGCTTCTTAAAATGGCCAACGAGGCGCTCGACATCGTGATCGAGAAGTCCGGCGGCCATCCGCGCGCGGGCGTCCCGGCCCGCATCGCCATCGGCGACGGCCAGGTCAAGTCGCTCTCGATGGACACGGGGATGGACGAGGCGGCCTGGGCGCGCAAGCTGGAGGACATGATCGTCCGGCTCAAAGGCCTCGCCCCGGACTCGCGGATCATCAGCTTCCGCGAAGAATTCCGCGCGCTTTCCCCCGAGGGGCGCTCCGAGTGGATCGCCGCCCTGCCGCAGAATCTGGGCGGCGAGGGCTGGAAGGTCCGCACCGCCGTCGTCGCGCTCCTGCAGGACGCGGGCGTCGCGGACTACGAGAGCCTCGATCTCGTGAACAACCTCCCGGACGCGGCCGCGAAGGCGTTTCTGGTCAATCTGTCGCAGCTGCCGCAGGGCGCATCGGAGGCGGCGGTCCGCGACGTGCTCGACCTGGCGCGCAATCTGGCCGGCGAACCGGCGGCCTCCAAGGCCTACATCCCCGCGGGCACGGTCAAGGACTTCAACGAGGAGGTCGTCATGACCTTCACCAGCCACTGCGAGCGGCGCTTCGGCGCGTTCAAGACGCTCGCCGCCGACATCCTCGCGGACGTCCGCGCCATCTTCGGCCCGGACATCGCGGGCCCGAAGGCGGATGCCGGGCACTTCCTGGACGTCGGCTCTGTTGACGCGGCGATCGAGGCCCTGGGCGAGGACGTCCGCGCGACGCCCGACGGCATCCGCGAGGCCCTCCTGCGCGCCGCCCGCGAGAGCGCGGCGGACAAGGCGATCGTGAAGTACGCCGAGCGGAGGGGCGCCGAGCTGGGCGCAGCCCGCTTCAATCCCAAGGGCGTGGCCAACGTCCTCAAGGCGGTCCTGCCGGACCTCGTCGGGCGCCTCGCCGCCTGCGCGGGCGCGGACGAGGTCGCCGCCGCGCTTTCGTCCGTCGAGGACCGCGTCGACGCGGAAATCCGCCGCGCCGAGGCCGTCGAGCGCTGCAAGGAGGCGTTCGCCGGGATGGCCCGCGCGGCGCTGTCCGCCAAGACCGGCATCCCCGCCTCCGCGCTCGTCGAGCCTGCCCTTTCCCGCACTGCGCTTCAGGGCCTGGCCGGATCCGTGCAGGACAGGATTTCCGATCGAAAGGTCCCCGCCGAAAGCGAGGCCGAGATCGAGCAGGCGTTCCGCGCCGAGGCGGAGCGCTTCGCCGCCGAACGCGCCGCCATCCTCGAAAAGGCCGACGCGCTCCCGATCTCCGCCGCCGGAAAGGCCGAACTCAAGGAATGGCTGCTCGCGCAGGACAAGGTGAAGTACCTCGACCTCGACGCGCTCCTCCCCGCGGCCCGCGAGCTCGCCTTCGCCCCGCTCGCCGCCGCCCTGCGCCAGCACGCGCCCAAGGAGCAGGTCTATGCGGCGATGAAGCCGCTCGTGGCCGCCGTCCGCAGGGCGGCCAACGACTACCTGACGGGCCGGGTGCGCGAAATCGGCGCCCCCGAGATGACCAACGTCTCCTCGATCCTCCTCATCGCCGCCTTCGACCTCAACGGAATCCGCGGCGACCTCGCGGACTTCTTCGCGCGGCCCGAGGTCGCGGCCGACGAGGAGCTGCGCGACGACCCGGACCAGGCCGCCTACGCCTCCCGTCCGTTCGCCTTGAACGCCGCGCCCCCTGCCGCCAAGGCCGTCGCCGCGCTCGCGCGGAAGATCGCCGACGGCGCGCCCGCGCCCGCCTGCGCCCAGGCGCTCGCCCGCGCCGTCCGCGCCGAGGGGCTCGACCTCACGCCGGACGAGGCCCTCGCCGTCTTCACCCGCGACACGCCGCTCGGCGGCGTCCTCGCGACCATCCTCGGCGAGTTCCACGGCGAAATCGCGCCCGAGACGCTCGAAACGCTCGCGCGCGGCGCCGTGCGCAGCCACGGGGCCGGAAACGTCCCGCAGATGGTCGAGAAGCTCCGCGGCGACCTCCTCGACAAGGTCGAGAAAAACCGCTTCTACTCCCTCCCCGAGCGATACCTCGACGCGGCGCAGGACGCCGTCGCCGCGCTGCGCCGGAAATTCGGCGCGGCGGCCGTGCCGGAGAACGCGCTCTTCACGAACGTGGCCGACCTGAGCGGCCTCGTCCTCCGGCTGCGCCCGCTCGTCGAGGCCGCGCGCGCCGGCCGCCGCATCGTCACCCCCGCCGAGTTCCGCCAGGCTGCCTTCGAGGAGGGCTTGCGCGTCCTGACGACGAAGGCCGTGCACGGCGAGTTCGTCGCCGCCGCGGCGCAGCTCGGCCGCCCCGCCCCGAAGCTCGCGGTCGCCCGCGCGTTCCTCAAGCGCAACCCCCTGCTGGCCCGCGCGCTCCGCGAGGCCGACGACCCGGACGACATCCGCTCCGCCCTCAACGGCGCCCGCGAGGCCCTCCGCGACGCCGTCAAGCAGGAGGCCGAGCTCGTGCAACTCGTCGCGACCGCCAAGGACATCTTCGCCGAGCGCCTCGCCGCCTCCCTCCATATTTCAAAGGAGGAGGCGGCCAACTTCGGCGGCGCCGCGGAGTTCGACGCCCGCCTCCGGGAGCTCAAGCGCGGCATCCAGGACGGGACGCACCCCGGAAGCCGCGAAGAGGGCTTCTCCTCCGCCATGGCGTTCAACCAGCTGGTCGACGAATTTTCCGGCCTCTACCACCGGCGCTTCACCGCCATCGACGCGCTGGAGGGCGTCTCCGACGAAACCAAGGCCGCCCTGCGCGAAATCCTCAAGAAGGAAGGCCGCCCGGACAAGCCCTTCATCGACCCCGCGCGCGCCCAGCGCATCGCCGCCCGGGTGGACGGCGGCGCGCTCCTCGCCGCGCTCGGCGACCCGAACGCCACGGACGAGGCCCGCATCGACGCCATCCGCGCCTACGCCGACGCGATCGAAGCGGCCGCGGCGGAGGAATTCCGCGATCTCGTGGCGCAGCGCGGCGAAGGGCTCGGGACGGACGACTTCATCCCGATCCTCGCGAACGTCCGCGCCTTCGTGGCCGGGGCGACGCCGGGGCTCAAGGCCGCGCTCGCGCGCCTCGCCGAAGACCCCTTCGCCCTCCGTGCCCCCGTGGCCTTCATGCAGGGCGAGCATCTGGACCATCCCCTTCGCGCCACCGTCGCCAACACCCTGTTCTGAATCCATCCGGGAGATTGTTCGACCGGGAAAGACGCAATGGCATGACATTCTACGAACTGGTCTCCGGTTTCGCGGCGCGGAACGCCGTCGAAGGGCTTGTCGCGGATGGCGGCGGCGCCGTCTTTTCGATAGACGGCACCGAGGTCGCGCTCCGCGAGGACGCCGCCGGCGGGGCGGTCGTCGCCACCGCCGGCATTTTCGAGATGCCGCCCGACGAAAAGGGGGTGTTCGCCGCGCTCGCGCTCCGTGCGAACTTCGCCGCGGCGGGCGCGACGGCGCTTTCCCTCGACCCCGAAACGGGCGAACTCGCCGTCTCGGTCGCGCTCCCGCTCGCCGTCGCGGACCCGGAATCCCTCTCCGATGCCGTCGCGGCGCTCGTCGATGCGGCCGAGACGTGGCGGCGGAACGCGATCGCCTTCCTCGACGTGGACGAGGAGTCCGCGGTCGAGGAGGCCGACGGGGCGGACGCCGACCCCCTTTCCGGCGATCCTTTCTTCCTGCGCGTGTAACCTCCGCCGGCGCCGGGTGTAGTCAGACCGAAGCAACCTTCCGAACCCACCGTTTGAAACAACTCCAAAAACAAGGATACAAGCCATGCCCGTCTCGAACATCAATTGGAACGCCCTCGAAAAGTTCAGCGCGGCGACCGCCTACGCGCAGAACGTCAAGAACGACCCCAACGGCGGCGGCGCCGTCGTGGTGCACCTCCAGAACGGGCGGCAACTGACCTGCAACTACTCCCAGACCGACGCGCCGAAGAGTCTGATGCATTTCTCCTTCACGCGCACCGACGAGGAGAAGAATCTGAACAACGCGACGCGCGAAGCCTTCAAGCAGGCCGTGATCGACATCTTCGGCACCCGCATCGAGGACGTCCCGAAGAAGGTCCGCGACGCGATGAACCTCGGCAAGTTCGACGGCACCGGACGTCCGCTCACCGCCCGCCGCATCCTGGCCGTCGACAAGGCGATCGGCGCCGAGATGGCGGCCATGGCCAAGAAGTTCGGCATGACCGGCGGCGCCGGCGGCGACATCCTCTCCTTGCTCGCCAGCAACAGCGACATCCTGCAGTCCGCCAACCCGGCCCGCGAGTTCAAGACCCTCGCGAACCGCCACGCCACGGCCTCCATCGCGACGCACATCGCGTCCCGCGCCTCGGAAAACCTGGACTACAACAGCTTCGATCTGGACATCAAGCGCGGCATGGGGGTCGTCGTCGGCGGCAAGCGCGCCCCGCAGGATCCGGCCGCGGCCCACAATCTGGTCGCGCGGCTGCTCACCGGCAGGAAAACCGACACCTTCGACACGCTGGACGCGCCGACGCAGCGCAAGGCGCGCATCCTCATGTCGCTGATGCACCAGGGATCCCTCGCCTGCTTCATGACGGGCGTGTCCGGCGCATTCGACCACGACGCCAAGGTTTCGCGGTTCAGCATCGGGCAGTACCCCGGGGGCGATCAGTTCAACTCCTTCTCCATCACGAAGGACAAAGCCGGCAATTTCACCATCAAGGGCCAGGTCACGTTCACCGGACCGTTCATGGCCATCATGTCGAACGGCGCCACCTACTCGAACAAGGCCACCGACGGCAACGGAGCCGTCTGCAAATACGTGGGGACCATCAAGATTTCCGCCGCAGACCTCGACAAACTCGCGAACGCCGACTGGACCAAGTACGACGGCACCGAAGTCAATGCGACGGAGGCCGACACCACCATCCCCGACCGGTACAAGAAGGCCGCCGACAAGATTCCGGAGCCGTACAGGTTCACGGGCCGCGTTGACGTGTCCTTCAAGCTCCACGCCAACGCGCTGCACAACCTCGGCGCGTAACCTCCCGGCAACAACCGTGTGGACAAGGCAAAGGGAACCAACTTTTCAACCTTCAACTTTTCAACCCAACAACGGAGCGACCCATGGCGCTCGACATCAACGGATACAACGCGGTTTTCAAGAAGTTCACGGATTTCGCGCAGGCGAAGGTGGACGCCGGCCAGACCAAGGCGATCGCGGACGCGCACCTTCAGCAGCCGCTCCTCGGCGGCCGCCGGGTCCTCGCCGTCTCCACGGCGCGGAACGACGCCGTCCACAAGTGGACGCGCACGAACGACCAGTACATCGTGAACGACCGCACCCGCGACCTCTTCCGCAAGGCGGTCGCCGACATGTTCGGCGGCGAGTCGAAGATCCCCGCCTCCGTGAAGGAGGCGATGCTGCTTTCCGACTACAACGCCGGCAAGCCCCTCACCGCCCGCCGCATCATGGCGGTCAAGGCCGCGATCGACGCGGACGGCACCGCAAAGGCCCGCTCCGAGAAGTTCCGCCTCGAGTCGTTCGACGTCCCCGCCAACAAGGCGGCAATGCTCGCGAAGGGTTACTCCAAGGCGGAGCTGCCGCGCCTCGCCCGCGCCGCCCACTTCTACGCCGAGATCAACCACTGCTCCGAGGCCGCCGCTCTGGAAGCGCTGACGACGCCCGGCTCCAAGGCCAACCGCATCATGCAATACGGCGGGCGCTTCCTCGAAAGCGCGGCGAACTTCTCCAACGGACTTCGCCTCCTCGACAGCTTTGCGACGTGGTTCGCCGAGACGAAGGCGGCGCTCGGCGCGTTGGGCAAGGGCAGGAACTTTCCGGACGGGGCGAGCAAGACCCTCCTCAACGGCGACTCGTCCTACTTCGGCGACGACGTCCTGCGCGGCATGGAGAAGTTCGTCTTCGAGGAATTCGCCTGCAACGCCGCGCACAACCTCGCCGAGCAGGATCCCGAAAAGCTCTTCGGCATGGAGAACAACGCCGCGATGCGCCTGTTCGGGCGCGGCCTCGGCAACTCCTTCACGCAGACCGTCGCGAACATCCCGCCCGCCAAACGCGCCGCGTTCTATGCGGCCATGGACGCGGCCTTCCCGCTCATTTCCGATCCCGCAGTCGCGAAATTGTCCGCCCCCCAGCGCAAGGCGCAGGGCTTCCAGACCGTCCCGCTCATCGACCGCGGCAATGTCATCGGCCGCGTCATGAAGAACCTCGACAAGCTCCAGGCGCTCCTCGACAAGGGTCCGTTCACGCTCCGCGCCTTCGTGAAGACCTGCTTCCCCGAGGCCCGGAGCTATTCGATCGCCGGCGTGAACGCCCTCGTCGAAGAGTATGAGGAGGCGATGAACGGCGACATAATCAATGATATCGATCCGAAGTATCCCCGGAATCTCAGCGGCCCCATGCAGCTGCTGATGGAGGAGACCGGCTGCACGATCGAGGAGGCCTTCACGGCCGCGAACGGCGGCAAGCGCCCGCCGGTGCCCAAGTACGCCGCGTCCGGCACGCTTCCGCTCTCCGCCTTCGACGGCACCGTGCGCGAGGCCCGAGACCAGCTTGAAGGAGACCTCAACCGCCCCGCAAACTACTCCATCAAGGACGGCCAGGAGGACATCCTCCCCGACGACGCCGGCTTCCGCTTCGCCTTCCCGGACGGCGCCTCCTTCAAGACCAACGGGAGCGCCGAGGGCCGCGCCCGGATCCCGACCGTCGCAGACAAGGTGGAGGAACTCTGCGGCGCCGTCCACCGCGAGCAGGCCTCGTCCGTCATGATGATGCTCTCGCAGTCCGGCCTCGGCAACCTGCGCGGCGGCCTGTCCGGCTACGGCGTCATTTCCAGCGAGCACAGCACCGTCGATTTCACGCTCTCGAAGGACGCGGAGACCGGCGCCGTCACGATCACGTATTCCAGCCCCGCCGAGCTGCCGTTCCGCTTCGAGTGGACTGCCACGGTGGACGTCTTCGGCAATGTCACTTCCACGCCGCTGAAGTTCGAGAAGCCCGTCGAAAACCTGAACGCGGCCGAGGCCAGGAAGATCCTCGGCGACACCGCGAAGAAGCTCGGCGTCGCCCTCGACAAACGCTCGCTCGCAGCCGGCGCGGCGCTCCTCGCGCAGCACGGCGGCGGAATGTACGCGAAGAACCTCGGCTACTTCGCCGGCTTCATCGCGCGCCAGCCGCTCGCGGGCAACCGGGCCGCCGCCTCCGCCGCGCGCATCGCCGCCTTCGCGCAGGACGTGAGGAAGTGGCGCAGTTTCCCGATGGGCGAAGACCGCGCCAAGCCGCTCGCCGCCGCCGTCGCCCGCCGCCACAACGAATACATCGCGGAGTGCTTCGCCGACGAGACGAAGTTCCACGGCGAGCACGGCCGGCGCACCTCGATCTTCGAGACCTTCTACCAGGACTCGAACCGCAACACCTACGTCATCAACGGCAAGAAGTTCGCAACTGGCGGGGAACTCGGCGGCGAGGCGCTCCGAAACGCCGTCATCGACGCCCTCAAGGAGGCGCTGCCCGGCGAAAAGGCGCAGAAGGCGGTCTCGGTGCTGATGAACCAGTCCGGCCCCGGCGACATGCTGCGGTTCACCAACAAGATCCCGGCCGACGGCAAGGACGCCCCGGAGAACCTGCACGAGCTGCCCGGCGCGGACCGCTTCGCGCACCGCGACATGACGACCGGCCTCTACCCGACGATGCTCCTCAATCCGCACATGTCCTTCGCGCTCGAAACGGCCCCGGACGGCCGGAGCGCCACCGTCACCATCGGGCTCGACTGCTCGCTCGAAGGCGGCGACGGCGGCCAGGCCGTCGGCGCCTCATTCGGCAACGTCCGCATGCAGGAGCGCATCTCGATCGACCTCGCGCCGGAAACGCCCGTGGTCACGGACGTCGCCTTCGCCCAGCAGCTGGTCTAGAGCCCGCGCTTGGGAAAAGGCGCCGGCGGCCGGCCGTAACCTTCCGCCGGCCCGCGTGTCCCCAAGTCGAACGGCACCCCCTTCAACCTTTCAACCCTTC
>CAMNCG010000170.1 GCA_946534105.1 uncultured Verrucomicrobiota bacterium
CGCGGGAGATGCGCATCGCGGAGCAGTCGTGGGCCATGCGGTTCACGACGTGTTCGCAGACGAGCCACTTGCCCTTGTAGAGGTAGAGAAGCGAATGGATGTAGCGGACGCCGAGGTCGAACGCCTCGGTTTCGTCCATGCACGGCACCAGACGGGGGCGAAGCAGCCGCAGGGCGTGGCCGGCCAGCGCCGCGAAGGCGTAGTTCGGCCACTTCGGACGGCACACGCAGACGAACGATTTCGCCGTGAACCTCCCGCCGGGGGCGAGCGTGATGGCGGTCTCGTGGCGAGGGCCGAACTCCCCCTTGGCTGTGTAGGTCAAGGGCTCCTCCACGACCGGGCGAACGAGGAGGTGGTCGAAGGTCGAAACGTCGAAAGATTGAAGGCCGCAGGCGCAGACGAGCGACTCCGGCGTGTCGGCGGCGGCGAAGAGGGCGACGCCGACATCGGCGCTCTCGGTGAGGGTGCAGCCGGGAATGCCGGTGCGCTCGTAGGAGAAGAGCCACGGTTCGCCGTTGCGCGAAAGGCCGGTGGGAATCGGGGTGGCGGCCGCGGGGGACTCCGCACCGTTGCCGTCGTAGTTCACGCAGGGAATCAGGTAGCGCGACGCCTCGAAGCAGTCGCGGACGCGCAGTTCGTCGCGGAAGGAAACGGGCGCTGTGCCGGCGTTCTCGATCGTCCGCGTGACGGCGAACGCGCCGCCGCCGAGATCCTCGACGCGCTCCTCCGCAAGCCGGAGCGCCGGATCCGGCGCCCGCCACGGCAGAAGTTCGGCCACGGCCCCGGCGCGATCGCCGACGAGTCCAGAAGAGGCGAAAAATCGATTCATGTCCATGCTAGAATACCCTTGCGGCGTGGCGGAAGTTGCCGCCACGCCGCATGGATGGACAGGACACTAGCGCACGATCAGCGTGAACGCGTCGATGTGGGAGAGGTACACGCCGTCGGCGCGGTAGGAGACGGCCCAATCATCGGGGAGCCCGGCGACGGAGGAGAACCGGCCAGTGTAGTTACCCTCGACGATCTGGTAGCGGTCCTTCGCGGCGTTCTTGTCGAATGACGCGATGTCGGCGACCACGAGCGCGAGCGTGGAGAGGTCCTGCGCGACATCGAACTTCACCTTGCCGCAACCCGTCGCGTCGCCTTTGATGGAGAGGGTGCCGGAAATGGCCTGCGGGGCGTGTTCGAACCGGATGGTCCCGCCGATGGAGGGCGCGAACGTTCCGGTGAACGTGGCGGCCGTGGCGTGCGTGATCTTGCCGCTCCCGCTCACGCCGCCGAGCGTCGCCGCCGTGGCCCTGGGCGAGTTGCCGTAGGTCCAGAGCGCGAGGATGCCGCCGTTCTTGAGGACGATGTCCGTTCCGGCGGGCAGGAGGTTGTCGCCGGAGCGCTGCTGGAGTTCGTTCGTGTCGATGGTCGTCGGACCGTTGTAGAATTGGGCCGTCATCAGCACGACGGCCGTCCCGGCGGGGCCGCGCACCATGAGGCCGCCATCGGTTTCGCCAGCCGCGACGCCGCTCTTGATCGGGCGGTAGATCCAGATGTTGTTGCCGGCGGGAACGTCGAATCCGGCGCCGCCGGGGCCGGCGGCGAAGGTGATGCGATCCCAGGCGGCGTTGAGGCCACTGGCGCAGAAGCTGTTGTTGTTGACCGTCGTCTGGAGGTAGCCGCCGTCGAAGAGGAACGTCGCGACAGTGCCCTTGTCAAAATCGAGTGACACCTGGCGGCAACGCAGCAGGCCGTTGGTGGCGAGTCGCACGGTGGTCTGGTTGTCCGTCATGTATTGAGCCATGCGGAAGTTGCCGCCTTCGCAGTCGATGACGCCGCCGTCGCGGATGACGGTGAGGCCGGCGCCATTGGCGTTGAGGAACTCGCCGCCGGAGGTCTTGAGCGTGCCGCCGCAGACGTCGAGAAGACCGTAAAGGGAGGCCTTGTTTTCCGCGTTGTAGTAGCCGACCTGGACGAACTTCGACGCCGAGTCGGGGGAGACGACGACTTCGCCGCCGGAGAGGGTGAGCGTCCCGGTGGTCGCCTCGGCGGTGCCGCCGCTGCCGTGGACGTAGAGCGGAGCGGCATCGTTGAGGCCATTGCCGTTCACGAGCGTCGTGCCGCTCTTGATTTCGGTGTTGCCCTCGATGATGAGGCGACCGACGTTGTTGGTGCGCCCCTCGCCCGGGTCGAGCACGACGAGCCCGCCCTTCCAGCTGCCGCCAGTGGGCGTCCACCGATACGTGGAAATCATGCGGGTGGTCGTGGGCAGGGCTCCGGGTTCGTGCTCGCCGTTGATCTCGCCGTGGATGGTCAGCGTCTTGCCGGCCTTGGCGATGACGTTGAAGGTGCGGTTCGACGACACGAGGACGTTGCGGTTCGCGTGGAGTTCGAGGTTGTCGGGCTCGCCGAAGAGCGCCGTGCTGCTCCCGCGGACGAAGATGTTGTCGCGCGGCGACTCCGGGACGGCGCCAAAGGCGCGCTCGCGCTCCGGCGCAAAGAGCATGCCCTCGGTGGAATCAAGGAAGAGGCCCCCGGTGTATGTCGAACCGTCGGCGTCGAAATACACGACACTCTTGCCCTTGAGGTGCAGGCCGCCGTCGAGGGTGCCGGCAGCGGCGCCCGTCTTGAACGGGGCGTAGAACCGCACCGTGTTCGCTCCGGTGTTGTTGTAGGTCGCGCCCTTTTCACCGATGGTGATGGGAGTATTCGCCCAATAGGTCGGGACGTCGGCGGCCCGGGCGGCGGACGGAGTGCCGTTGCCGCCCACGCGGTTGGGGAAATACGTCGGGGACGTGCGGCTGTCGCGAATTTCGCCGCCGTCGATGCGGAAGAAGCCGTGGCGGCCGTTTTCGATCATGAGACCGGCCATGCCGTGCATGTCGAGGATGCCGCCGTCGACGAGGTTGATGCCGTATTTCGAGGCGTTGGCGATGTCGGAGGCGGTGGCGCCGTTCTGGTGGACGCGCGCGCCGGAAATGCGAAACACACCGCCCTGTCCGATTGTCATGACGGACTGGCCCTTAGAGGCGAACGTGCCGTTAACGAAGTTGCAGAGGAGGTCTTTTACATAACGGGCATCGACTGTGGCGTTGGTGATCACGGTCATCTTCGAAAATAGGCCGTCATAGTCGTGCAGGCCAGTAGGGGTCCCGATGGTGAACGTGGCGCCTCCGGTGAAGACCGTCTCGTCCCCGTAGAGGATGACGTTCATGCCATCCCCGGATCCGGAGCCCGTGCCGCCGCTCACGGTCGTCGCGCCGCCGTCGAAAACGAGCTTGCCGGCGCTCTGCTTGATGCGCTTGAAGGAGTTGTCGCCCTGGAGGACGAGGGTGCCGGCGCCCTGCTTGTCGAAGCGGGCGGAGGTCGAGTCGCCGGTGGATGTGACGTTTCCGATCACCGTAACCGTGTCGCCCGAGGCGACGGCGAATGCGCCGTTTGTCGTGATGTTCGAGGAAATCACCGTGTCGGTGGCCAGCGCGCCGGGGACGGCCGCGCAAAGCGCAAGCGCGAAAAGCGCCTTTACCCTGAAATCCTGTGCGGGTGTGTTCATGTTGTCGTTTTCTCCCTGTTCGTGGTCTTGGCGGAAATGGACGGCGCCAACCCGCCCCACGACGCCCGATTATAGGGGAAAACGCCGCCGGAGCAACGGACAAACCGTGCGTTTTGTAGAAGAGAAAGCGGATGCTTTGTCGATGGATGCTTGCATTTCCGCCGGGATGGGGCTATGCTCCACGGCCATGGGATTGCGCTCTTCCTCCCCGCTTCGCAACGTCGCCGTCGTGCTGCATCTGGCGCACGGCTCGCATCGCGACGTGTTGCACGGCATCTCCCGCGCCGTGACGGGGCGTGACCGCTGGAACTTCCGCGTGGTCGACTACGCGCTGTGGCGCAACCGGGAGACGATGCGCGAGGTCGTCTCCGAGTGGGCGAACGGCGTCATCACGACCGGGCCGGACGATCCGGTCGTGGAGGAAAGCCTCTTCGCGTGCCGCGGCCCGCTCGTCGTCGTCGGCACCCCGCCCGCGCCGGACGTCGGAACCCAGCCGCGAAGTCTGGCGTTCGTCGGACTCGACGAACGGGCCATCGGCCGCGCCGGCGCGGACTACCTCTTCTCGCTCGGCCGCTTCCGGTCGTTCGGCTTCGTGAAGGGCAGCGACCGCTACGCCGCGAAATTCCGGGCCGAGGGGTTCGCCGCGCGGCTCCGGGAGCGCGGCGCCGATGTCCGGGTGTTCGAACCGGACGCGAACTCGAGGCGCGCCGAACCCGTGCCGCTGGTGGAATGGCTCCGTACGCTGCCGAAGCCGCGCGCCGTGATGGCGAACACCGACGGCGCGGCCACCGTGGCGCTCGCCGCGGCCGCCGCG
Source organism: uncultured Verrucomicrobiota bacterium (assembly GCA_946534105.1). Taxonomy (GTDB): domain Bacteria; phylum Verrucomicrobiota; class Kiritimatiellia; order RFP12; family UBA3636; genus UBA3636. Next base: position 4,356 of record CAMNCG010000170.1, read on the forward strand.
GCGCGCCTGCGCGTGCCGCGCGACGTGGCGCTCATCGGCTGCGACAACGACGAGCTGCTGTGCGAATCCTCGTCCCCCACATTGACGAGCCTTGCCCCGAACCATGTGCGGCTCGGCGAGATGGCCGCCGCCGCGCTGCGCCGCCTTTTCGCCGGGCCGGCGGGGATGCGCATCGAGGAAATCTGCTCCGACGTTCGGGTCGTCGAGCGACAGAGCGCGCGCCCGATCTCGCCCGGGACGGCGCTGGCGGAGCGCGCCGCCGCGCTCATCCGGAACGGCGCGGCCGAGGGCGCGCGGGTGTCGGACATCGTGAGGGACCTCGGCGTGTCGCGCTCGCTCGCCGGGATGCGCTACCGCGATGTGATGGGCGAAACCATGCGCGAAAGCATTCTGCGGCGCCGGCTGGACGCCGTGAAGCGAAAGCTGCGCGAAACCGACATGGCCGTGGGGCAGATCGCCGCCTCGTGCGGGTTCCGCTCCGAGGCGCACGCGCGCCGGCTCTTCCGGGCGCGCTTCGGGATGTCGATGCGGCAGTGGCGCCGGGTCCAGCAGGAACCCTAGCGCGCCGCGCTCCCGGTCAGACGGAAGCGCGATCGGCGAAGGAGTAGACCGAGGCGGGGTCGGCGACGGAGGCGAAGTGGGCCGCGATCGCGGCGTCGTATTTCGCCGTGTGGGCGAACGCCTTCTTCATGAGCGCGAAGCGCGTCGCGAAGGAGACCGCGCCGCCGGTGGCGCGCAGCTCGGCGAGGATGCCGTCGTAGTCCGCGGGATCGGTCACGGACGCCACGCGGATGTAGTTCTTCGCGGAGGCGCGGACCATGCACGGGCCGCCGATGTCGATGTTGGAGCGGCAGGTTTCGGGCGAGACGCCGGGCTGCGACGAGACGCGCTCGAACGGATAGAGGTTGCACACGACCATGTCGATCTCGAAAGCGCCGGTGCGCTTGAGGTCGCCCTGGTGGGCCTCGTTGTAGTGCTCGCCGAGAAGCCCGAGGTAGATCTTGAAATCGAGCGTCTTCACGAGGCCGCCCTGCATTTCGGGCTGCCCGGTGTAGTCGGAAACGGAGACGAGATGCGCGGCGGCCGCTTCCGGGCCGAGCGCTTCGGCGACGGCCTTGTACGTGCCGCCGGTGCTGTAGAGCTTCACGTCCGGGCACGTCGCGACCAGGTCGCGGACGAACGGCGCGAGGCCGGTTTTGTCGAACACGCTCACGAGAACGTGGCGCACCTTGACGTTGTCGTCGATCTTCGAAACGTTGTTGAATGCCATGGCGGGTCGGGGGGGATGGGGGGGGATTTCCGGTCGGAAGGGGAAAACGGAGGGTCAGGAGCGCAGGGACGCGCAGAAAGCGGCGAGACGGGCCATGCCTTCTTCGATGTTTTCCATCGAACAGGCGTAGGAGAAGCGGACGCAGGTGGGCGCGCCGAAGGGCTCGCCGGGAACGGCCGCGACATGCTGTTCTTCAAGCAGGCGGCGGCAGAACTCCGACGCGGGAAGCCCGAAGGCCCGCATGTCCGGAAAGATGTAGAACGCGCCGTCCGGCTTCGAGACGCGAACGCCCGGAATCTTCTTCAGGGCCTTGTAGATCGCCGCGGAACGCGCGGCGAACGCCTCGATCATCGGCTTCACGGCCTCCTCCGCGGCGGGATCCGAAAGCGCCGCGAGCGCGGCGTACTGGGCCGGGGTGCAGGGATTGGACGCGAGGTGGCTCTGGCAGGTGGCCATCGCCTTCGCGACGGGCGCCGGCGCGCCGGCGTAGCCGATGCGCCAGCCGGTCATGGAATACGCCTTCGAGCAGCCGTTCACGGTCACCGTCTTCGCCCGGATTTCCGGGGATAGCGACGCCATCGAGACGAACGGCGAGCCGGTGTAGACCATGCGCTCGTACATTTCGTCGGCCACGATCCAGAGCCCGAGGCGCACCGCGGTTTCGCCGAGCGCGCGGAGCTCCTCGCCGGTATACACGGCGCCCGTCGGGTTCGACGGGTAGTTGAGCACGAGCACGCGGGTGCGGGGACGGGCCGCCTTTTCGAGCGCCTCCGGCAGGAGCTTGTAGCCGGAACGGGCGGTCGTCTTCACGAAGCGCGGCTTTCCGCCGGCGAGACGGACCATCTCGGGGTACGAAAGCCAATGCGGCGACGGGATCAGCACCTCGTCGCCGCGGGAAAGAAGCGCCTGGAACGCGTACCAGAGCGACTGCTTGCCGCCGGACGAAACGACGATTTCCGACGCCGGGTCGTACGCGACGCCGTTCGCGCGGAGGAACTTCGCCGCGACGGCTTCGCACAGAGCCGGCATGCCCTTCGCGGCGGTGTACTTGGTCTTGCCCTCCGCGATGGCGCGGCACGCCGCGTCCTTGACGACCTGCGGCGTGTCGAAATCGGGCTCCCCGGCGGCGAACGAACAGACGTGCACGCCGGCGGCGGCGAGTTCCTTCGCCTTCGCGGCGATGGCGAGGGTGGCCGACGGCGGGATCGCCTCGACGAGGCTATTCATGGCAGTACTTCTTCAGGTACGGGGAAAGGTTGTCGCCCGCGATGTCGATGATCTCCATCTCGCGCTTGGCGTTTTCCGGGGAATCGGACGCGTGCGCGGCGTTGACCATGATGTTGGTGCCGAACTCGCGGCGGACGGAGCCCGGGCGCGCCTTCTCGGGGTCGGTCGCGCCGAGGATGTCGCGGATTTTCGCGACCGCGCTCTCGCCCTCGTAGATGAGGCCGAGGCACTCGGCGCCGGCGCGCACCTCCTTTTCGGAATCCGGAACGGACGACGGGCGGTAGCCGGTCATGAACTCCACGATGTCCTCGAACTGGTTCGTCGCGAACGTGCGCGAAATCGCCTGGCAGAGCGGGCGCACCGCCTCTTCCGTGACTTCGAAGCCGAGCTCGCGCGCCACGGCGCCGGCGACGCGCTTGGCGCCGAACGACGGGAACTTCGCCGCGAGCGAATCGACGACCGGGCCGTAGAAGCGCTCGGCCTGGGCGACGGTCATGGAGAACTTCTTCACGCAGACGATGTGGAGCCCGGTGGAGGAGAGCAGGTCCACGATGTTGCCCGCGCGGAGCGAGGGGCGCTGGAAATTGTCCGGCTTCAGCATGACGAGCGTGCGTTCCACGCCCGGGTCGCCGAGGTGGGAGTTGACGATGCCGCTGTCGGCGATGTACTTTTCGAGGATGCGCAGCGTCCGGATCGCGAAGGAGCGCGTGGGCGCGACGAGCACCGCGGGCTCGAAATACGTCACGTGGCCCGCGTCGTCGAGGATGTAGTCGCCGTACGTCTCGCGCACGGTCTGGCCGCCGCCCCAGCGCATCGTGAGGGAGCCGGTGACGTCCCAGATCTTCTGGATCGCGTCCTCCCCCTCGAAAAGCAGGCACAGCGAGCGGTGGGGGCGCCCGGTGTCCTTCTTCGGCGAGTACTCGCGGCGGATGTAGTCGGCGAGGAGCCGGTCGATGTCGGGCCGCTGGTCCGTCCGCTCGACGACGGCCTGGACGTATTCGTCCACGAGGCCCTGGGAGGCGCCGAACATCCGGGCGGCGACGAGTTTCAGGTCCGTGCGGCCGAGGTAGCGCGCGAGGACGCCCCCGAGGCGCGACTTGCGGATCGTGTAGGGATTGATGAGAACGTATGCGATTTCCTTCATGGGAAAAAAACTCCGGCGCCGCGCCGCCCCCCGGACCGGCCGGAAGCGCGCCGTTCGCGGCGACGAGCCGAAGCATAGCGCGTTTGGCGCCGCGGCGCAACCGGCCTTCCGCCGCAAGGTGTGACCCAACGTTGTCAGCGGCATGGCGCGCCCGTACGCGGGCTTGCGCTTG
>CAMNCG010000171.1 GCA_946534105.1 uncultured Verrucomicrobiota bacterium
GCGAATCGGAAGCGACTTCGGAGGCGACGGATCGGGGCACCGCGGCGGGCGCAGGCACCGGGCCGCGGAATTCAGCAGAGGGAGACCGAACCGGCGACGACGGGCGAGGGGAGGGGGGCGGACGGCGGGGTCACGAGGAGGCGGCCGGTTTCGTCGATGCCGGACGCGGTTCCGCGGAGAACGGACCCGTCCGGAAGGGAAACGGCGACCGCGCGCCCGCGCAGCGCGTCGAGCGAGGCGAGGCGGGAAAGGACCGCGGAGGGTCCGCCCGGCGCCGCGAGGACGGAGATCCAGCGGCCCATCGCGGTCCGGCAGGCGGCGAGAACCGGTTCGCGCGGAAACGCCCGGCCGGCCTCGGCCTTCAGCGACGTCGCCGGAAAGATCGGGCGCGGGGGAAGGTCCGCCGGGTCGTTGTTGACGTTCACGCCGACGCCGGCGACGACGACGGGGCCTCCGGGCGCGACGAGGTCGGCCTCGCAGAGCAGTCCGCAGCATTTTCGGCCGTCCACGAGAATGTCGTTCGGCCACTTGACGCGCGTCGGCAGTCCGGAAACCTCTTCCAGCGCCTCGGCCACGGCGACGCCCAGCGCCAGCGTCGCGAGCGAGAGTCGTTCCGGGGGAAGGGAAGGGCGGAAGACCGAGGAAAAGTACAGCGCGACGCCCGGCGGGGACGACCAGGCATGGCCGGCGCGGCCCCGGCCGGCGGTCTGGCGCTCCGCGACGACGCACGAGCCGTCCGGGGCACCCTCCCGCGCGAGCCGCATCGCGTCGTCGTTCGTCGAACCCGTGCATTCGAGCCGGAGCGGAGGCGGGAGGCTTTCCCGCAGCGCCGCGCGGACCGGGGCCGGGGCGTGGACGCGGACGATGCGGGCGCCGAGACGCGCGGCTTCGAGGCAGAAGCGCGCCGTCGCCTCGTCGGGCCGGGAGGCGAGCGTCGGGTACATTCCGGCGAGAAAGTGCTTGCGGGAGGGGCCGACGAGGATCGGCGCGGGCCCGGCGGCGGCGAGCAGGAGTGGCGTCGCCGCGAGAACTTCGGCGTTGTCCCCGCGCTTGAGGCCGAATCCGAATCCGGGGTCGAGGCAAAGCGCTTCGGGCGCGATTCCGAACGCGCCGGCGCGGGCGGCGATGCCGCGAAGTCCGCCGGCGACCCAGCCGCCGAGTTCGCCCGGCTCCGCGGCGCGAGGGCGTTCGCCGACATGCTCCGGAAAACCGTGCATCGCGATGACGCCGCAGCCGGTTCCGCGGACGAGCGCCGCCAGTTCCGCGTCCGAGACGCCGCCCTGGTCGTTGAGAAGATCGGCGCCGTTTTCCAGCGCGGCCGCGGCGACTTCCGCGAAGCGAGCGTCGACCGAAATCGGGACGCCGGGAACCGCGGCGCGGACCGCGCGCAGAACGGGAAGGAGGCGCCGGATCTGCTCCTCCGGCGGAACGGGGGAAAAACCGGGGCGCGTCGATTCCGCGCCGACGTCGAGAGCATCCGCGCCTTCCGCCACGAGCCGCCGGGCGCACGCGGCCGCGGTTTCGGGCGTGTCGTGCCGCCCGCCGTCCGAAAAGGAATCCGGCGTGGCGTTGACGATGCCGAGAACGCCCGCGCGGCCCTCGCGGGCCGCGTCGGGGAAATAGCGGCGGAAAAACGGGATCACCGGTCCGGTTCCGAGCGCGCGCCCTCGATGTTCGCGACGCGAACGACATGGGATTTCGGGACCGACCGCACGATGCCCGGCGCCGTCTCGATCCGGATCGCGTCGGCGGTGTTCTCCACGAAACGGCCGCGCACGATGCCGGTCGTTCGCGTTTCGATCAGGTAGTCGGGAATGAATTTCCGGATCAGGGTCACGGCTCCGAGGTCCGCGGGACGGCCCTCGCCGATTTCGAACTCGGCGGTTTTCGGTTCCCAGCCGGGACGCGACAGACGAACGGAATGGACCCCGGCGGCGAGGTTGGAGACGACGAAGACGTCCGAGGCGGTCGCGTCGTCCAGACCGGCGGTTTTTCCGAAAACATGGCCGTCGACGCTCACCGAGACGCCGGGCGGAGTGGTGGAGAGGCGGAGGTCGCCGCCGGTCGGGCGGAGACGGAATTCCTGCGTCGGATTCGAACCGCGGCCGAGCTCAACGGTGCGCGCAACGGTTTCGTGCCCGTCCCGTTCGGCGCGGAGCGTGTGCGGGCCGACGACCGGATTCGTCACGGAGAGCGGGGTTCGGCCGGCGAAGACCTCGTCGACGTAGATCCGTGCGTCCGACGGGAGAGAAACGACTCGGACAACGCACGGCAGCGGTTCCAGCGAGGCTTCCATGCGGTACAGAGAGCCGGAGGGCAGGGGACCGGTCTCGGCGCGCCAGGGGGCGTGACCCGGACTCGAAAGTTCGACCACGGCGCCGGATTCGGGAATGCCGGGCACTTCCAGCGGCGTGACGCCGCGGGGGGAGCCGTTCACCGAGACCGCCGCGCCGCGCGGGTCGGAATCGACGAAGACGGTCGCCGTGGTCGGCGCCAGATCCGCCGTCACTTTCGCCGGCCCCGGCGCGGCGAGAGCGGCCTCGATGCGCTGCGGCTTGTAGCCGGGCAGGGAGAACGAGAATTCCCGCCTTCCCGGTTCAACGGCCGGCAGGAGGACCGGCGACGTGCCGACGGAGGCTCCGTCGAGCGTGATCGCGGCTCCGGGAGGATCCGATTCGACGAGCACCGACACCGCGGGCCGGGGAAGTTCGAAAAACGCTTCCGACGGCGCTTCGCCGGTCGTGAACGCGACGAAGGTCGGCGCGACGCCGGCCGCCTCCAGCCGCGCGACGTGGCGACCCGGAGCGAGACGGATCTGGAGCGGCGTCGTGCCGCGGGAAACGCCGTCGACGCTCAAGGACGCGCCGTCCGGCGAGGAGGAGACGATCGCCGGGACCAGCGGCGGAGCCGGCGCGGGTCGCGCGGCGAAAACGCCCTGCGGCGCCGAGAGGAAGGGGGCGACGAGCGCCGAGGCGGCGAAAACCCGTACGCGATTCCGAAACGCTTTCATGGCGCGGATTCTACCAGAGCCTGCTTTCCCGCACAAGACTGGCGGAATTTCCGGGTTGACGGACGGAACGGGTTGTGTGATAATCAAAGCCCATGAAGTGCGAAATCTGCCATTTGCGCGACGCCTCCCGCGTCATGAAACGCCCGGTTGACGGCGTTCCGTCCGAGTTGTACGTCTGCGACGAATGCGCCAGGACGGCGGCGACGCCGTCGAGCGTTCCCGAGAACAGTCTCCCCGAAGGGGTTCCGCGTTCCGTGACCGACGTGCTTTTTTCGATGGGGCTGCCGGTGTCGTCCGCCAAGGACGTGCCGAACGCCGTGTGCCCGGTGTGCGGCCTTTCCCGCGGCGACCTGCGCGAAAAGCGCCGCCTTGGCTGCCCGCACTGCTTCGACGTGTTCGGTGCCGACATCCGCACGTTTCTCTCCGAGCAGGTGCCGGTCGGCCCCCGCTCGAAGGAGTCGCCCGGCGAGGCTTTTGTCTGCCGGGAGGCGGATCGGACGCGCGCCGATCTGGACCGTGCCGTCGCCGAGGAGCGTTTCGAGGACGCGGCGAAGCTTTCGTCCCGCCTTGCCGAGTTGAAGCGAGGCGAGTCGCGGCCCGGCGGCGATGAATAGGATCCGCCGTCCGTCCACGCGCGGCGACTGGGTCGCGCAATTGCCGTTCGGCACGGTCGTGTACCACCGCGTGGTGGCGCTCTACCGCAATCTTGAGGAAACGGTCTTTCCCGAGCGCGCGACGCCGGCCGGGCTGGAGAATGCGCGGTCCCGCGTGTTTGACGCGCTCGCCTCGGCCGGCGCGGCCGCCCGCAAGCCGGCGCGGTTTTTCGAGGGGTCGTTTCCGGAGGTTTCCGAGCCGGGCCGCGGCCATCCCGATGCGGGGTATTTCGACGGGTTGCCCGTTCCGCCCGATGTCCGCGCCGCGCGCTGGGATCAGGCGTCGTTCGCCGATTTGGGCAAGGGCGCCGTCACCGCGGTCGTGAACGCGGAGGACCACCTTGCCCTCTTTGATCGTTCGAACGGCCCGTTTTCGCGCCAGTGGCGCACGCTCGACACGCTGTCCTCGCGCATGGGGGCCGTCGCGCCGTTCGCGAAGTCCGAGGACTACGGCTATCTCGCCGCCGATCCCGACCGCGTGGGCACCGGTCTGGAGCTCTGCTGCGACGTGTCGCTGTTTGGTCTCTGCCTTGCGCGAGATCTGGACGCCTCGCTTCGCGCGCTCGACCGGCTCGGGTTCGACTGCGATCCCGTTTTCGAGCCACCCGAGGATGACGACGACGACGGACTCGACGCGCCCGGATGCCGCTATTGGATCCGATCGTCCCGGGACGCCGGTTCCGAACCGGACGTGGTGGGCCGCATGGACGCCGTGTGCCGCGAAGTCGCCCGGCAGGAGTGCCACGCCCGGATGCGCCTGCTCGAAAACCGCTCTCCCGCGCTCTCCGATTTCATCATGCGCTCCCTCGCGACTGGCACCGTTGCGGAGCTCGTTTCGTGGGCCGAGGCGGTCGACATCGCCCATGCGGCCCTTCTCGCGGACGATCTGGGGCTTCTTCGGGTGAAGGCGCGCGAGCGCGACGCGCTCGCCGCCATTCCGACCTCGATGTCCGACGCCGCGCTCTCCGCGGGCGCGCCGGAAGGGACCGATCTGCGCGTGGCGCGCGCGGAGGCGATCCGTCCCGTTTTCGCGCCGCTCTGCGCTCGCTCGCTGTCCCGCTAGCGGCTAGGTCCGCTGCGGACTCGGAAGTCCCGAGGGCGCCGTTTTTCCGAACGTTGCGTATTTTTCCAGTCCGAGTGGGTGGTAGGGGAGCCAGTCGACTCGCTCGACGTGGCGAAGCGGGGCGACGAACGCCCGAATCGCCGCCAGGTCGGTGTCCGAGTCGTTGAGTCCAGGCACGACGGGGCAGCGGATCCAGATGCGAGCGCCGACTTTGTCAAGGCGGCGCAGGTTGTCGAGGATCCGCGCGTTGGAGACTCCGGTGAACTCCTTGTGCCGCGCGTCGTCCATGCACTTGAGGTCGTAGAGGAAGAGGAGGTCCGCGAGTGGGGCGGCGCTTGCGGTGCCGCTCCCCTGCTTCGCGGCGGGCAAGGGGGCGGCGGCCAGCACCGCCTCGAACACGCTCCATGGCGCGAAGCCGCTCGTGTCGATCGCGACGCCGATGCCTTCGGCGAGCGCCGCCGCCGCGAGCGCGGTGGTGAAGGCAGGCTGCGCGAGCGGTTCGCCGCCGGTGATGGTGAGCCCGCCACCGGACGCCGCATAGAAGACCTTGTCTCTGCGGACTTCTTCCATGACCGTTCCGACCGTGGTTTCCATTCCGCAGAGTTCCCCGGTCGTGACGGCGCGCTCCGGCTCGAATTCCTGCGATTCCGGGTTGTGGCACCAGCGGCAGCGCAGCGGGCACCCCTTCAGAAACACGCTCGTGCGCAGTCCCGGTCCGTCTTTCGCGACTCCCCGCTTGATGTCGAAGACGACACCGCGCTCGGCCATGCCGTCCATCACACCGCCTCGCGGATGAGCCTGTCCACGACGAGCTGCCGGAACGCGGGCGACAGGGAGTTGAAGTAGGCCGTGAAGCCCGTCACTCGCACGACGAGGTCCGGGTACTTGGACGGATCCCTGTGCGCTTCGAGGATTTTCTTCGCGTCGACGACGTTGATGTTGACAAGCGTCCCTCCGAGCGCGAAGTGCCCCTCGATGAGCGCCATGACCTTCTCCGCCGCGTCCGGGTCGTTGGCCAGGCCGATGTCCACTTCCAGCTGCCACGGCGCGGTGTTGCCGTAGCCCGGTTGCACGGAGGCGATGGCGGCGGCCATGGCCGTGAGCGCGCCGTCCTTGCGGAAGCCCGGTAGCGGGTTGGCGCCGTGCGAAATCGGCTCCCCGGCGAGGCGTCCGTTGGGCGTGGCGCCGACGGCCTTGCCGAAGCGGATGGTGTCCGCCCACGAGAACCAGCCCGGAATGAGCTTGAAGCCGTCCGGGGTCGTGCGGCCGGCGACTTCGGCGCGGAGGATTTCCGTGAGGCGCACCGCCCATCGGTCGGCGGCGGTGCCGCCCGCTCCGTATCGGCCCGCGCCCTGGACGAGCGCCCGGATGCGCGCCCCCTCCTCGCCTTCGAAGTTGGCGGCGACGGCGGCCTTGAGCGCGGCGAACGAAAGCGCCTTCTCCTTCACGACACGCTCCTCGATCGCGCCGAAGCTGTCCGCCACCACGGCCAGCCCCGCGCCGTCGATCGCCATGTTGTAGTAGGTCGCGCCGCCGTGCGAGACGTCCATGCCCTTTTCGATCGGGCCGTGCGAGAGGAGGTTGAGCATCAGCTCCGGCTCGTTGAGATACTGGTGCGCGAGATGGAAGTCGATGCCGCGCGCGGTGACGTCCACCGCGGCGCGGAAGTGCCGGACGTAGTTTTTCTCGAGATCCTCCGGACGCTCCGTCTCGGCGAACGCGACCTCGAAGACCTTGGCGACGTTGATCTTCACGACGTCGTTGAGCGTGTATTCGAGCCCGGGCAGGCTCATCCAGTTGCAACCGACGGCGATGCGGCGGCGCGCGAGCTCGGCGGAGTATCCGCTGCGCATGAAGCCCTCGACGAGCGCCTTGTCTCCGGAAAAGCGCGGGCAGCCCTGCCGGTTGGCGAGGAGTATCTCCACGCCGCGCCGGAAAAGGCGGCGGTCCATGCCGTCCCAGACGCGGATCGTGAGGTTGCACGACGCCTTGAGCTTGCCGGCCGCTTCGAGGATGAGGTAGGAGAGAGGCGACGTCTGGTCGCGGCCGTCCGCGTCCGGTCCGCCGATCTGGTAGTAGTGCGGGTCGTTGAGCAGGAGGCAGAAGACGAGAAACTCCGCGTCTTCGTCGGTGAGAATGCCCGCGGCCCTGTCGCGCTCGTAGTAGGGGCGCAGCAGCTCGTCGAGCTGCCCGCCGGCGCCGTCGCGGTTGTAGGTGCGCGAGGCCATGTTGAAGACCGCGATCCACTGCACCGCCTCGCGGAAGGTGCGGGGCGGTGCGTCCACGATCGCGTAGCACGTGCGCGCCGTCTCTTCGAGGTTGGCGCGGCGCGCGGGGTCGTCCTCCGACATCGCGCGGTCGTCCGCCGCCGCGGCGAGGTGCCGGATCCAGGCCTGCACGCCGAGGATCGCCTGCTCTTCGGAGTCGAGGAGTTCAAGCGCGTAGGCGGAGTCCGCAGGCGCGGCGCCTTGTGCCTCCACTCCCGGCGCCTCGCGCTCCCGGGCGAAGCGAAGGCGCGCTTCGCGCACCTTCGCAAGCAGCCCGCCCCAGCCGAGGTCGAGCCCGATCTGGTAGTCCGGGGCGAAGTGGGCGTCCTTGCCGATGCCCGGCGTGATGTCGTATTTTTTCTGCTCCGGCTCCAGGTGCGAGTAGTCGAAGGCGAAGTTGGAGCGCGAAAGCTGGTATCCGAGGCGCATCCGGGAAAGCATGAACATCCAGCGCCCGGCGATGGCGTCGTCGGGGTCGATGTAGCACGGGTGGTTCTCCATGAGCCAGCGGAAGTTCGCGGCCCAGGCTCGCGGGCCGGACCATTGGCCCGTCGCGTCGCGCGCCGGAAGCTCGACCTGGAACGACGCCGGGGGCAGGACGAGCCCGTAGTCGTCCTCGTCGCGCGTGCCGAGCGCGGCGAGCTTCGCCTTGGTCTGTTCGATCTTGCGCGCGGTGAGGCGCGCCATGCGGGCTGGGTAGTTGAATTCGTCGGTTGCCATGTCGTCGCGGATTTCGGATTCCAGAGCTTCAAACGCGGAACATTCTCCGACTTCTCCTGCTTCACACCGTGACTTGCGCGAAAAATAAAAGCGCGATTTTTGCGAAAACGGAGTACGCGGCGCCTGGATCCCGCGTTTCGCGCCGTCCGGGGTTGAAACGGGCGCGGGGTTCTGGTAGTATCGCAGGCCGTTCCGGCCGGAGTGGCGGAATGGCAGACGCAGCGGACTCAAAATCCGCCGCCCTCGCGGGCATGAGGGTTCGATCCCCTCCTCCGGCACCATCTTCGCGGCGGCCCCGGCCGCCGGTTTTTTTCCGACAAGCTTCTTTTTCGAATCATGGCAACCGCGATCGTTGGCGCCAACTGGGGCGACGAAGGCAAGGGCAAGATGACGGACCTGCTGGCCCGCGAATCGGACTTCGTG
>CAMNCG010000172.1 GCA_946534105.1 uncultured Verrucomicrobiota bacterium
AGCCGTTGTGGACGTTGTTCCAGCCCGTGTAGCCATTGAGGAAGATGGTCGGGAAATTCTCGATGGAGGGCTGCGCCGCCCCGTCCCATCGGAAGCGGACGAAGACGGTGGCGACGTCGCCCTGGACGGCCTTTCCGGCCGCAACCGCGTGCTGGCGGAACGTCGTTCCCGCCGCCGTGTCGGAAGGCGACGGGAAGTAGAGGCACGTCGCGGCAGCGTTTGTGACCGTGGGGCGGATTGGGAGGACGACGTTTTCCACGGTGTAGCGCAACTGGTTGTCCGCGCTATCCGTTGTCGAAAACGCAAGTCCGTCCGCGGCGGCGCTTCCCGTAAGCCGCAGATCGAGCGCAAGTCCGTCGGCCGCGTCGCCGCCGCGCGCGCGGCGCAGCGTCCCGTCCGAGTCCGTCTCCCAGCCGTCGGGAAGCGCCGCCGTCGAACTTCCGAAGCGAATGGCGTCAACCGCCGCGTTCACGGCGATCTCATCCGCGGTGAGGACGCGGTTGTAAACGCGGAATGCGTAGTAGGAGCCGACGAAGGCCATGTTTTGGCGGTTTTCCTCTCCGCCGACGTAGGCGTTGGCGCTACCGCTCGGGGCGTTGAACACGGCGTCCCTGAACAGTCTGGGCTGGCCGTCGATCCACATCGACTGGAACGTCGGCGCAACCGACACCGACGCGGAGAAGAACCGGTCCGGCACCGTGGCCGAGGCGGCGTTCTGCGGATTCCAGTCGTAGTTCGCCGGACTGGTGCCCAGACCGTAGCCGTAGAGGCGCAGGCTGTAGTGCGTCGAGTGGTTCGCGCGCTCGATGTTGAAGCTTTCGGCCTGCTGGTATTGTCCGAAGAAGTTCATGCGGATGCCGTTCTTCGTGGCGGCGGGGGACTTGCAGGCGAACTGGATCGTGAACGTGCCCGTGGAGAAAACGTCTTCCGAAATCCCGCTCCCGAGCGCGACGCCCTTGCCCGCCGTGTCGTTTGTCCAGCAGTTGCCGTTCCATCCGATGCCGGCGGAGAGCGAGCCGTCGTAGCCGTTTCCGGTGAGGTCCTTCCAGATCGCGGACGAGGGATCGTGCGTTCCCGCGCCGGCGTTGTCGATGCCGTCGTAGCACGCAACAAGTCCGTCCTGAACGTAGGATCGCGCCGTGAGCGCGGCGGACGCGGGCAGCGCGAGCGCTGCGGACGCAAACAGCGCGAGCGCGGCGGTCATCAGCGGCGAGGCGAGCGGAAGGCGGCTGGCGCGGCGTCCGTTCAAGTCGCGAATCATCGAACTATTCATGGGGTTGACCTCGTTTTTCTTTGTGGTGTGGCGGAGCCGCGAACCGGTTCTCGGCTCGGAACCGCCCTTCGCCTTTCAATGATAGGCAATGCGGTTGTGAGAAACAATGATAAATGTTTTCGTGAAAATTACGTTTTTTCGTCAAATTTCCTTGACCGATTCCTCCTTGTCGCATAGACTTGCCTCCCATGAAGACAAAGAGAGGCGCAGACCCATGCGCAGGACGGTTTCGCCGCCATGTGATGCTCATGATCGATCCGCCGATACCGCAGCGGTTCGACGGCATCATGCGCTTTGCGCGCGGGCATGGCTGGCGCATCACGCTCGCGAACCGGCTCGTGCGCGCCCCTCGCGGCTGGAGCGGAGACGGTGCCATCGTCACGCTGCGCGACGATCCGGCGGTGGCTCGTTTCGCCGAAGGGCTGCGCGGCCGTGGAGTGCCTGTGGTGGACATCACGTGCCACAGGCCCGAGATGGCGCTGCCCCGCGCGATACCGGACTACGAAGGCGCGGGCAGGATGGCGGCGGCGCACTTCCGGGAGATCGGAATCAGGCGCTGCGTCTGGTTTTCGACCGAATGGTCGGCCGTCCAGGCCGGTTTCTGCAGGGGACTCGAGGAGGGCATGGCCGGCGTTTCGGAGCCGGTTTCGAGAATCGTTCTCTCGAAAATGGTGTCGCGGTCGCGTCTGGACGACGCAGACCGGTTCGCCAAGGCGGTTGGAACGCGACTAGTCGCGCTTCGCAAGCCCGTCGGGGTTCTCACCTACAACGACGAGGACGCAGCGCGCATTCTCTCCCTCTGCCTGGACGTGGGCATCGCCGTTCCGGAGGAGTGCGCGATTCTCGGCATCGGCAACGACTCGTTCGTCTGTGAAAACCAGCCCGTTCCGCTCTCCAGCGTCAATGACGATCTGGAGGGAAACGGCTACGCCGGCGCGGAGCTTCTGGAAAGGCTGATGGACGGCGAAGCGGCGCCCGCCGCGCCCGTTCTGGTGCCGTGCCGCGGGGTGGTCGCCAGGCGCTCGACGGACGCGCTTCTGGTGGAGAACCCCGTGCTTCGCAAGGCTCTCTCGATTCTGGCCGCGGACCTTGCAAGACCGCCGAGCATGACGCAGCTTTCGGAAAGCGTCGGCGTTTCGCGATCGACTCTCGACCGGCTCTTTCTGCGCGAACTGGGGCGGCCCGCCCACGCGGAACTGCTTCGCCGCCGCATCGTGCGGGCCAAGGACATGCTGCGCGACACGACGCTCGCCGTTTCCGACATTTCAGCGGAATGCGGATTCTGCAATCCCGGGTATTTCGCCGTCGCGTTCGCGCGTTCGGAAGGCGTCACTCCGGCGAAGTGGCGCCGATGCCGACGTAACTGGTGCGGGTGATGCGTCGGGCGCGCGCGACGGCTGTTGTCGTTTTCGATTCAGCGGGTTCCATGTTGCGTGTCCTGGCTCCTCCCGTTTCCGACTTTCCCGGCCATCGCGCGACCTGCGGTGCGGGCCGTTTCGAGGTCGTCTGCCCAGTGCGCGTCGCGCCACGCGATGTGGGCGTCGGGCTGGAGCCCGTCCATCGCATAGCGGGCGTAGTCCTTGACCTGAACGGTGGCGTAGGCCTCGACGAACTGCGGCGCGGGGTCGCCCAGACCGCGGGCGACGGCGCCTTCGAGGATGGAGAGGTGCGCGCGAATGTCGGGCATCATCGAGGCCGGGGCGTTCATGGTGTAAATCCACGCGAGCGGCATCTTCTTGGGGGCCGTGACGGAGAAGTCCGTGTAGTGAAGCCAGGGGAAGACAAGGCGCTCGAGGAACGCGCGCGTCATCGCTGTCCATTCGCTGAAGTAGATCGGCGAGGCGATCACGAGGCCGTCCGCCTCGTTCGCCGCGCGAAGGACGTCCGAGAGGCCGTCGCGGAGGGCGCAGGAGCCGGTCTCGCGGCCCTTGAGCTTGCACGCGAGGCACGAGACGCAGCCCTTGTAGGCGGGCAGGTCGTAGAGGCGGACGCGCTCGACCACGATTTCGGGCGAGGTCGAGCGGGCGCCTTCGGCAAAGGCGTCGCAGAGCGCGGCGGTGTTCATGGCGCGGCGGGGACCGCCGTCGACGATCAGGATCTTCTTCATGTGCTATTCGTTGACGTAGTGGACGGCCGCGGTGGCGGCAACGGCGCCGTCGGCCGTGGCGGTGACGAGCTGGCGAAGGGACTTCGCCCGGTTGTCGCCGGCGACGAAGACGCCGGGGGTGCCGGTGCGGCAGTCCTCGCCGGCCTGGACGTAGCCCGCCGCGTCGAGCGCGACGACGGAGGCGAAGTTCTGGTTCTCCGGGATGCGGCCGACGGCGACGAAGAGTCCCTTCAGTTCGATTGTCCGGACGGAGCCGTCGCGCACGTCGGTCACCTCGATGGCCTGCAGGCGCTTCTCGGCGACGAGCTTCGTGACCGTGGCGTTGAGGACGAACTCGACGTTGGGCCGTGCCTTGAGACGGGCGACGTTCGTCTCCTCGCCGCGGAAGCCGTCGCGCCGATGGACGAGATACACCTTTTCCGCCAAGTCCGCCAGGTAGAGCGCGTCTTCCAGCGCGGTGTTGCCGCCGCCCACGACGGCGACGACCTTGCCACGATAGAAGTTGCCGTCGCACGTGGCGCAGTAGGAGACGCCGCGCCCGACGAGGCGCTCCTCGTCCGGCAGCCCGAGCTTGCGATTCTCCGAGCCGGTGGCGAGGATCACGGCGCGGGCGCGGTGCTCGCCGCCACGGGCCGTTTCGACGACCCAGTCCGCGCCGTCGCGTCGCAGCCCCACGGCCTTCTCAAAGGCGATCTCCGCGCCGAGACCGCGGGCCTGAGCCTCGACGCGTGCTCCGAAGTCGAACCCCGAGACGTGCGCCTCGACCGGGTAGTTCTCGATGTCCGGCGTATTGAGAATCTGCCCGCCGCAGACTTTCGCCTCGAGGACGAGGACGGAGCGCGCGGCCCGGCGGGCGTAGATCGCGGCCGTGAGGCCGGCCGGACCGCCGCCGACGACGACGATGTCGTGCATGGCTCAGCCTCCGATGAGTTTCAGGATGGCGTCGCGCGGGACGAGGCCGACGCTGCGGTCCGCCTCCTCGCCGCCCTTGAAGAGCACTTCGGATTCAAAGGTTTCTTTCGTGACGGGAATCATGTCGGGTTCCTTTCTAGGCGAGCAGCGCCTCGATGCAGGGGGCGAGGGCGGCGGGGTCGCCCTTGCGGGCCTTGACGGTGAAGTCGTAGGCGGATTTTGCGTTCATGGTAGGATGCACCTGTTCGGAGAGGTGTTCAAGTGGCGGCCAGTCTACCTGAATTGCGCCGGAAAGGCAATTCACGTTTTACGGCAGGTGTGACGTGACGGGCGCGTTTGTGTAGAATGGCCACCGTCATGGACAATCAGGAAGCGATCGAGGAGCTCCGGGCCGCACTGGCGGAGCTGGAATCGGGAGAGGGTCTCTCGCGGTTCGTGGAGGGTCACGGGCTGCAGAGCCGCGTCTTCGTCTTCTCATGGGAGTCGGAGGAGCTGTCGATCGACTTCGAGCTGCCCTGCGAGCGGGTCCTTTCCGACGAGGAGGAAAGGACCCTTGACGCCGTCCGCGTCGGCTCGGCGCTCCGCCTGGCGATCCTGCTGCTCGCGGCCGCCGCCGAGGGGAGGCTCCTGGCCGAGGGCGAGGCGGGCCTTTCCGTCGCGGCCGACGAGGACGGCGTACGCTACGCCGTCTCCGGCCCGGAGGGCGATGTGATCGACGAAGCCGAGGACTGGGACCCGCTCGTCGCGCGGCTCGATGTCGCGCTCCCGGACGGCGACGACGTCCAGATCTTCTGGCCGTAACCTTTCGCGGCGCCACGGGTACTTACCGCATCAGACAACCAACCGAAACAAGGAGAACCCATGAGCGGACACGGAGGCTTCAACGTCATCGCGGGCGGCATGAACAATCCGCTTCCCGTCGAGCTTCCCAAGATCGTGGATCCGAATCCCGGCCCCGGAGGGGCCGGCGCGCCGAACGCCGAGGGCGAGAAGGGCGAGCCGGCCGTCGCGGACGCCCGGCTCGAACAGGCCGGCCGCATCGCCGCCAAGCTGGACACGATGCTCCTCAAGGCGGCCAGGTCGGTCGCCAAGCCGGTCGACGCCCAGGCGCTCAAGGCGACGACAGCCGGGCTTCCCAAGGCGTCGCGCAAGGCGATCGACAAGGCCGCCGAGGCCGCGGAGAAGGCCTACGGGGAGATCGGAAAGTTCTCGGGCCGCCAGATCGCCGACGCGCTCGTGAAGGACAAGAGCAACCGCTTCGTCTGGAACGAGCGCAACCCCGTCGGCAAGGCGGTCAAGGCCGCTCTCGACGCGCAGGCGAAGCTTTCGGAGCAACTCGCCAAGGCGCTCAACGGGCTTCCGCGCGGCACGCCCCCCGCCGTGCGGTCCGCGCTCGAGGAGGCGATGTTCCTCAACGACCGCCGCGCCACGGAGGTCGAGACGCTCGTCTGCGAGTTCGCCGACCTGGCGGAAAAGGCCCCGAACGACCCCGAGACCGCCGCCCGCCTCGACAGGACGCTCGCCTCGCTCGTCCCCGAAAAGTCGCTCGGGATGCACGGCTCGGAGAAGATCGCGGCCGACTTCCGCGACGCGCTCGCGCCTCTCGCCCGGCGCATCGACGACCTCGCCGCCGCGGCCCGGGAGCGCCAGCTCGACGCCGGCGAGGCGATGGACATCCGCCGCCAGCTCGACGAGGCGGAGAACGCGCTCTCGAAGGCGGAGCGCGACCACGCCGCGAAGGGCGCGCCGCTCGACCCCGAACTCTTCCGCGCGGCCCGCGACCAGCTCAAGGCGTGCCGGACGCGCCTCGCGGACATCAAGGGCAGCGTGGCGCTCAAGGCGCTCGGCAACTTCGCCGTCACGACCTTCTCGCCGCCCGACGTCCCGCTCCTGCAGCCGAAGTTCGCACCGCTCCTGCGGATGCTCTTCCCCGCGCTCGGCGCGGTGGTCGGGACGCAGCGCCGGCTCCGGGAGGTCGCCCTCGAGTTCGTCGCGAACCCGACCGACGCGAACCGGAGGGAGATGGACAAACTCGCCGCGGCCCTGGCGGAGCACGCGGGCCAAGTCGCCGACGAGCTGAAGCGTTTCGCGGACGGCACCTCCGCGGAGGACTACGACCTGGCCGCGCTCACGGTCCCGGAGCTGCGGACGCTGATCCAGGAGCTTCCCATGCAGGAACAGGACCGCTGCACGCTGCGGCTCGTGAGGGAGTTCCGCGAGGCGCTGAAGGCCCACCTGGCATCGCCCGCGAAGACGCTCGAAGCGATGAAGCTCGCCTACGGCTCGCTCGGGGCCGTCGAGACCCAGACGAAGCATCTGGCCGAGATGCGCCGGATCGTGGACGCGCGGGACGCCTCGCAGTTCCTCACGAGCAAGACGCTCGAGGCCGCCTTCGAGGGGCGCCTCGCCGTCACGACCCTCGTTGAGACGCGCCTAAACGGCCTCCCGGACGAGGACGCCGATCCCGCGCTCGACGACGCCAACGCCGTCTCCTCCAAGGCGCTCGGCAGCGGCGCCGCCAACACCGTTTACCAGGTCGGCTTCAAGGACGGCTCCACCTACGTCTTCAAGCCGGAGGCCCCCGGCCGCCAGGGCATCTCCGCGCTCCAGCTCTCGCAGGGCACCTACCGGGACGAGCTGCTCGTCGCGCAGCTCAACATGGCCGCGCAGCGCACCGCCGACGCCTTCGGGCTCGGCGACGTGATGACGAAGACGTCCGTCGGCGCGCACGGCGGGCGGTTCGGGCTGTTCATGGAGAAGGCGCCCGGCACGGAGGCGGCGGGTTTCGCGCGCGCCAAGAGGAGCCCCGGCCGCCTGAACGCCGCCCAGATCCGCGCCCTCGACGACGCGAAATACGCGAAGGTCGTCGGCGGGCTGATGCGCAAGGCCAACCGCCTCGAGTGGTTCGACCTGCTGACCGCCCAGGGCGACCGCCACGGCAGGAACTACCTCGTGGAGGTGCGCGAAGACGGCACCACCTCACTCAAGGGCATCGACAACGACGCCTGCTTCGGCAAGTTCCTGATCGGGCCGGGGCTCTTCCGGCTCACGGGCAAACACGCGAAGGCGTTCCGGATCCAGTTCTCCAACGCCAAGACGGTTTACGGCCCGAACGGCGGCGAGGGGAGCGCCCCGCTCGAGAAGGACCCCGGCATCCGCGTGGGCGAGGACGGCTCGATCGTCGTGGACATCTCCAAGATCAAGGCGCGGGTTCTCCTCCACTGCCTCACGAAGGCGACGGGCAGCCATTCCGTGCGCCTGCCCGACCACATCGACGAGGAGCTCTACGACCGCCTCGTCGCGATGGAGAGCGGCCAGGCGCGCGACGACTACGTCGCCAGCCTTCGCTCGCGCCTCTCGGAAGACCAGGTCGAGGTCGCGATCCAGCGCCTGGACGGGGCCATCGCCCACGCGAAGGCGCTCAAGGGCCGCGGCTGCGTCGTCTCCACCGCCGACTGGGAGAAGCGCGAGGTCCAGCGCAAGGTCGCAGGACCGCCGCCGGCGCCGCTCCCGGCCTACAAGGGAACCAGAAAGGCGTTCCGGGAATACGCCACCAGCGCGCAGAAATCCGTCCTGCGCGCCGTCTGCCCCTTCCGCCGCGACCTTCTCGGCGCCATCGCCAAGGAAGGCTGGTTCGAGGAGTAGCCCCGCCGCCACCCCCTGCGTGCAACCCTTCCACTTTTCAACCTTTTCAACCGGAGACAGGAGACAACCATGGAACTCAAGGAACTGATAACCGCCTTCGCGGCGAAAATGGGCATCGACGGGCTGGCGGTGGAGGATGGCGCCTGCACCCTGGAAATCGACGGCATCCCTCTGCAGATCGCGGAGACGGCCGC
>CAMNCG010000173.1 GCA_946534105.1 uncultured Verrucomicrobiota bacterium
GGCGCACACGCAAGCGCAAGCCCGCGTACGGGCGCGCCATGCCGCTGACAACGTTGGGTCACACCCTCCGCCCTCCCCGCCGCGGGGAGACCGGGCGATGTTCGCCGCCATCGCGCGTTTTCCCGGATTTCTGGTAGAATCTTCCGCCGTTTCTCCCGGCGCGACCGGGATTTCCCCACGTTCCGCGATTCGACAACCGCGATTGGACAGCCATGAACGCCAAAGTCACTCCCGAATCTTCCACCCGTTCCGTCATTGAAATCTCGCTTTCCGCCGCCGAGGTCGCCGAAACGCGCGCCGCCGTCGCCAAGGAGTACGCCGCGCAGGCCGAGCTTCCCGGATTCCGCCCCGGAAAGGCCCCGGTCGCCCTCGTCGAGCGCAAATTCGGCGCCCGCATCGGCGCCGCGGCCGCCGAGCGCGCCATCCGCGAGTCGTTCGACAAGGCGGTCAAGGAGAACGCCCTCGACCTCCTTGAAGTCGTTTCCTCCGATCCCGCCGACGCCCCCGAGGCCGGCGGCCTCGCCGCGAAGTTCACGGTCGATCTCGTGCCGAAGTTCGACCTCCCGAAACTCGACGGCATCCCCG
Organism: uncultured Verrucomicrobiota bacterium; assembly: GCA_946534105.1. Classification (GTDB taxonomy): domain Bacteria; phylum Verrucomicrobiota; class Kiritimatiellia; order RFP12; family UBA3636; genus UBA3636. The sequence goes on from CAMNCG010000173.1 coordinate 586, forward strand.
TCGACGACGCCGACACCAAGGTGACGGACGAGGAGGTCGCGAAGAACGCCGAGTCGATCCGCCGCTCGCGCGGCACCCACGTCCCGATGGAGGCCGACGGCGTCCTCGCCAAGGACGACGCGGCGCACGTCGACTACGCCGGCACCTTGGACGGCAAGCCGCTCGACGAAGCCGTTCCCGCCGGCGCCGCCTTCGCGAAGCGCGAAAACGCGTATTTCGCCGCCGGCAGCGAGTACTCGATCATTCCCGGCCTCGCCGACTCCCTCGTCGGCCGCAAGCCCGGCGAGAGCTACGAATACGACGCGGAGTTCCCCGCCGACTTCTACGTGGAGGAACTCCGCGGCCGGAAGGTTCGCTACGCCGTCACCATTCGCTCCGCCGAGAAGTTCGTCCTGCCGGAGCTCGACGAGGCGTACTTCAAGGGCCTCGGCGTCGCCGACGCCGCCGACCTCGACAAGCGCCTGCGCGAATCGATGGAAGCCCGCGCCAAGGCCGCCGACCGCGCGCGCCGGATCAACCAGATCGCCAAGTACCTCGGCAAGGCCGCGTCCTTCGAACTGCCGAAGGCCGAGCTGGAGCGCCGCACCGAGGCCGTCCTCGCCGACCTTCTCCGCGTCAACATGGACAAGGGCGTCGCCAAGGAGGACCTCTCCAAGGAACGCGAGCGCCTGCAGCAGGCCGCGGCCGCGCAGGCCGCCGAGCGCATGCGCATCGACTTCGTCCTCGACGCCGCGGCGCGCGAGCGCAAGATCGAGCTCTCGGGCGAGCAGTTCAACGAGTACCTCAACTACGTCGTGCGCAGCAGCGGCATGTCCGCCGCCGAGGTGAACAAGCTCGCCCACGACCGCGACGCCCTGCGCGCGCACCACCGCGCCGCGCTCCGCGAGCGCACGCTCGAAAGCCTCCTCGAAACCGCCGCCCCCACCGCCGGCGTCTCGCTCTAGCGCCCCGGCCCCGCGACGCGGCGCCCCGCAACCGAAAGGCACACCAGCATGGCCAGCATCCATTCCGACTACTACGTCCCGGTCGTCGTCGAGCAGACGGGCCGCGGCGAGCGCTCGTACGACATCTACTCTCGGCTCCTGAAGGACCGCATCGTCTTCATCGGCACCCCGATCGACGATGGCATGGCCACTTCGATCATCGCGCAGTTGCTGTTCCTGCAGAGCGAGGATCCGAAGAAGGACATCTCGGTCTACATCAACAGCCCGGGCGGCGTCGTCACCGCCGGACTCGCGATCCTCGACACGATGAACTACATCTCGTGCGACTGCGCCACGTACTGCATCGGGCAGGCCTGTTCGATGGGCGCGGTGCTGCTCGCGGCCGGCGCCAAGGGCAAGCGCTTCGCGCTCCCGAACGCCCGCGTGATGATCCACCAGCCCAGCGGAGGCGCCGAGGGCAAGGCGAGCGACATCCGCATCGAGGCCGAGGAGATCCTGAAGGTCCGCGCGAACCTGAACCGCATCCTCGCGGACGCGACCGGAAAGCCCCTTGAAACGATCGAGCGAGACACCGACCGAGACTACTTCCTCTCCGCCGACGAGGCGAAGGAGTACGGGCTCGTGGACAAGGTTCTGCGCCCCGCCGGCGCCTAGCGCGCCAATTCCCCCCGCGGGCGCGCCTCGAAGGCGCGCCCGCGTTCCATTCCCCCCTTTCCCCGAAAGTGACCCGGCCCCGCCATGGCTATCCGCAAGAATTCCAACGGATCCGACCGCTGCGCCCTCTGCGGCGCGACGCCGAAGACGAAACCCCTCGCAACGTTCACCGAAATCGCCGGCGGTGACAAGTTCTGCGATGACTGCCTCGCAAGCGAGGAGCTCCAGACCGTCGCGGCGCTGAAGACCCTCGCCGAAGCCGATCCGGACTTCCGCGGCCTCGTCGCGGCGGTCGCCACGGAAATCGGAGCCCTTCCCGGCGCCGGAAAGGGGGAAAAGGCGGGGAAGACCGCCGCGCCGGAGCGCCGCACCGTTCCCTCCCCGCGCCAGATCAAGGAAACGCTCGACCAGTACGTGATCGGGCAGGACGAGGCGAAGAAGGTGCTTTCCGTCGCCGTCCACAACCACTACAAGCGCATCTTCGGCGGCGCCGCCGCGAAGGCCGCGGAAAAGGATCCGGAATTCGCGGACGTCGAGATCGAGAAGTCCAACATCCTGCTCGTCGGCCCGACCGGCAGCGGCAAGACGCTCCTCGCCCGCACGCTCGCGCGCCTGCTCGACGTGCCGTTCGCGATCGCCGACGCCACGACCCTCACCGAGGCCGGCTACGTCGGCGAGGACGTCGAGAACATCCTCCTCAACCTCCTCCAGGCCGCCGACATGGACGTGAAGAAGGCCGAGAAGGGCATCATCTTCGTGGACGAGATCGACAAGATCGCGCGCAAGACCGGCAACGTCTCCATCACGCGCGACGTTTCCGGCGAGGGCGTCCAGCAGGCGCTGCTCAAGATCATCGAGGGGACGCTCGCGCGCGTCCCGCCGGCCGGAGGTCGCAAGCACCCCGAGCAGAAGTACATTGAAATCCGCACGAGCGACATCCTCTTCATCTGCGGCGGCGCGTTCGTCGGACTCGACAAGACGATGGAGCGCCGATCCGCCGAGGGTCATTTCGGCTTTTCTTCCGACGCCGCCGGCGCCGCCGGCAAGGCGCGCCGCACCCGCCCGGAGCCCGAAGATTTCGTCGAATTCGGCCTCATTCCGGAGTTCGTCGGCCGCCTCCCCGTCGTCACCACGCTTTCCGAACTCACCGAGGACGATCTCGTGCGCGTCCTCACGGAACCCAAAAACGCGCTCGTGCGCCAGTACCGCAAGCTCTTCCGCATGGAGGGCGTGGATCTCTCGTTCGAGCCGGAGGCCATCCGCGAGATCGCCAAGGTCGCGCTGGAGCGCAAGACGGGCGCGCGAGGCCTGCGCGCGATCATGGAGGAGCTCATGACCGAGCTCATGTTTGAAGTCGGCGCCCCGACGTCCGACGTCCCGAAGGCCATGAGCGCCCTCGTCGTGACCGCGCAGATCGTCCGCGACCAGCTCTCCGGCTCGTCCGCCGTCCTTTCCGCGCTCCGCCGCGAGGCGTAGCGTCGCGTCCGGGCGCAACGCGGCCCCGCCGCGCCCGCCGCCCTCCCCTCCCCCTTCCGATCCACCGCACTTTCCTCCCCGCCGCCATGTTCACGCTTCTCGGTGCCTCCGCATTCCCCGATTTCAAGATCGCCCAGCTCGAAAAGGCCGTCGGCGAAACGCTCGGACGCAAGGTCTCCCTCACGGCCGAGTTCGTCTACCTGCTCGACGCCGCGCCGGAGCAGGACGACGAAACGGCGGTCGCCGTTTCCGAGCTGCTCGACGCCGTGGGCCGCGCGTCCCCGGTCGAAAAGGAGGGGCTTTTCGTCTCCCCGCGCAAGGGCACGGTGTCGCCCTGGAGCTCCAAGGCGACGGACATCTTCCGCTCCTGCGGCCTCGGCGGCAAGGTGAGGCGCGTCGAGCGCGCCGTGCGCTACCGCGCCTCCGGCGAGGACGGCGCCGCCGTTCCCCCGGAGGAGCTCGCCAAGGCCGCGCCGGTCCTGCACGACCGCATGACCGAGGGCCTCTACGCCGACCTTTCCGATCTCTTCGACGCCGGCGAGCCGCGTCCCGGCCGCACCTACGACGTCCTCGGCGAGGGCCGCGCCGCGATCGAGAAGGCGAACGTCGAAATGGGTCTCGCCCTCTCCCCGGACGAGATCGACTACCTCGCGGACAACTTCGCCAGGGCCGGAAAGAACCCGACCGACACCGAGATCGTCATGTTCGGCCAGGTCAACTCCGAGCACTGCCGCCACAAGATCTTCAACGCCGAATGGACGATCGACGGCGAGAAGCGGGAGAAATCGCTCTTCGGCATGATCCGCGGCACCCACGCCGCGCATCCGCAGGGCACGCTCCTGGCGTACTCCGACAATTCGAGCGTCATCGAAGGCTTCCGGGAAGAGGAGTTCGTGCGCGATCCGGAAAGCCGCGTCTACGGCTACCGCGAGTCGCCGATCGACATCCTCATGAAGGTCGAGACGCACAACCATCCGACCGCGATTTCGCCGTTTCCCGGCGCCGCGACCGGCGTCGGCGGCGAGATCCGCGACGAGGCCGCGACCGGCGTCGGCTCCCGCTCCTCGTGCGGCATCAGCGGCTTCATGGTCTCGAACCTGCGCATCCCCGGCCACCTGAAACCGTGGGAGAAGGACGTTTCCGCGCCGCCGCGCCTCGCGTCCCCGCTCGCGATCATGACCGACGGCCCGCTCGGCGGCGCCGCGTTCGGCAACGAATTCGGCCGCCCGCAGCTCTGCGGCTTCTTCCGCACGTTCGAGGCGGAGGCCGCCGGCCGCTCGTGGGGCTACGACAAGCCGATCATGCTCGCCGGCGGCATGGGCCAGATCCGCCGCGGGATGGTGTACAAGAAGGAGATTCCCGAAGGCGCGCTCGTCGTGCAGATCGGCGGCCCCGCGATGCGCATCGGCCTCGGCGGCGGCGCCGCCTCGTCCCTCGCGCTCGGCTCCAACGACGAAGAGCTCGACTTCAACTCCGTCCAGCGCGGCAACGCCGAAATGCAGCGCCGCTGCCAGGAGGTGATCGACGAATGCGTCGCGCTCGGCGAAGAGGAAAATCCGATTCTCTCCATCCACGACCTCGGCGCCGGCGGCCTCTCCAACGGCTGTCCGGAGCTCGTCGAAAAGACCGGCGGCCGCTTCGACCTGCGCGCCGTCGCGAACGAGGAGCCGTCGATGACCCCGATGGAGATCTGGTGCTGCGAGGCGCAGGAGCGCTACGTCCTCGCGCTCAAGCCGGAAGCGAAGGAGCGGTTCGCCGCGATGTGCGCCCGCGAGCGCTGCCCCGTCGCGTTCGTCGGCGTCGCGACCGGCGACCACAAGCTCGTCCTCGAAGACGCCGTGTTCGGCGACCGGCCGATCGACATGGACGTTTCGACCCTCCTCGGCAAGCCCCCGCGCATGCACCGCGACGTCGTGCACGTCCCGGCCGGCCTCCCGCCCGTCGCGTTCGCGTCCCCGGCCGTCCGTTCCGAAGCGCTCCCGCCGCCCTCCAAGCCCGCCTCCGATCCGCTCCTCGCGGAATTCGAGGCGCTCGACGCCTCGAAGCGGGAGGCGGAAGCGCCGGCCGTCCCGGAGCCGCCCGCGGCGCCCGAGCCGGAAGAAAAGCCCGTCGCGCCCGAGGCGCTCGACGCGCTCCTGCGCGTGCTTTCCCATCCGGCCGCTGCGGACAAGACGTTCCTCATCACAATCGCGGACCGCACGGTCACCGGCCGCGTCCACCGCGACCAGATGTGCGGCCCGTGGCAGCTCCCCGTCGCCGACAACGCGGTCGTCACGCTCGGCTACCGCGGGCTCGACGGCTCCGCCATGGCCTGCGGCGAACGCTCGCCCGTCGCCGTCGCGGACGCTCCGGCCTCCGGCCGCCTCGCCGTCGCCGAGGCCGTCCTCAACCTCGCCTCCGCCGGCGTCCCGGAGCTCGGTCTGGTGAAGCTTTCCGCCAACTGGATGGCCGCGTGCGGCCGGCCCGGCCAGGACGCCGCGCTCTACGACACCGTCCGCGCCGTCGCGGAGGAGTTCTGCCCCGCGGCCGGGCTCTCGATTCCCGTCGGCAAGGACTCCTGCTCGATGTCCGCGGTCTGGACCGATCCCGACGGCACGGAGCGCCTCCAGCTCTCCCCCGTTTCGCTCGTTGTCTCCGCCTTCGGCCCCGTGCCGGACGTCACGGTCGGCGTCACGCCCGATCTGAAGCGCCGCGGCGGAACGTCGCTCGCCCTGATCGACTTCTCCGCCGGAAAGCACCGCCTCGGCGCGTCGCTCCTCGCCCAGTGCTGGGGCATGCTCGGCGGCGACGTCCCCGACATGGACGACCCGAAGCTCCTCGTCGCCTTCTGGCCGGTCTTCCAGCGTCTCCTGCGCGAAGGGCGCATTCTCGCCGCGCACGACCGCTCCGACGGAGGCCTCGCCGTCACCGTCGCCGAAATGGCCATGGCCGGCGGCTGCGGCGTGAAGCTCCGCTTCCCGCAGTGCGGCACTCAGGCCGAGACGCTCGCCGTGCTCTTCGCCGAAGAGCCCGGCATGGTGATTCAGGTCTCGGACGTCGACCTCTCCGCCGTCGAATCCGCGTTCGTGGACGCAGGTCTGGTCTTCACGCGTCTGGGACCGGTCACGCCGGATTCGAAATTCGTCTCCGCCAAGTTCGGCGACACCGTCCGGCTCGACGCCCCGATTTCGCGCCTCCGCTCCGCCTGGAGCGAAACCTCGGCCTGCATGCGCGAACGGCGCGACAACCCCGAGAGCGCCCGCGCCGAGCGGCAGGCCGCCGCGGACGATGCCGATCCCGGCCTTTCCTTCAAGCTGACGTACGATCCCGCGTCGCTCCCGACCCTCGCCGACCCGTCCGTCCGCCCGCGCGTCGCGATCTTCCGCGAGGAAGGCGTGAACGGACACGTCGAAATGGCCGCCGCCTTCGACGCCGCCGGCTTCGAGGCCGTGGACGTCCACGTGACCGACCTCATGGAGGGGCGCGAGACGCTTTCCCGATTCTCCGGCCTCGCCGCTTGCGGCGGCTTCAGCTACGGCGACGTCCTCGGCGCCGGTTCGGGCTGGGCCGGCACGATCCTGCACAACGCGAAGCTGCGCGACGCCTTCGCGGAATTCTTCGCCCGCCCCGACACCTTCACGCTCGGCGTCTGCAACGGTTGCCAGATGGTCTCGCAGCTGCGCGGCATCATCCCCGGCGCCGACGACTGGCCGCGTTTCATACACAACCGCTCGACGCGCTTCGAAGCGCGCTACGCGACCGTCGAGGTGATGCGCTCGCCGTCCGTGCTCCTGCGCGGCATGGAAGGCTCGCTCCTTCCCATCGCCGTCGCCCACGGCGAAGGCTTCGCCCGGTTCGAAACCGAAGAGGCGCGCACCCGCCTGCTTCTCGACGACTGCGCCAGCCTCCGCTACGTGGACAACGCCGGCGTCCCGACCGAGCGCTACCCGCTGAACCCCAACGGCTCCGCCGGCGGCCTCACCGGCTTCACCACCCGCGACGGCCGCGCCACGATCATGATGCCCCACCCCGAGCGCGGCTTCCGCTCCGTCCAGCTCTCCTACCGCCCCGACGGCTTCTGCGACGGCGAGGCCGGCCCCTGGCTCCGCCTGTTCCGCAACGCCCGCGCTTTCGTCGGCTAGCCCCGCGCCGGGTCTCCGGGTCGAAGTGTTCGACGATCCTCCGTACCACGTCCGCCGCGCGTTCCGGGTTCGTCCGCATGATGCGGTCCGGGTCAAGGTCCAGGCGGAGGTCTCGCGCGTATCGGGCGCGGCCGCGGGATCGGCGCGGAGGGAGCGCGGAGGGGGAAAGGGCGCGCCCTGCCGCTGACAACGTCGGGGCACACCCCGTTGCCACCCGCGGTTTGCGGCGGGACGGGGGGCGTGGTAGAATGGCGGCATGAACGACGGCATATCGAAAAACCGGATCCGGCGGATCGCACGGCTCAGGCGCCAGCGGCTGGCGCGGCGGAGCGGGGCGGTTCCGTTCAA
>CAMNCG010000174.1 GCA_946534105.1 uncultured Verrucomicrobiota bacterium
CGCCGCCCGCGGGCGCAAGCGGCGAAAAAGCCGCGCCGCAACCGGTCCGCCGCAGAGGCGGGGGATGCGGCTTTCCTCCGCGTCCGTTCCGGCGACGCGGCCCGGAGTTCCTACCGAATTCTCGCAACATATTCACCTTGAATATAAGCGAATATTCAAGATTCATCCATGCGCGGTTCTTAGCGCGACCTTGGGGTCGGCGTGGAGGGGACGCGGAGGGGGGAAGCGGACGATCGACTATATCGACGATGCCGACGGCATCGTCGACCCGCGCACGGAAGGCCGAAGGCGCGAGCGCGCGGGGAGTACGGAGGCGGCGAGGCGAAACGGGATGCGGAGGCGGCGCAAGCAGGCGTCGCGCTAGATCCCGTCGAGCACGGCGGAAACGGCCTCGGCGGCGGAAACGCCGGAAAGGCAGGCGCCGGTGCCGAGGGGACAGACCCTCTTGCGGCACGGCGCCTTCGGGCACGCGGAGCGCAGGATCCGGTGGCGCCCCCCCCACGGACCGGTGCGGTCGGGCGACGTGGGCCCGAAGAGCGCGACGCAGCGCGTGCCGACCGCCGCCGCGAGGTGCATCGGCCCGGAATCGTTCGTGAGAAGCGCCGCGCAGCGCGAAAAGAGGGCGGCCGATTCCGCGACCGAAAGCCGTCCGCAGAGATTCGCCGCCGGAACGCCCGCGGATTCGATGATCGCGGCGGATGCCGCCGCGTCGCCGGGACCTCCGGCGACGTAGACGCGGGCGCCGCGGCGCTCCACCAGGAGCCGGATCGCCTCCGCGAAGCGCGCGGCGGGCCAGTTCTTGCTCTCCCAGCGGGAAAACGGCGCGACGGCGACGCGGGGGCCGGACAGGCCGCGCAGGGCGGGCGCGAGGGCGTCCGGATCGACGGGCGGCAGGTCCAGCGGAAACGACGGCTCGGCGGGAACCGGAACGCCCTCGTGGCGGAGCGCGTCGAAACACTCCTCGACGGCGTGTCGGCGCGGACCGCCGGGACGCGCGGCGAGTTCGTCGTAGAAGAAGCGCGACCCTTCGCGCGCGAACGACGGCCCGAGCACGCGGGAAGCGCGCGGCGCGCGCGCGACGACCGCGCTCTTGAGAAGCCCCTGGAAATCGACGACGAGGTCGAACCGCTCCTTCCGGAGCGCGGCGAGGGCGCGGAACCACGCCCGGGTCTCGGAAGGCCTCGGAACGCGCCACACGCGCGACACGCACGAAAACCGTTCGACCAGCGGCGCGAACGGCGGCTGGACGGCCCACTCGACCTCGTTTCCGGGCACCGACGCAAAACCGGCGACGGCCGGCAGTGCATGCAGGACGTCGCCGAGGGAACTCAGTTTGACGGCGAGAATGCGGGCCACGCCGTGGAAGGTACCTCAGTCCTCGTCGGGTTCGAATTCGTCCGCCTCGGCGGCGCCGGAACCGACGTCGAACGGAACCGCGGGAACGGGATCCATCGAGACGAGATTGTCTTCAAGCCACTTTTCCCAGACGCTCTCGCCGATTTCCTCGGAGAGACCTTCCCGGACCCGGTTGCGGACAACGGAGAGAACGCCGGTGGCGTCTTCCTCGCGGGAGACGACTTCGAAGAAGAGGACTCCGCCCGGGACCGGCACGCCGTCGAGGCAGAGATCGCCGGGGCCGAGCTGCGTCATCGCCTGGGCGACGCGGCGCGGCGACGGGACCGGCGCCTCGCGCGAATCGGCCTGCAGGTAGGAGAACGCGACATTGGTGCCGGGAACCATGCCGAGCGCGCGGCACATCTCGTCGAAGGACTCGCCGGTGGCGTGGCCCTCGGAAAGGCGCGACTGGACGTCGGAAACCGCCTTCTGGAAATCGGACGAGGCCTTCTGCGCCTTGGCGTCGGAAAGCACCGCGTTCGACACCTCGTCGTACGACTTCACGTGCGCGGGGTCGATTTCGAGGAGCATCGGGACGAACGACTCGGCGGTCTCCCCGCCGACGGCGTTGCCGACGCGGTCCTTGAAGGAATCGAGCGAAAGGGAGAAGACTTCGTCGGAGAAGTCGCTCGCCACGGCGGGCGAAACCGGAGCGGAACCGGCGGCGAAGAGGCCGCTCGTCGTCACGGACATGCCGGCCTCGGCGGCCTTCACGGCGAAATCGGCCTCGGTGGCCGAATCGCTCTCGAAGAACCAGTCCGAGAGATCGCAGGCGGCGCGGTACGCGGCCTCGCGCTCAAGCTGGCGCGCAAGGGCCTTCTCGATCTCCGGTCGCGCCTCCTCGAGCGTCTTCACCGTCTCGACGCCGTTCGTGTCGGTCGTCGCGTAATCGGACTGGTGCGAATCGTACCAGTCGAACACGTCGTCCTCTTCGGGCTTGATCTGGTCGCGCCAACGGATCGAGGGGAACACCACGTACGCGACGCGGCGGCGTTCCGGAACGCTGTACTGCTCCTGATGGGAGTCATAGTAGGACTTCGCCTCCTCCGGCGAAATCTCGGCCGCGGCCGCGGAATACGCGTTCGAAAAGACGGCGAAGCGGAGCGTGTAGGAATCGCTCAGGCCGCGGACACGGTCCTCGACGACGGAGGGAGGCGCCCAGGCGCCGCCCGCAACGGCCTGACGGAGGATTGCAAGCCGAAGACGGGCGCGCACGATCTCCTGATAGAGAACGGGCGAGAGGTCGTTCTGGCGGAGGAGAGCGCGGTACACGCGGTCGTCGAACGCGCCGTTTTCGCCGCGGAAGGACGGATCGGCGCGGAGCATCTCGGCGAGCGCGCGGTCCGAGACGCGGATGCCGAGCTCGTCGGCCTTGGCGAGCGCGGCCACGGTCTTCCACACCTCGCGGGGTTCCACGACGCCGTCATTCCGGCCGCGGGCGTCGAGCCGGGCCATGCGCGTCAGGACCTCGAAGCGCATCGGATCGACGGGATTCCCCGCGAGGGTCCCCACGCTGGATGGTCCGCGCCCCCCGGAACGACGGGACGAGGCGTCAAGAATGTCGGAGGCCCCGAACGCGATCGCCACGACGAGGGCGAACGCGGCCCAGACCCACTTGTTCTTGACCATGTTGTTGAACTTGATGATGAACATGGCGGATTCTCGTGCTTGTCTCTAGAGGATGTGGCGCGGCCGGAAAAGGCCGCGCGAGCAGGGAAAACGGGTTCCGAAAAACGTGATCAGCGGTTGCCGACAGGGGTGGGCGACGGCTTGGGAGTCGGACGGACCGGCTTCTTCGGGGGCTTCTTGGAGCCGCCGGGGGTCGTGCCCGAGCCGCCGTCCTTTCCGCCGGGGAGCAGGACGATGGATCCGTCCGGACCGTAGACCCACGCCTTGCCGTACGCGGCCATTCCGCCGGGACCGACCTTGCCGGAACCCGCGCCGGGGCCGTTGCCGAGCAGGAAGTGCGCGTCACGGTCCGTGTGCATGGTGTACGTGTCGGGCGTCAGGATCTCGTAAATGCGGGCGAAGAGCGCCCGGGTGTCGGTCGCGTCCTTCGCGGTCACGACGGAGAGCGGATCCTCGACGGCGTCCGCGACCGCGTCGGCGATCTCCTCCGGAACGAGTTCGGCGAACGCGCGGCTTCCCGTCGCGGTGACGATCGTCGCGGCGGCGCGCTCGGCGAGGGCGGAAGCCTCGTCGCCGGGCGCCGAAGCCGCAATGGCCCCGACGATGTCGGCGAGATTTTGCGCAACCTGCCGGCTGCCCTGCGCGACGACGGCGGCGGCAAGGGCCGCCGAAAGGTCGCCGACGCAGGCGGCCACGTCTTCGACATTGCTGAAAACGTCCTTCACGACCGTCGCGATGGCGTCCTTCGTCTCGTCGCCGGCCGCGTTGACGATGCGGGCCAGTTCAATGGCCTGATCCACGGGAAGGCCGGCCGGGGGTGAGGCTTCCTCCTGCGCGAAGGAAGGAGCAACGGTCACGGCGAACGCGGCCGCGAATGCGATCAGGGATTTGCTTTTCATGTTGGGGGTGTCCTTGGAAGGTGAATTCCGGCGGAAAGCGCCGTTGTTCCGTCTTTTGACGAGGCGATCACCAATCGCCGAAGTCGAACGAATCGCCGGCGGAATCGCCGGACGGGGTGGCCGACGCGGAATCGTCGGAATCGCCGTCGTCTCCGCCGAAAACGGTCTCGGAGGGCTCGTCGCCGGCCCCCGCGCCGCGTGACGCGGCGCGTCCGCCCTCGGCGGCGCCGCCCGTCGAGGACGCGCCGACCCCGGTCTGGCCTTCAAGATAATCGTACGTGACGAGTTTCCCGCTCGGATAGGAAATCATGACGGAAATGGCCATGCGGCCGCCGATCTCGGCGCGTTCGCGCCAGACCTTGCCGACGCAACGCGTGCGGAACACCGCCTTTTCCACGGCGTCGGCGCCCTTTTCGAACTCGGCCGTGAATTCGCCATAGCGGGCGGAAACGGACGTGAAGTCCGCCGAGCCGTCGATGTCGATGACGGTGTTCTTCTTGAGCTTGTAGAGTCGGTACTGCGGACCGGAAATCTCCATGAGACCGCTCTGCGACGCAAACTGGCAGCGGCGGATCGAAGGATCCCGCGAATCGGCGCCCACCTGAATCTGGTTGCGCTGCGTGAGGCGCGAGCATTCGCCAACCGGCGTGCGCACGACCAGAGCCGAGAGGTTCGCCTCGACCGCGGCGTCGCCCGCGCCGCCGGTCTTCGTCGAGGACGCGGTGATGAACGTGCTCACCGAACCGGCGGCAAGATCGATGATCTTCCGTTCCCCGTCCTCGCCGGACGCGTCGCAAAGCGTGACGTCGCTTCCCGCGGAGAACCGGAAGCGGTAGTCGCGCGCCATCGTGAGCGAAACCTGAGGCTCCTCGGGCTCGACGCCCGCGGACTTGTACGACGCGGCCTGCTCGCGCGTCAGCGCGGAGGCGACGACGATGCGGGAGCCGTACGGATAGGCGTGGTCGACGAGCAGCGGCTCGGTGCGGCCGTCGGGGCGCACGACGCGCGCGTCGCCGACGATTTTCGTCACCATGAACAGCGGCTCGAAAATGGAAGCGGACGCGGATGCGGCGCAGAAAAGCGCGACGGTCGCGGCGAAAGTTGCGGAAAAACGGCGCAGGCGCATGATCGGACTCCGAAACGGGACATGGGTTGTTGCGCTCCCCATGATAGGACGCAGCCGGAAGAAAGTCAACCGGGAAACGCGGCCTTGGGGAGAAAAAAAGCCGCACACGCGAAAAAAACACTAGCCGGGGCCGGATCCGGGACCTCCCAGCCTCGAAAGCTGGGCCTCCAGACGAAGGTCCTCGCTTCGCGCGGCGAGGGCGGAAAGGAGCTCGTCCATCGCGCCTTCCATCACGCGGTCAAGAGAGTAGAGCGTGAGGTTGATGCGATGGTCGGTGAGCCGGTTCTGGGGAAAGTTGTAGGTGCGGATGCGCTCCGAGCGGTCGCCCGAACCGATCATGCCGCGACGCTCGGCGCCGATTTTCGCGGCCTCGGCGTCGCGTTGCGCGGCAAGAAGCTTCGAGCGCAGCACCGACATGCACTTCTCCTTGTTCTGGTGCTGCGAGCGTTCCTCGTCGCTCTGCACGACGACGCCGGTCGGGAGGTGGGTGATGCGAACCGCGGAGTCGGTCTTGTTGACGTGCTGTCCGCCGGCGCCGCCGGAGCGGTAGGTGTCGATGCGGAGATCTTCGGGGCGGATTTCAAGCTCGTCCTCGGGCTCGGCCTCGGGAAACACCGCCACGGTCGCGGCAGACGTGTGGATGCGCCCCTGGGCCTCCGTCTCCGGAACGCGCTGCACGCGGTGGCCGCCGCCCTCGTGCCGGAGCGCATGGTACGCGCCGTCCCCCTGAACGGAGACGGAGACTTCCTTGAACCCGCCGAGTTCCGACGGCGCCGAATCGAGCGTGGAAATCTTCCAGCCCCTCGACTCGGCGTAGCGGGAGTACATGCGCAGCAGGTCTCCCGCGAAGAGAGCGGCCTCGTCTCCGCCCGTTCCGGCGCGGATTTCGAGGATCGCGTTGCGATGCTCGTCCGGATCGGGCGGCAGCAGCGCGAGGGAAAGGGCCTTCTCCGCCGCCGGAAGCGACGCCTCCGCCTCGGCGAGCTCCGTCCGCGCCATTTCGCGCAGTTCGGCGTCCGCGGCGGGATCGTCCGCCATCGCGCGGTCCTCCTCGATGCGGTCGAGAAGCGAGTAGTACGCCGACGCGCGCTCCTGAAGCTTGCCGAGCGACGCGTGCTCGCGAACGAGCCCGCGATACTTCTTCTGGTCGGCCGCGACCGCCGGATCAGCGAGCAGTCCCTCCACCGTCCGCATCCGGGAAAGGATGGCTTCGACTTTGTCTTTCTCAATCATGGCGGAGCAGAAGGATACCACGCCGCCCCCCGCCGCGCAACGCCGAGGCCGGACGTGCGGACGTTGCCGCGCGAGCCGCAGACGTGGTAGTCTCCCCCGACGGACGAAAACGGAAACCGGACCATGGCGACGGCATCGGCGGAAGCGCCGGGAAAAATCAACCTCTCCCTCGAAATCCTCGGCAAGAGGGCGGACGGGTACCACGAGCTCAGAAGCGTCGTGGTGCCGGTGTCGCTGTTCGAAAGCGTGACCGTCTCGGAGAGGGACGACGGCGCCGTGACGTGCGAAACGGTCGGCGACGGCGTCGACGTCTCGGAGTTGCGGGCCCTCCCCGCCGAACGCCAGCTGGCCGTGCGCGCCGTGCGCGCGATGCAGCGCGAACTGGGGCGGGATCCGTCGCGCTGCGGCTGCGACATCCGGGTCGTCAAGCGAGTCCCGATCGGCGCCGGCATGGGCGGCGGCAGCGCCGACGCCGCCGGCGTCCTCGCCTGCCTCAAGGCGCTCTGGGCGCCCGATCTTCCGGAAAACCGGTTCCTCGCCGCCGGCGCGGCCGTGGGAAGCGACGTTCCCGCGCTGCAACTCGGCGGCGCCGTTCTCATGGAGGGCCGTGGGGAGCGCGTGCGGCGGATCCTGCCGCCTGGCGCGTCCGCGCCGCCGATGTGGCTCGTCGCCGCCTTCCCCGGCGAAAGCGTCTCGACGAAAGCCGTCTACGACGCCTGCGACGGTCGGGACGGCGGCCAAGGCGGGGAACGGCGACCCCTCTTGACATCTTCGCGGGGTTCATGCGAGAATTGCGTCCGTTCCGTTCGAAACGGCGACGTCGAGGCTTGCGCCCGCGCGCTTTTCAACGGCCTGCAGGACATCGTTTTCCGGCTTCATCCCTCGACTGAACGCTTTTGCCTGGCGCTCCGTGAGGGTGGTGCTTTGGGAAGCCTCCTTTCGGGGAGCGGATCGGCTGTCTTCGGGCTGGCGAGAAGCCGGGAAAGCGCCGAAGCGATCCGCCGGGGCCTGCGGGAGAGGATTTGGTGCAACGTCCTCCGGACATTGCCCGATGGTGTAATGGCAGCACACGGGCCTTTGGTGCCCTGAGCCCTGGTTCGAATCCAGGTCGGGCAAATCCCTTCCCTCCCCCCTTCGGACGGTCCCCCCCGACCCTTTCGACTCTCCGATCCTTCCGACCCCATGAAAATCTACTCCGGCACTTCCAATCCGGCCCTTGCGCAGGCGATCGTCGATTCGCTCGGCATGCCGCTCGGCCGCTGCGAAGTCGTCCAGTTTCCCGACGGCGAGACGTTCGTCAAGATCGCGGACAGCGTCCGCGGGCGCGACGTCTTCGCGATCCAGTCCATCTGCGGCCGTCCGAACGAGGCGCTGATGGAGCTTCTCATCATGATCGACGCCCTGCGCCGCGCCTCGGCCGGCCGCATCACGGCGGTGCTCCCGATCTACGGCTACGCCCGGCAGGACCGCAAGGACCAGCCGCGCGTGCCGATCACGGCGAAACTCGTGGCAAACCTCCTCGTCGCGGCCGGCGCGAACCGCATCCTCACGATGGACCTGCACGCGGCGCAGATCGTCGGCTACTTCGACATCCCGGTGGACCATCTCCACGCCGACCCGGTGATCATGGACTACCTGCTCGGGAAGCACTTCCCCGCCCCGGTCGTCGTGGCGCCGGACACCGGTTCCGTGAAGAAGGCCTACAGCTACTCGCAGCGCTTCGGCTGCGGCCTCGCGATCGTGGCCAAGCAACGCAAGAGCGGCAGCGAAGTCGAAGCGCTCTCGCTCGTCGGCGACGTGCAGGGCAAGGACGTCATCATGATCGACGACCTCACGAGCACGTGCG